>JBCKBR010000003.1:0-71338 GCA_038911065.1 Gaiellales bacterium | reverse complement strand
GCCACCACGCATGTCGGGGTGATTGCGCTGGAAGTCGGGGGTCAGATCATCAAGCTCGCGGGAACGGGCGATCGCCGGACGGGCACCGACGCGCGCAAAATGCGACTGTACCGGCTCGCCGCCAACCTGCACGTCATCGACGAACGACTGCCAGCCCACCAGCATGTAGAGGTAGATGTCAGCGACGGTGAACTGGTCGCCAAGACACCACTCACGGTCCTTCAGCTGGCCATCGAGGTAGTCGCCGTACTTCGCCATGTTCGAGATGCCCCGCTCGCGGATGCCAGGAGCTGCCGACTCGTCCGTCGAGAGATACGACGGCATCATCAGCGGCCACCAAGCGCCATGCAGTGTGTTCGCGGTCCACATAATCCAGCGGTAGACGTCCGCGCGCCGCGCGTCACCGAGCGGCGGAATCAGGCCAGCAGCGGGAAAACGATCGGCGATGTGCAGCAAGACCGCACCCGTCTCGTAGACCGCGACATCGCCATCGCGCAGCGCTGGCACACGCTTCAGGGGATTGACTTCAGCAAAGGTCGGGTCGGTGTCACGCTGGCGCGGATGCACGTTGATTACTTCGTACGCTGCGCCCGCCTCTTCCAAGGCAGCGCGAGCGGCAAACGACGAGGAACCAGTGATTTGATAGAGCTGAATCATCGCCCGGGACGGTACCAAAACCTTCTCTGAGGCTCTGCACGCCGCCGCTGTGCGAACAGACGCCGTACGATTCTGACTATGGAGGCGCTGCGCCAGCTCCCCGGGGTGGACCAGATCCTGACCGAGCCTATGCTCGGTCCGCTGATCGACGAGCTCGGCACGACCGGCGTGACGGCGCTCGTACGCATCGCCATCGAACAACGTCGCGCGGCACTCCTGCACGGCGCGGCGCCGGCCGCCGATCGTGCGGGCGAGACGGCGCTGATCATCGAGCTCGCCCGATCGCTCGACCAGCCGCCACTGCGCGGCGTGATCAACGCGACCGGCGTGATCGTCCACACCAATCTCGGCCGCGCACCGCTTGCCCCGGAGGCCGTCGCGGCAGTGGCAGGAACCGCCGGCGGCTATGTCGACCTCGAACTCGACCTCATAACCGGACAGCGTGGCTCGCGCCAATCCCACGTCGGCCCCACCATCGCACGGCTCGTTGGCGCCGAAGCAGGCCTAGTGGTCAACAACGCAGCCGGCGCGCTCGTACTGACACTCGCCGCACTTGCGCGCGGTCGCGAAGTAATCGTCTCGCGTGGCCAGATGATCGAAATTGGCGATGGCTTCCGCCTACCCGACATCATGGAACAGGCTGGTGCTCGACTCGTGGAGGTTGGCGCGACCAACCGCACGCGTCTCGACGACTACGCCAACGCAATCGGGCCCAACACCGCAATGCTGCTACGTGCACACCCATCGAACTTTCGTGTCGTTGGATTCGTGGAGGAGGTCGCCACGCGCGACCTCGCGCGACTCGGGCACGAGCGCGGCATCGCGGTCGTCGACGACATCGGCTCGGGACTACTCACGCCCGACCCCGACCTGCCCGGCGAACCCGACGCGGTCGGAGCGATCGCTGCTGGCGCCGACGTGATTCTGTTCTCGGGCGACAAACTCCTCGGCGGCCCGCAGGCCGGCCTGATCGCCGGCCGAGCAGACCTGATCCACACGATCAGCCGCCACCCACTCGCCCGCGCCCTCCGCATCGATCGGCTCAGTCTCGCAGCCCTTCAAGCCACTCTGCGATTGCACACCGATCCGGAGCGTGCGCGCCAAGCCGTGCCTGTTCGACGTCTGATCAGCATGCCGCTCGCCGACGTCCGACGCCGCGCGGAAGCGCTTGCGGCCGCAACCGACGGCGCGGTCGTCGACACGGCCGCGCGCATCGGAGGAGGTGCGCTGCCCACGGTCGATCTGGCGAGCGCCGCCTGCGCACTACCCGACCATGACGGCTCGCTGCACATGGCCCTCCGCACCGGCAACCCTGCGATTCTCGGACGTCTCGAAGACGGTCTTCTGCTGCTCGACTGTCGCACGCTACTCTCCGACGACGACGTCGCCGTGATCGCCGAGCGCGTCCTCGCCTGCCGATGACGCGGCACCTCACGCTCGGCACCGCCGGCCACGTCGATCACGGCAAGACCACGCTGATTCGCGCTCTCACGGGCATCAACACAGATCGACTCGAGGAGGAACAGCGCCGCGGCATCTCGATTGTGCTCGGCTACGCGACGCTCGCACTGACCGATGACCTCCAGTTGAGTATCGTGGACGTGCCGGGCCACGAGCGGTTCGTGCGGACGATGGTTGGTGGTGCAACGGGCATCGACTATGCCCTCGTTTGCATCGCCGCTGATGACGGCCCCATGCCACAGACACGCGAGCACCTCGCGATTCTCGAACTGCTCGGCATCCGCACGGCAGTAATCGCTCTCACCAAGGTCGACCTCGTCGACGCCTCGACGCGTGCACGCAGCGAGCTCGCGATCCGCGAACTACTCGCCACGACCCCCTTCGCTGCGGCGCCGATCGTGCCCGTCTCCGCACCGAGCGGAACAGGGCTCGAGGACCTCAACGCTGCACTGCGAACTGCCGCCGATGCGGTTATTGAGCGCGCGCAGACGGGCCGCGTGCGCCTGCCGATCGACCGCTCCTTCGTGCTACACGGCATCGGTACGGTCGTGACCGGCACGCTCTGGTCGGGCACCCTCCACGCAGGCGATACCGTCACGATCGAGCCGGGCGGTGGCGAGGCGCGCGTGCGCTCGCTCGAAGTACATGGCACGCCCGTTGAAACTGCCGGCGCCGGCAGTCGAGTGGCAGCAGCCCTCGTCGGCGTCGAGCGGCGGGACACTCCAGCGGGCGCCGTGCTGTGGACGGGGCTGCCGGCGACGCCGAGCTATCGTCTCGACGTCGAGCTCAACGTCATCAATCAGGCAAGCGCGCTCCAGCGCGGTGCGCTGATCGAGGTGCTGCACGGCACAGCCGTCACGCAGGCCCGGGTCGTGCTACTCGCCGGTGAAAGCATCGGCCCCGGCCAGACCGGGTATGCACAGTTGCGACTCGTCCAACCCCTCGGAGCGCTGCGCGGCGACCGCATTGTCCTCCGTCGACTCGCCCCTCCCGGCACGATCGCCGGCGCCATGGTGCTCGATCCGCGACCACCACGCCACGCCGGCAGCAGTGCCAGCACCACGCGCCTCCAGCTGTATGCGGAAGGCGACCCGGCTAGCATCGCTAGAGCAGCACTCAGCTCAGGTGCAACGTGTGCGCGCGACATCGCAATACGCGGCCTGCTCGACCTCGACGCAGCAGAACAGGCACTCGCAGCCGTCCCCGGCGTGCACGCATTCGGCGAGTGGTATCTCGGTAGCGCAACCTACTTAGCGATTCGCACGGCCGTCGAGCAGCGCCTTGCAACCCGCCTGCGCGAGCACCCACTTGATCCCACGGTGCTCCTCAGCGCACTGCTAAACGAGACGCCGTGGCGCGATCCACTGGTCGCACAGCTCGCTGCCGACGGCGTAGTCGAACGCGATGGTGCGAATCTGCGGCTCGCTGGAGCAACCAGTAACGACGCCGCAAACGTCGCAGCGGCGGCCATCGCAGCGCTGGTCGCCGAGCCGTATGCCACCCATCGCCAAACAGACTTTGTCGCCGCACTCCCGCTCCAGAGCGACGATGCCTGGACCATCCTCGCGCAGCTCGACCGTGCCGGAACCGTCGCGCGGCTGCCCGACGGGCTCGTCATCGACCGCACCGCCTACGACCAGGCAATCAGCATTGTTCGCGCGCTCTGTGCCACGCGTGGACAGGTGACGCTGGCAGAACTACGCGACGCCACAGCATCATCGCGCAAGGTCGCGCAGGCCCTGCTAGAACACATGGATGCCGACGGTGTCACTCGGCGAACCGGCGATGTGCGTGTGCTGCGCCGCAGCGCCGCCACCACGGACTAGTGCGACTTGCGATTCGCCTTGCGCGCTTCAAACCCGGCAACGACGGCAAGCAGTGCGATCACGAGGATGATCAGGCCGATGAAGAACTCGGTCACATACTCCTTTTTGACCACCTCTGGCGACGCAAATGCGGCAGCCGGAAGCAGCAGCAGGGCGAACAGGGCAAGCGGAAGAACTCGGCGTAGCATGATCAACCTCGTCGGCGTCGATTTTGTCGTGTTTACAACGCTTAGAGCGTAGCCGACCATGCACCCGGCGGGCGAAAACCGATGTTCGACTATCCTTGGTCGCCAGACGACGAGGAGTCGGTATGGCAAAGATGGCGACATTCGAAAAGGGTAAGACCGTTGTTTTCGGTCCTGAGGGCTTCGCACGAGTGGAAGCAATTGGCGAGCGCGAGATGCTCGGCAAGAAAACCACCGTGCTTGACCTGTTCGTGCTCGATTCGAAAATGAATGTCACCGTACCGCTCGATCGCGCTGTCGAACGCGGCCTGCGCCACGTCACCAGCAAGGCTGCCGCCGAGAGATCGCTGACAGCACTCGCCAATGAGCACAACGAGCCGATCGCGTGGAATCGCGATGGTCGCCTACTCAAGGATCGTTTTGCTGAGGGGAACCTGGTTGGCATGGTCGAGGTATTTGCATCGCTAATCGATACGGGCGAGACGCGCAAACTCAATGATGGCCAGCGCACCTTGCTCGATCGTGTCCGCAAGGCCTATACGCGCGAAGTCGGAGAAGCGCTTGGTCTCAGCGATGAGGCGACGGCAGCGCGCGTCGACGCGGCGACCGAAACGCGCATCGCCACTGCTGCGTAGGGATCGTCGTGACCGCTCCTGCGCTGCTGCCATGGACGGGCGATGAGGCAGCAGACCGACTGATCGCGTCTGATCCGAATGCGCTCCTGATCGGCTTTGTGCTGGATCAGCAGATCACCGTCCAGAAGGCATTTGCTGGGCCGGCAACGCTGCGGGCGCGACTCGGCCAACTCGACCCGCAGCAGATTGCTGCGATGGATGCGGATGCGTTTCTCGCCATTTGTCGTGAGCAACCAGCGGTCCACCGATTTCCTGGCACGATGGCGGCGCGAATACAGGATCTCTGCGCCGTGATTAGCGACCACTACGCTGGCGATGCGTCTCGGATCTGGTCGCAGGCAACGGATGCGGCCGATCTCGCAGAGCGACTCGGGGCACTCCCCGGGTTTGGGGCGATGAAGGTGCGGACGCTAATGGTGTTGCTGCACCGCCAGTTCGGCGTAGATTTGCCTGGTCTCGCGGCGATGATGCCCGAGCATCAGACGCTAGGCGACGTGCGTACGGCGGAGGAGCTCGCGACGTATCAGGCAGGCAAGCGCGCAGCGAAATTGGCGAAGCGTCGCGCCGCACCTAAGTAGGCTTCGTCCTATGGGCAAGGGCTATGCAGAGGGGCCGGCCGTCGAGGCCGCCGAAGAGGCGCGCGAACGGATGGCGGATGGCCCGACAGAGAAGGCGCTACCGAAGCGCAAAGCCGTGCTCGGTTGCACGGCAGAGCAGCCGACGCCGCACGTGATTGGGTGGGAAGATGAAGTCGATGCCGACGCCTTGTTCGCCGCGGGCGAGGCGTGGGGTCTTCGTCTCGTGATCCTCGACGACGCCTGAAACTGCACAAAAGGACCCGGGTCCTTTTGTGCAGTTTCGACGCCGATCGCGTTAGCGCAAGACCCAAGTGCCGGCGGTCAGCACCGGCACGCGCTGCCCCTTGGCCGTCACGCCAACGACTTCGAGGTCGTCGCAGCCGATCATCACATCGACGTGGATCTTCGAGACGTTGAGGCCCCGGTCGCCCTTGATGCGGGCATCCGGCGTGCGTGTCATCGAGTAGGCCGAACCAAACGCGACATGGGCGACGGCATTCTCGTCGAGCAGCGTCGTGTGGTAGACACGATTCGCCTGACCGATGCGGGAGGCGCGATCGACAAGCGCCACCTCACCCAATCTGCCCGCACCCGTGTCACGCGCGAAATATGCCGCCAAATAGTCGCGCTGCTTCGACGTCTTCGCCTGGATCTTCTGCAAGCGTCCACCCGCGAACTCGGCCTTGATGCCGTCGAACATCTGCCCATCCAGCGAGAGCGGACGCGTACACGCGAAATGCCCCTCCGTAAAGCGATAATCGGGGCTCGCAAAGACCTCCTCCGTCGGCAGGTTCGCGCACCAGCGGCGCCCATTTGGCGTCTTCATCTCGGCCGCACAAAAGCGCGTCTTGGCTGCCAAGCCAACCCGCAGATCGGTCCCCGGTGCGCGGTACTCCAGTTCGGTGAAGTTCTGGCGCGTGACCGCTGCAGCACGCTTGACGAGCGTGTCGACATGGCGCGCCCACGCATCCGGAGCGTCACCCATTCCAATGCGCGTAAACGAGAGGAGGTCCTTCGCCAGTGCCCGCATCGCCTTATCCGTCGATAGCTTCGGGTACACCTGCTTGGCCCAGCCCGGTGCCGGATAGGCGACAACGCAGAACCGCGCCGTGCCCGCCGCCACCGCCTTGAGGTACGCCTCGCGACCCGGCATGCGCGCCGTCAACTCGAGCACTGCGCGCATCGGATCGACGCCCTTCATCAAGCCCGGATCCGCCTCACCCGCGATCGAGATCAAGGAGGCATCGGCCGCCAGCAACTCCCTCATCCGTGCCAGGTGCCATTTCGGAGCCGAACCAAGCGTCGAAACATCGCGTGCACCAACGACACGCGCGCGCCGAATCGCTGGGTCGACGTACATCGCATCCACATAGCGCGCGCCCGCACGATAGGCGGCCTCCGTCAGCGCGATCACAAACAGTCGCTGCCCCGTCTCGCCATGAATCCCAACAACATCGCCCTTCTTGATGTGCAGGCAGGTGGAGATGACGGCGTCCGCATACCGTCCGAGCTCGTCATTTGTCATCACAGTCATGGCGCGTACGTTAGCGCCGGGACTGCCGGAGCGGCTATTCCTGTACCCTCTGGGGCAGTCAAACGACGGAGTGCTGGTGACGAAGGAAGAGAAGATCGAAGTCGAGGGCGAGGTGACGGAGTCGCTTCCGAACACCATGTTCCGCGTCATGCTCGATAACGGGCATGAGGTGCTCGGCCACATCTCGGGTCGCATGCGGCGCCACTACATCCGCATCTTGCCCGGCGACCGTGTCAAGGTCGAGCTCAGCCCATACGACCTCACACGCGGCCGCATCACCTACCGCTACAAGTAGCGGTAGCGCGCTACCACTCGGGGATCTCACCGTTATCAACCGCCGTTGGGGTCTCACGCAGCGGCGGAGTCGACCGCTTCGGCGTCGTCTTGCGTGGGCGCCCACGCGGACGCTTCGTTGACATACCATCCGACGAGAACGAGGCGCCTCCCGTCTCGTCATCGATGACCACTCTGCGTCGACCATCGGCGGCGAACTCAACGACAGGCGTGGGCTCTGGCTGAGGCTCGACAGCGGACTCGTCGGTGACCGGCCTGACCTTACGGGGCCGACCTCGCTTTGGTTTCTCTACCGGCTCGTCGACGATCGCTGGAGCCAGACTCGGTACTGGTTCGATGTCAGACCTGTCGACAACCTTGAGCTTGCGTGGGCGACCACGCTTTGGCATCACAGGAGCCTCACCAGAGGGCGCTTCGCCATTGGCGTGTGGGTCGGGAGCAGCCACTGTCGCCACCACAATCGCCTCGTCATCACCCGCAACGATCGCGCCACCAACCGCGCCGATCGTCGCGAGCGTCGGATCGCCAACAACCGCGTCGCCATTGCGCTTACGTTTACGACGCCGGCGACGCTTCTTCGGCTCCTCGTGCGCCGCCTCGTTGGGTAAGGCACCGATCGAAGATGGCAGCACCGACCCCTGCAACGCCGCCGCTGACACGCGCGAACGCGGCGGTCGCTTGACACCCCGCGGCAACGGCACGTTTGCGCCGAGCGCTGCAGCCAGCGCACGCGGCTCGACCGACAGGCGGATGCGCGCATCCTCAAGCTCACGCTCCGCGCCCAGCTCGGACGTGCGCACGCAGCTAAGCAGCGCTGCGCCAACATCGAGCGGTTGCTCCTCAGCGATAGCGACGATCACCTTGGCCTGTTGACGCGCCTCGCCATTCGAGCGGCCCGATAGGCTCCGCACGAGCTCGCGGCCACCCTCAATGCCCATGATTACCCGTCGCTGCTGGGCATCGTGCGACGTAGCAGCCAGACGCCACGCCCACGCGCTGACGTAATGGTCCGAGGCCTCACCAAAGCCATCGCCGAGCGCGAGCAGCAGCGTGCGTGCCCCCTGCTGACGATCCTGTCGCCACGTCGGCGCGCGCTCCACGAGCCGTACGGCCTGCTCAAACAGATTCGTGCCCGGTCCGCTCTGCGCAAGATCACGTAGCGCCTCGAGGCGCAGCTGACGATGGCGATTCTCGGCGGCGCACTTGGCGAAGAAGCGCATCCGCGCCTCGCGCGGCACCGCCACAAGCACGCGCGCGAGCTTCTCAAGATCCTTGGGCTGCGCACGCTCAGCCGCATGCTCGGCCCACAACTCTTGCTCGTCGAGTGGCAGACGATCGACGGCGACGGTCTTCCAGTTGTCGCGAATCACCTGCGCGCGGCGTGCGGGATCGGGCGTGACGGGCACGACCCACGGAGCCTCGCGCACGAGTGCCTTCGGTAGACGACGCCAGCGGCGACGCACGCGTGGCGGTCGGGGCGTGACGAGCGCGCCCGGCTGGAATGTATCGACGTCGAGCAGCGAGTGCAGCGTGATGGTGCGATCGGTATGCGGGGCGGCGGCCTCGGCGAAGTCGACAACGACACCCGACTCCTTGCGTCGATGTAGGCGCATGACACGCCCAACGCGCTGCTGATAGACGCGGCGACTCGCGGTCGGAGCGAGATGCATGCAAACGGTCGCGCGCGGCGCGTTCCACCCCTCTGCAAGCAACTGCGCATTGACGAGCACGTTGACCTCGCCACGCTCGTAGGCGGCGAGCGTCTCGGCCAGCTCGCGCGGCCGCGTGCGCCCAGAGACTGCGGCGGCCTTCAACCCCACGGCGCGCATCGCCGCAGCGACACGGATGGCGTGGTCGACACCGGCGGCATAGACGATGCCCGGCCGCTGACCAAACATGTCGAGGTAATAGAGCGAAGCCGCCATGTTGACGGCGTCGTGGTCGAGTACGTTTGCGAGCTCGGCCTGATCGTAATCGCCACCCACGAGACGCACGCGCTTGAGCGATGCCCCTGGGGGCACACGCACGGCGCGGAGCGGGGCGACGACACCACTGAGCACGGCTTCGTCAAGCGGAAAGTCCGCGATCTCCGCGGGGAAGACATCGCCAACATGCTTCTGCAGCAGTTGATCCGTCGCCGTCATGCCGATGTAGGTCGGCGTATCGAGGCGTCGGATCGCCGCCGACGTGCGCTCACCCAACGCGGTATGGGCTTCGTCACAGAGGATCACGCCGTAGACATCGCGACTAAGGCGATCCGCATTCTTGATAAACCACGCGTACGTCTCGATCGTGATCGGCGGCACCAGCGGCGCCTTGGCAACACCCAACACGGGGTCCTTGATCCGATGGGCGTAGCCCTGCTCCTTGAGATCACGCTCGAACTGGTCGACCAGCAGACGGCGATGGGTGAGGATCAGAACGCCCGTGATGCGCGCAGCATCCACGAACGCCGCAGCGGCGACGGTCTTGCCCGATGCAGTCGGGTGTTTGAAGCGGTAGCGGCGTACTGCGCCCGGGTCATCGATCGGCTCGTCACTGGTGCCGTCGTCATCGTCTTCACCGTCATCGTCATCGCCATCATCGTCGTCGGTGCCGGCAAGCGCCACGCGGGCGACCGGCTCGTCGACGATCGGTGGCAGCGCGTCATCGTCGTCATCGTCGAACTCGTCATCGTCGTCATCGTCGGCAGAATCACCAACCACGGCCGTGCTCTCGTCGGCGAGTCGCGGCGCGCTTTCATCTGCGATCTCCGGCTCGTCTTGGTCGGACCGTTCGAAGTCGCCGATCACCGCCGCAAGCATGCCCGCAAGCGCATCGACCTGGTGTGGCCGCAACGCCAGCCCCGACTGCAGGTGCGGCTCGTCCACGGCCAGCATGCGCTGGAGGCCAAGTGGCAGGGCGTAGCGGCGGCGATACTCCGGCGATGGGCTAGCGAGTCCTCGCTCCATCTCCTCGACGGCATCGAGATACGCGCTCGCCCAGAGCGTGCCCGCGCGAATTCCACCGGTATCATCGGGCGCCAGAATACTCTCGCCAATCCACCGCTCCACGTCAGGTAGCGGCAGGTGACCCATCAAATCTACAAACTCTTTGCCTGTAGCCGTATTGCCGGCTTCGAGCATTCACGCCTCCAAACACCTCTCGACGCTGGCACGACCACTGGTCGGCTGTCGAGACGTGAATCGTCGATGCCCATCGGCACCGTGCTTTAAATGTAGCGCACTGCGTCGCGCGTGCCCGTCGGTTCGGAGCCGAGTGCTAACCTCAGCACATGCGATTTGCCTTCTACGGGAACATTTCCGACACCCTCTCGACCTTTGCCGACCGACTCAGCGCCGCACTCGTGGCGCGTGGCTACGAGCGAACCGAGGATCTCGGCACCGCGAACCTCGTCTGCAACTTCGTGGATCGCGAGAACGTGCGTCCCTACCGACGCGAGAGCGCAACGACATTCTGTGCCGCTATCTATGAGGGTGACGCACCGCCCGCCGACTTTGGCGAGGCAATCGGCGATTACTACCCCGTGCTCGTCCGCGCCCTCTCGAACGTCTCGATGCGCGTCGTGCCGGGCACGGAGGCGCGCTTCGGCACGATGGAGCAAGGCAACTACGCCGTTGTCGACGATGGCTCGGGCGCGTTCTACGACAAGCTCGCTGAGCGTCTCGCACCACTCGCCGAAAGCCATCTCGTGATCGACAACATCTGGAATACGGATCTCGAAGCCGAACTCTGGGATGGCGACGAGGTGACGGCAGCGCTGACGGCAGCGGGCGAGCGTCTCGATGCCATGGACCTGCTCCCCGCACCGTTCCCGATCGAGAACTACCTCAATAAGCGCGACCTCGAGCACGTCAAGCGCCTCTACTCGATCGGCGGCCTGTCCTACGGCAACCTGTCGGCCCGCAAGGATGCGACCCGCTTCTGGATGAGCGCCTCCGGCGTCGACAAGTCGAATCTGCACGACATCGGCCGCGACATGCTGCTGGTGACGGATTACGACCAGGCCAAGCAGGCCATGGTGATGTCGGTGCCGCCGGGCATCGAGCCGCGCCGCGTATCCGTCGACGCAATCGAGCACTGGAAGATCTACATGGAGCACCCGACTGTGGGCGCCATTATCCACGTGCACGCCTGGGTCGAGGGCGTTGACGCCACGGAGATCAACTACCCATGCGGGACGGCCGAATTGGCCGACGCCGTGGCCGATCTCGTACGCGTGCAGCCCGATCCAGCACACGCCATTATCGGCCTCAAGAACCACGGGTTGACGATTACGGGCGAGACGCTAAACGAGATCTTCGAGCGCGTCGAGCCGCATATCCTGCGGCACATCCCGATGACGTAGCGCGACTTCCGTGTAGCTTTTGACCGTGACGATGCATTCGCGAAGCCGCTTACTGCTCGTGCTGATCTGTGCGATGTTCGTGCTGGGAGCGGGAGCAACAAACGCTGGCGCAAGCATCCTGATTGGTCGAACGGCGGTCAAGCCGCTATTCATAGGTCAGACAGCAACGGGTGACTTCGCATTCCAATTTTGGAATGAGGAGCTTGATCGGCAGTGGGTCCATGTTACCCCCGGCAAGCAACCTCGGTACTTTTCGACTGACGCTCACGCAGGGATCCGTACGTCCAGTTGCGACAATTTACTTTCGAGCTACCGCCTGTTCGTCGGGGGCTTGGTGCAACCGTCAGGCGTTGATCTCTCCTCCTATAGTAGAGAAAATCCCTTTTTGACGATGGTCTGCGAAATCGGTACTACCGTCTGGTATCTGCAGATGTGGTCTCAGTTCTCGCCGGATTTTGGTGGCTCAATCGCTGACTCGTACTCGGTACGACTGTCGTCAGTACCGTTGAATGGCGTTCCAACCGGTGGGCCAGCAGGCGCGAACCCTGACGGCGGAAGCCTGCAGTCGCAATACAACCTGGCTCCGCTCGGCCCGCAAATCTTCGACGGCTTCCCGACGCTGCTCTCGTACCTGCGCTGGTCGAAGTTTAGCCCCGGCGGCTACAAGGGCTACCTCCGGCAACAGCATTTTCCGTACCTGTTCGGGTCGTTCAGCTATGGCGGCCCCGGCGTCTGGGGTCCGGGCAATAAGTACGGTGCGCCGACGACCGATTTTGGTCGTAACGCATACATTGATTCGTGGAATTCAGACTACGGCAGGGGCTGGCGTCGTAATGTCGGTGTGCTGACGCAGAAGCCGTACGGTACCTTCTGCTACGAGTTCTCGCCGAAAGGCGGCTCGAAAGGCAAAACCGGTCTGTCGAAGGAGGGCATCTACTCCGTGACGATCGCCGGACCCGGCATGGCGCCGGATCGTCGCGTGTTTCTAAAGGGCCCCGCGTTTGAGTTTGGCAACGACACGTATAACCCCAAGCTCGATAAGTGGGGCACAAACTTCTCGGACCAACAGGCGCAAGCGCTGCGTGACCAGGCCGCGATGATGGGCAATAACTGGCGCCGCAAAGTCAAGGGCACCGACTGCGCGCAGCAGCTGCGCCAGCTGCCCGAAAGCTTCTACGCCCCTGCTACGGGCTGACGCTGATCCGCAGGAAGGCGGACGCCACATCCGCGCGGTTGTGGCGTCCTACCCGTAGAACGCAAGACCGACCACGATGCCGGCAATCATGATCACCGTCGACATCACGACAATCAGCCGCATCATCTGCCCGGGCAGGTCATAGACGCGGGCGAGAATCAGCGTGTGGAATGCGGCGGGCATCATGATCGCGAGGTAGTAGACCTGCGGGACGTCAGCACCCATCGCCAGATCGACCAGATAGAGCATGGCCGGCGCGATCGAGAGACGAATCAGAATCGGTCCGGCCGCGCGCCACAGATCCCCAAAATCGTGCGAGGGCCGGTTGAGCGGAAGTGCCAGACCAAGCTCGAGGAACCCGATCGGGCCCATCGCAAAGACGACCCAATTTGACGGCTCCGTCACGTACGGAGCGAGGTCGAACCCGAGGGCCCGAATGGTGATGGCAATCGCCGCGAAAATCAGCGGCACATTGATGATCTGGCGCAAGATGCCGAGCCAGGTTCGCGGCCTCGAACCATTACCAAAGTGCGCGGCAATCGTGGTCGAGATCGAGACGATTGGGATCAGGTACATAAACTGCCCAAACAGCACTTGCAGTGCCAGCCCGGCGGGACCAAACACCGCGCTGATCACGGGATAGCCAAGCGTGACCGTGTTGGTAAAGCCACTGCCGAGGGCGAGCACGCCCTGCTCACCACGCGTGCGACCAGCCTTGCGGGCATAGAGCAAGCCAATACCAAGGACGGCGTACGACGCAACAATCACCGCAGCAAGCCCCATCAGCGTCGCACGATTGGCAGGCACCACCGTGTAGGCAAAGAGCACAACAACCGGAGCCAGCAAGTGAAAGTAGAAGTAGAAGATCCGCTTGTTCCACAGTGCGGCAGTCTGCGGCGAGCGCCACTGCCAGCAGATGCCCACGGCAAACGAGGCACCCCAGAGCACCGCGATCATCGCGCCTGGCATACGACCTCGTTCCCGCCCACTGCGCTCGTCACGGCCGCTGGCTTAGGCAACGTCGCCGCGCTCGCGATACCAGTCGATCGTGGCACGAATCGCTTCGTCGATCGGCCGTGGCGCGTAACCCAACTCGCTGATCGCGCGATCGCTGGAGCAGAACCAGAAATACCGCGCCGAGTCCAGCTCGGTGGCATCGACCGGCAACGGAATGTGCAGCTTCGAGGCAATCTTGCCCACAAACGCCACCGGACCACCCGGCAGGTGCACGGTGCGGCGATCGATCCCCGCCATCTGCAAGACGCGACGGTTCAGCTCGACATGCGAGAGCGAGCCGTCGGGCGTGGCGAGAATGTAGCGGCGGCCACGCTCGCCCTGATGGAGCACGAGCTGGATGCCAAGAACCACGTCGTTGACATCGACGTAACTGATGCCACCCGGCAGCGTCATGCGCAGCTCGCCCGTCAGCATCTTCTTGATATGGAACGTCGAGATACCGTTGACATCCCCCGCCCCCAGCACATGCCCCGGGTTGGCAACAACCACATCCTGTCCGGTCGCAGCAGCCGCCAACGCAGCCTGCTCGCCAAGGCGTTTCGACAGTGAGTACGGAAACGCTGCCGCCGTGCGCGAGTAGGGCGAACCCTCGTCCAGCGGCACCTCGGGATCGTCCGTCGTGCCGACCGCGGCGATGCTGGAGACGTGCACAACACGCCCGACCCGTGCCAAGCGGGCGGCCGCCAGCAGGTTCTCCGTACCCGTCACGTTGATGCGCATCAGACGCTCGCGATCGGCCTCAGCATGGGACACGAGCCCGGCCATGTGGATCACACGCGCCACGCCCTTGCAGGCAGCAGCGAGCGACGCCGGATCGCCAACATCGCCACGCACGCGCTCGACGTTGAGCGCATCGAACACGGCGCACTGCGTCCGCTCGAGCACCCGCAGCGAGTGCCCGTCCGCGAGCAGCGCAGGCACAAGCACCTGCCCGAGAAAGCCGGTGGCTCCTGTCACGAGAATCGTGTCTTTCATGCCCGACATCATCGGGTATCTCCGCCTACTCGTACTGCAGCGCGGCGAGCACGTCGAGCTTGGCCGCTCGGCGCGCCGGCAGAATCGCAGCCAATAAGCCGGCCACGATCGAGAGCGCCAAGAAGATGGCGATCTGCAGCGTCGGGAAAACGAAGACGAGGCCATCGCTCTCCAACCCCTTGCAGACAGCCCAGCCGAAGAGGATCCCAAGCACCACGCCGAGCACGCCACCAATAATCGACGTGATGACCGCCTCCCAACGGATCATCGCGCGCAGTTGGCGGCGCGTGGTACCAACCGCGCGCAGCATGCCGATCTCGCGCGTGCGCTCGAAGATCGACAGCACGAGCGTATTGACAATACCAAAGAACGAAATCACGACGCTCAGCGCCAGCAGCGCATAGAAGATCATCAGGATCGTATTGACACTCGAGGCAACCTCTTCCATCTGCTGCGCATTCGACTGCACTTTGGCGGTCGGGTATTGCGCCAGCGCCTGCTCGATGTCGGCCTGGACCGTGTTGGGATCTGCCGCTGGATCCTCCTTGACGAAGACCGTGTTGAGCCCCGTCGCGTTCAACTGCAGGAGCGGCACGAGGGCGGGCTGATCGACAACGATGCCATTCAGCAGCGTTGGGTCCTTGTACGTACCCGCGAGAGTAAATGTCGCACTCGTGCCATTGATCGACTGCGTCGTGAAGGTGTCGCCAAGCTTGAGTTTGAGGCTCGTCGCCACACCCTGCTCCATCAACGCTCGATTCGTCCCAAGCGTCGCGAGCAGTGCGTCACTCCCACTGGTCCAGTCGAACGCATAGACCTTGGTGATCGTCGCAGAATCAACACCGATCAGAGCGAAGCTCTGGCGGTCGACCTGGACCGCCGTGCCGCCAATGGGCGATGCGATTTGCACACCCGGAGCGCCCTTGAGAGCAGCAAACACGCCCGTCGGAAGCTGACCACCAAAGCCGCTGGCACTGACCGTGAACTCGCTCTTCAACGACGTGTCGATCGCTCCCGTAAACGACGCCTTCAACCCACCAACGAAGATCGTCACGAATACGACCAGGCCGATGCCGATCATCAGTGCTGCCGCAGTAACGGCTGTGCGAGCAGGATTACGGGCCGCGTTCTCCGACGCGAGCCGCCCCACACTACCGGCAACCGCGCCGATCGGCACCGCGAGTGCGCGCACGACGGGACGCACGATGAAGCGGGCAAGCATCGCGACGGCAATGAAGACCAGAATCGCTCCGGCCGCCAATGTCAACAGGCGACTGGTCGCACCGGCATCGCTCGTCAGGCCGTAGATCATCCCCGCGGCACCGAGCACGGCAAAAACGGTGGCGACGAACGGCGACAGACGCTGGAAACGCCCCACCGGCAGCGTCGCGCCCTCACGCAATGCAGCTATCGGCGCAATGCGCGTCGCGCGCAGCGCAGGGAAGATCGCTGCAAGCGCAGTAATGCCCACCCCGACCGCGAGGCAGACAACGACCGTCTGCCACGACAGGATCAGCCCTGTCGACGGCAGGCTAAACCCGACCGCTCTAAACAGTTTGACGAGTGCCCAAGCGAGGCCGAGGCCGAGCACGATGCCGAGCACCGATGCGACCAGCCCAATCATGATCGCCTCACCAATCACCGTCGACAGGATTTGCCGACGCGATGCACCGATCGTGCGCAGCATCGCGAACTCACGCGTGCGCTGGGCGACGGTAATGGAGAACGTGTTGTAGATGATGAACGCGCCGACGAGGACGGCGACGCCGGCAAACGCCAGCAACGCGTAGCGGATCAGCTTGCCGATGATGCCGTTGAGAACGCCGGCCTGCTCGTCGGCCTCCTCCCGACCCGTCTGCACGGTCAGGTCCTTCTGCGGCAGCGCCTGACGCATCGCGCTCTTGAGCTGGTCGGCCGAAACACCGTCGTTTGCCTTCACATAGATAGCACTGGCCTGTCCTTCGAGCGCCCACCATTGCTGGACATCCGACAGCGTCGCGAGCACCGTCGTCGAGCCCCCGAGCGAGGTCGAGCCATCACCATATTCAAGGATCCCAACCACGGTGACGGGCTTGATGCCATCCTGCGTCGCCAGTTTCTGCGCCGAACCAACCTTGACGTTGCCGCGCTGCGCGATATCCTTGGCGATCGCAACCTCGCCGGGCGCGGTTGGTAGGCGGCCCGCGATTGGCGTGTACGGGTTGAGCGACTCAGGCAGGTTGCTAAAGACGAAGGCGAGTGCACCGCCAGCCTGGTCGAGCGGCTTACCGTCAGCGATCAGATAGCCCCCGGCCTGGATAAACGGTTCTGCCAGTCGCACGCCCGGCACGAGCCGTACCTGATCGACGATGTTGGACTTGAGATATACCGGCGTCTGATGGTCCTTGAACGGCGGCTTCTGCTTGATGACGACGTCGATCTTTGCATTCCCTTGCTCGAAGATCTGCACGAATGCGCGATCGATCTGGTCGGTCAATACCAGCGTGCCCGAGATCATCGTGACACCGAGCAAGATGGCGACCGCGGTGAGAGCCGAACGCAACTTGCGCGTTGCGAGCCCTCGGAGTACGAGAGCAACCATGACTACTCCAGCGTCTTGATGGTGTCGAGAATCTCACCGGCCGAGAGATGCCCTGCGTCGCGCACAATCTTGCCGTCGCGCAGAAACAGCGTGCGGTCAGCGATGGCAGCGGCGCTCGCATCGTGTGTGACCATGATCACGGTCTGCCCGAACTCCTCGACGGCGCGGCGCAGTAGCGCAAGCACCTCGCCACTGGTCTTCGAATCGAGGTTACCGGTCGGCTCGTCACCAAAGATGACGGCTGGCTTGGAAAGCAGGGCCCGTGCCACGGCAACGCGCTGCTGCTGGCCACCGGACAGCTCGGCCGGCTTGTGCGAGAGCCGATCACCGAGATGGATTGCCTCAATCAGCTTGGCCTGCCACGCGGCATCCGGCTTCGTGCCCGCGATCTTCATTGGCAGCTCGATGTTCTCGTTGGCCGTCAACATCGGCAACAGGTTGAAGAACTGGAAGACGAAGCCGATCTTGTCACGACGCAGCAGCGTCAGCTTCTGATCGTTGAGGCCGGAGAGCTCCGTGCCATCCACCATCACGCTGCCTGAGGTCGGGTGATCGAGCCCGGCAAGAATGTGCAGCAACGTCGACTTGCCCGAGCCAGATGGGCCCATCACAGCGGCGAGCTGACCCTTCGGAAACGAGACAGAGACGCCGTCGAGCGCGCGGACCTCAGAATCGCCTTCGCCGTAGATCTTGGTCAGGTCCGTTGCAACAACAACATCGTCAGTGCCCGTCTTGGTGGCGCTAAACGCGGCAGCAGTGCTCATGCGGGGGCAACTCCTTCGGGGTCAGAACTCGTACGCGCCATATCGTAGAAAAACGCGCTCCGGCGGATCACCGAGATGCGCGACTACAACTAGAGCTTGCCGGAAGCGGCAAGTGTCAACCGGCCCCACAGCTCTTCGCCATTCTTCGAGCGGCGAATGTACACGCCCTGCAACGGCACGAACTCACCCTCGAGCGCAAGCACCGGGCCGCGATTCGGACTCGTCGCGTCGAGGTACCAATCACCGTCGTCGAGCATCTCACCCGAAGGCGAGAGGACGATGCGGGAGCACTCGTCATCGGAAAGCGCTGTGGTCCAATTGAACGAGCGGGAGTCCGTCAGTTCTGGCATCGCCATTACGACTTCTTCGCGGCCTTCTTGGAGGCCTTCAGCGGGTTGAGCATCTTTTCCTTGGCGTCTGCCGGGGCGTCCGCGAGCGGTACAACGGCCTCGCCGCAGATGTGGCCCTTGACGCGGCGCAGGCAGGTCTCGGGGACGGACCAGAGCGAGACGGTGCGGTGACCGTGCTTGCAGATGTAGACGCGGGCCACGCTGGGAGCCTCAGCAACTGCAACAGCCACTGCGGCCTCTGCAACGTCGTACTCCTCGGCGGCCACGCCGGCGACGTCCATCTCCGGGTTGTCCACGACCAGCACCGCTTCGACCTCAGCCTCACCGGCGGCGGCGACTTCTGCCTCAGCTACAACCTCTGCTTCGGTGCTGGCAACCGCCTCGACGGCGTCGCTCGCGGCCTCTGCCGTCGGCTCGGTTTCAGTTTCGGTATCGGGTTCGGTGTTCGAGGCTTCCACGGTGCGTCTCCTCAGGAGAATGCGATTCGGTCGGGATCCGATTGGAGCCCGGTCGTTTGCGGCGAAGGTTCCCCGCGCAGCCGGAAGCATGGCATGACAGGCGCGACTCGGCGGCGCTCCCCGCGACATGAGTAGAATGGCTCTGTGCCGAATCAGAAACGCTTCCAATACGAGGTTGGTTTGGCGTGGGATGGGCGACGCGCATCGTCCCTTTCGACAGATGGTCGTCCCACGATCCTGTCGGGGCCACCCGCCGACTTTCCGATGGGCGAAGTGGATCGGTGGAGCCCAGAACATCTTTTTCTTGGCAGTCTCGCATCGTGCACGATGATCTCGTACCTCGCACACGCCGAACACAAGGGCGTTGAAGTGATCGACTACTCCTCCGAGATTGGTGGCACCGTGATGCGGCGGGTCGAGGATGGTCGGTACGCCTTCGTCCACGTACATCAGCGCCCGACGGTCGTGGTTGCTGCGGGCCATGCCGAGCAGGCCCGCGAGTTGATCGGCAAGGCCGAGCGCGACTGCTTCATCTCCGCGTCCACAAGTGCCGAGGTCCAGAACGATTGGGACATCTCTGAGCAGTGAGTGACCAGACGGATCCTGTCCACGGCTCGTATCACGCCTTCTATGGCGTCGTCCGCACCTATTGCGGCGTCCCGCTGGCGTCAACCCGCGAAGAGGTTGCAGCCGCTGATGTCGTGATCATCGGCGCGCCCTTCGACGAGGGCGTTTCCTATCGTCCCGGTACGCGCTTTGGGCCGCAGGCCGTCCGTACGGCCGAGGACGTTAACCAGACCGGCGAGCGCCCGAGCATGCACGCCGGCATCGACCCACTTGCCGAACTCAAGATCGTTGACTGGGGCGACATTGACGTGATCGCGAGCAACCTGCCTCGCTCACACGCGCTGCTGGTGGAAGCCACCGGTGCCGCGCTGGCGATGGGCACGATCCCGGTCGTGATCGGTGGCGATCATTCGCTCTCGCACGCGATGCTCCAAGCGATGCACGGGCAGTTCGGCGCGGACGGCTACTCGGTGATCCACTTCGACACGCACGCCGATACGGGTATCCCCGAGCAGGGCGAGCCGCCACACGGCACCCCGTTTCGCGCCGCAATCGAAAAGGGTCACCTCAATGGTGCAAACATCTTTCAGATTGGTCTGCGCGGTACCTGGCCCGGTCCCGAGCTGTTCCAGTGGATGCGCGAGCAGGGCATGCAGTGGGCGACGATGGATGAGGTCGAGGATCGCGGCATTATGGATGTGGTGCGCGAGGCCATTCAGCATGCTCGCGCCCGGGCACCACGGACGTACCTGACCGTCGATATCGACGTGCTCGACCCGGCCTATGCCCCAGGCACCGGCACCCCAGAGCCCGGCGGCCTGACAACGCGCGAACTGTTCCGTGCAGTCCGGACCATCACAAGCGAACTCGATATCGCAGCCTTCGACCTCGTTGAGGTTTCGCCACCCTACGATCACGCAGACGTGACGGCGATGGCGGGACAGCGCACGATCCTCGAAGCCCTCAACGGCATTGCGCTCCGTCATGCAGGTCGTTCAGCCCAACACGAACGCCCATGACGACTCCGCTCGTCGCGTACGCCGATCTGCACGAGGATGCCCTAATCGGCCCGCTGCTCGATCTCGCCGAGATTCCTGACGATGAGATCGTTGCTGCCGAAGCTGCGCGGGCGGCCATGGCCCTCGACCGTCCATTCGTGCTGGCCGTTGCGCTTGCCGTCCTGGCATCGGAGGGCCCGTTCGCACTCGCCGCGCGCGAAGGCATGGCGGTCGACGACCCCCGTATCGCGCTAGCCGCAGCCGAGCTCGCGCGGCTCGCCGTGCTCGCCCATGGCGATGCGGCGCGCCTGCTGGCGCGACACGGCCTCGACGGTGCGATTGGTGAGCAACCCCTGTCGGACGCGGTGCGCCATGCCATGCCGCCCGCTGCATTCGGCCTTGCTGAGGTGCTTGCCGGGTCGTCGGATTGGGCACAGCAGTCCTCCACTCTCGCGGACTTCCATGCCAAACAGGGCGTGGGAGCACTCGCCGTCTATCGCGTGCTGCGCTGGCTCGATGGAGAGCTCGTCGGAGTCGATGCGCCGGATCGAATCTCGCTCGACGGCCTCGTCGGTAATGAGGACGAGCGCGCGCCATTGCTCGAGGATCTCGCCGCCTTCGTCAATGGTGGTCCCGCCAACGATGCGTTGCTTTACGGACTCCCTGGCACCGGCAAGTCTGCTGCGGTACGCGCCTGTGCCGACGCCTTCGCCGGGCAGGGCGTGCGACTCGTACAGGTCGAGCGCGACCAGCTCGACGATGTCGAGAACGCGCTGGCAGCGCTGCGCGGAGAGGGCCCACCCACGATCCTGTTCCTCGACGACCTCGTGATTGACGACGGCGAGCGGCTCGACCGGACGCTACGTGCCACGCTCGATGGCGGCGTCGCACAACGCCCGCCGAACGTCGTGGTGTGGGCGACCTCGAACCGCCTCAACCTGATGCACTCCTCACACGCCGAGCGAGCCGACGATGTTGATGCGGCAGAAACGGTGGGCGAGAAGGTGGCGCTGGCCGCCCGCTTCGGGCGCCGCATCCGGTTCGAACGCCAGGACAAGGCGGCCTACCTCGCAATCTGCCGCAAGCTCGTCGGCGATCGGATCGGAGCATTACCGCCCACGTTCGAGGCAGCTGCCATGCGCTTTGCCGTGCAAGGCCACGGCCTGTCGGCGCGCACGGCGCGCCAGTTCGCCGACGGATACCGCTAACGCCCGAGTGTCACTTCGCACGCCTTCGTGGGACTCTCGGGCGCGAGCACGCCGCAACGTGTGCGCGAATGGCGTCGCGCGCCGCCGCAGGCGTGACAGCTCCCGGATGCAACAGCACATGCAACGCGAGCCCATCGATCAACGCCGCATAGCTACGGGCCCACTCAGCCGCATTCAAATCAGGAAAATCGCCGACCGTGATGCCCGCCCGAACCGTGCGCTCCATGCGCTTGCGCCACGCGTCGTAGAGACGCTCGTGACGCTCCGCCAACTCGGGAGTCCTCGACGCGCGCGCCGCTAACTCGAGCCAGACCCGCTGCTCCTCAAATGCTTCGAGCCCCTCAGGGATCGAAGCATCACCAAGCGCAATCAGGATCTCTCGTGGATCCGTTAGCCCTGCGATCGCGTCATCGCTACGCCGCGCGACGCGATCGGCAACCTCTTCGAGCGCAGCACCCAGCACCTGATTCTTCGTCGCAAACCAGTGGGTAATCGTGCCCGTCGAGACATCAAGTTCGGCCGCCAGCGCACGCATCGTCGTCGCCTCATAGCCCTGACGCGCAATCAGCCGAATCGCGCCATTGATGATCTGATTGCGCCGCAGCGCCTCAACCGACGCCCGCGGCATCAGTCCGCCCGCGGCCACGCAGCGACTGCGTGCGTGCCGCGCTTGCGCATCTCATTGACGAGGACGACCTTCTGAATCTCGCTCGTACCCTCCCAGATGCGATCGACACGCAGGTCGCGGTAGAAGCGCTCAACCGCGTTCTCGCGCATATAGCCGCGCCCACCGAGCACCTGCACGCACGAGTCGACGACGCGATTGGCCATCTCCGAAGCGAACAGCTTGATCGCCGAGGCCTTCGCATGCAGCGTCTTCGGGTCGATCTTGCCTTGCGTGACCTCCCACGCCACCTGATAGGTAACGGCGCGCGCCGCCGCGATATCAGCGACGGCCTCGGCCAGAGGGAACGACACGCCCTGGAACTCGATGATGCGCTCGCCGAACTGCTCGCGCTCCAAGGCGTAGCCGAAGGCGTCCTCGAGGCAGCGCTCGGCACCGCCGAGGCAGCGCGCCGCGATCATCAGACGCTCCTCCATGAACCACTCCTTGGTGAGGTTGTAGCCCTCACCAACATCACCGAGCACGGCCCAGGGGCCGACACGTACGTCGTGGTAGCGAAAGATCGGGTGCTCGTAGACGAAGTGGTGCATGTAGCGCGGGACGCGGAACTGCTCCACGCCCTCCAGATCGCGGTCGATCAGAAACGACGTCGGACCATCGCCCGGGACGTCGGCTACAACGATCTGGTAATCGGCGACGTCGCCGACGGTGACGTACCACTTCTCGCCATTCAGCACGAAGCCGTCGCCATCGCGCACAGCCTTCGTCGCGAGCACCGACGGGTCCGAGCCCGCGTCGGCCTCGGTGATGGCGTAGCAGGAGCGACGCTTGCCGGCGATCTCGGGCAGCAGCCAGCGCTCGCGCTGCTCCTCCGTGCAGTACTTGAGCACGTTGGCGGGGCGCCAGACGACGTCCCAGAGCGCGTTCGTCGAGCGGCCGAGCTGCTCCTGCGAGAGGACCTGCTCGAAGAGCGTCATGCCCTGCCCACCCCACTCCACCGCCATGTTGACGGCGTTGAGGCTCGCGGCGAGGACGCCCTGATAGGTCGGGGCGAGCTGCTCGGGCGTGAGGCCGTCCTGCTCGTCGCACTGCACCTCGAGCGGCAGCAGGTGCTCGTCGCAGAAGCGACGGGAGCGCTGCTGGATCTCCAGCTCGTGCGCAGAAAGGTTCAGATCCATCATCGACTCCTGGGGTTAGACGCGGGGGAACATGGAGCGGGAGATGATCAGGCGCATGATGTCGCTGGTGCCCTCCCAGATTTCCTCGAGCTTGGCATCGCGCAGCCAGCGCTCTGCCGGATACTCGCGCGAATAGGAGTACCCGCCGAGCGTCTGACAGCAGGCCCACGCAGAGAACCAGGCAGCCTCCGACGCGGCGAGCTTGGCCATCGCAGCCTCCGTTGCGAATGGCTGGCCCGAGTCGGCGAGCAGCGCTGCGTGCTTGACCAGCAGGCGTGCCTGATCGAGCTTCATCTTGACGTCGACAAGGCGGAACGAGACGGCCTGGTTAACGTGGATCGGTGCGCCGAACGCCTTGCGCTCCGTGGCGTACTCGACGGCGTAGTCGAAGGCGGCGCGACCGATGCCGCACTCACCCGCGGCGAGCACGACGCGCGACTCATCGAACTTGCGCATCAGGCCACTGAAGCCCTTGCCCTCCTCACCGATCAGGCGATCCTTTGGCAGGAAGACGTTGTTGAAGAAGATCTCGTGCGTCGGAATCGCGCGCTGGCCGAGCTTGTAGAGCTTGGTGCCGACTTCGAAACCTTGATCGCCATCTTCGACGATGAAGGCGGTGATGCCCTTGCTGCGCGTGCCCGGGGCGACCGTTGCGAAGACGATGTAATACGAGGCGACGCCGGCGTTCGAGATCCACGTCTTCGAGCCGTTCAGGCGGTAGCCGCCGTCGATCGGTTCGGCGTGCGTCGTGATCGCGCTGGCGTCCGAGCCTGCTTCGGGCTCCGTTGTGGCGAGGGCGCCGAACTTGGGCCTTGGACCACAGAGCGGCGTGATCCAGCGCTCCTTCTGCGCCTGCGTCCCCATTTCGACGATGACGCCACCAAAGAACGAGGCCGAGCCGATGAAGTTGCCGATCGCGGCGTCGCCATACGTCAACTCTTCATGGATGCGCGTGCAGGTGGTGAGGTCGTGGATGCCGCCGCCACCGAACTCTTCCGGCAGGTCGTAGCAGGTGAGCCCGATCTCCGCCGCCTTGTAGAACGGCTCGAACGGCGTCTCTTCCGCTTCGTCGTAGTGTGCCGCCACCGGCCGGATTTCCTTGGCGGCGAAGTCGCGCGCGAGTGCCACGAGTTCGTCCTGAATATCGGTCGGTGTTATAGCCACAACGAACCCCTTTGTCGCACGGATGTGCGAATACTCGCACACCTGTTGTGGAAATCAAAGCTCGCTGCGAGCCGCTGCGGACTTTATGGGCCCGGGCCCACCATGTCCGCCCACTTTTCGTGCCAACATCCGCGCGCTCTGACACGTACTCCGCATGCCCCGCACGCGCGGCGCGCAAATCTTGCTGCGCACGCTGCGCATGCGCGCAAGCTGTGCGTCCGCGCGCGGATGCTACGACCCAACGCACCTGTTAAGGCCGGACATGATGGGCCCGGGCCCATCATGTCCGGCCATCGTGTCCAGCGGAGTCAGTCGTCCTCAACCACAACCTGTTCTGGATGCCGCAGGAGCGGCAACAGAATCAGACCGCCCAAGAGAAAAACGACACCCGACAAGACGTAGGCGTGACGAACGCCCACCAGAGCGATCGCAGGACCGGCGAGCGCCAACCCGAGCGTAAACGACGCCGTTGACGTGACCTCAGCAACAGCAAACACGCGCGAACGAATGCGATCGGGAACGGCACGCTGCAGCAGCGTCTGACGCGCCACGTTGCCCACGCCAGAACCCGCACCACCAATCACGCTAACAACAAGAATCAGAATGAACCACGGGCTCAAACCCATCACCGCAATCGCCACACCACCAATCAAAAATGCAGCGAAGTAGAGCTTCACCTCAATCCGCCGCTCCCCCATCCACCGCCCCGTCATCCACGACCCAATCAGCATGCCGGCCCCCCAAAAAGAAATCAGAGCGGCAAAACCAATCGCACCCGTACCAAACAACTCAGCCAGCGGCGCATCCGACACCATCGCCCAACCGACCACGCTGTACGCCACCACCTCGGACAAAATCAAAATCCGCAACACCCGCGACTGCCACGCCACACGCAGACCCTCAGTAAACGGCAGCTTCGGCTGGTCCCTGTTCAGCGCCGACCGCTGGTAGCGCTGCTCCTGAAAACGTCCGCGCACACTCCACACCAAAACAGCCGAAACAAGGAACGACACGGCGTTAATTCCAAACGCCGCTCCCATCCCAACAGCACCAACCAGCACGCCGCCAATCAGCGGGCCAACAGTGATCCCAACGCTAAACGCCTGCGACACAAGACCATTCGCCCACGCAAGGTCCTCGTCCGCCGCAAGATTCGGAATCGCCGCCTGCGACGCAGGCAAGAACGGCACCTCACACACCGTCGCCAGCAACGCAAGCACAAGCAGCACCCACGGCTGATCCGCAAACACGAGGACCGCAAACACAAGCGCCGCGCCAAGATCCGAAATGATCATCACCAAGCGTCGATCGAAACTATCGCCAAGCCAACCACCAATCGGCGTCAAAATCCCCATCGTCGCGAACGTCACCAAAAACACGCCCGAAACCCACACCGCAGAATGCGTCATCTCGTAAATCTGGAACGTGAGTGCGATCAACGCGACCTGCGAACCCGTCACCGAAATCGCGCGCGCAACACTCAACCGCCGAATCGCTGCACGCGTACTGACCACACGGTCAGGGTACGGGTTTACGCACGGACCAAGCGTCAGACGCCCTTCTCAACCACGCACACGCAACGCAGACCCGATATCTGCAACGATGAGCATATGCCCAACGACGTAAACGCAGCCGACTTCCAACGCGAAGTCATCGACGCCTCGCACCAGACGCCCATCGTCGTCGACTTCTGGGCCGAATGGTGCGGCCCGTGCAAGCAACTCGCGCCCATGATCGAGGCCGCCGTGGCATCGCGCAACGGCGCCATCAAGCTCGTCAAGGTCGATACCGACGCGAATCAGCAACTCGCCCAGAGCTTCAACGTCCAAGGCATTCCGGCCGTCAAGGGCTTCGTCAACGGCCAGGTCGTCGCTGAGTTTACCGGCGTCGTACCGCCCGCCCAAATCGAAGCGTTCCTCGACCAGCTCGTGCCGAGCGAAGCAGAAGTTGTGATCGCTGCCGTCGACGAACCGTCCCTTCGGGCGCTGCTCGCAGAGGATGAGACGGACGTCGACGCCGGCATGGCGCTCGCCCGCATTCTGCTCGCCCGCGGCGACACGTCTGAGGCGACGCAGGTCCTCGAAGCGATTCGTCACGCGCCCCAAGCCGATGGCCTGTTGGCGTGCGCCGAAATCGTGCTCAATCCCGACCTTGATCCAGAGATCGCCGCCGCGCTCACCACACTCGCCGGTGATCCCGAAGGGTCGCTGCAGGCCATGCTTGACCTGCTACCCGGCGCTGATGAGGCTCGCCGAGACCGCGTTCGACGCGTGATGATTGGCGTCTTCGCCGAACGCCCCGTCGACGATCCAATCGTGCTGACCTATCGCAAGCGTCTCGCCTCGGCACTGTTCTAAGACCCACAGAACCCATGACCATCCTCGCTGTTACCGATGCCACGTTCCAAAACGCTGTCACTGACGCTTCCGATACGCGCCCGATTATGGTCGTGTTTACACTCGTTGATTCGGAGCCGTGCCAGGAAGTCCGCCCGCTCGTCGAGGCCATCGCAACGACGCACAGCGACTCATTGACGGTTGTCCAGATCGATGCTGATGCGAATCCAGATAGCGTCGCCGTCTTCGGCATCCAGCTGGTACCCGCGATCCGCATGGTGCGCTTCGGCATCCTCCAAGCCGCACTCGATGGCAGCACCACGCAGGACGAACTCCAGCAATGCGTCGCAACAACGCTCGCCGCAACACGACTCGCAGTGCTCGACAAAACGGATGAGTCGGCCTTGCGCGCCATCATCGCGGAAACCCCATTCGACGTGCCAGCCACGCTCGCACTCGGCGAGTTACTCCTCGACCGAGGGGAATACGAACAGGCCGCTGTGCTCTTGATGACAGTCGGCAGCCACCCACTCGGCGGTGGCCTCTACGAGCGCGCTCGACTGCTTGGCGACTCGTCGTCCGACCCCGAACTTCGCGCCTGCATCCAACGCTACGACGACATCGAAGGCTGTCTCGATGGGATGCTCGCCCTGCTCCCCACGGCGGATCAGGAGCGGCAAGACGTGATCATGCGTATCTTCGCCAGCATCATGACCGTGCGGTCTAGCGGTGATCCACTCGCGATCAAGTACCGCCAGCGGCTCCAGACCGCACTCCACCCGTCGGTCTAGGGCGGACGCCACATCCGCGGGGTTGTGATGTCCGCCCCCCACGGAGGCCACAACCGTTGTAAAGGTGGTGTCGGGGGGCGGACATCACAACCCCGCGGATGTGGGGTCCGCCCACCGCAACCGTGACTAGGACTCAAAAACAACGGGTGGCGGCGGATCAGACGAATCCAGCGCCTGCGGCTTCTGTACGCCCCGGAAACCGATAATCACGGCCACCACTGCGGCTCCCATCAGGCCGGCACCCGCCACCACAGAAGCATGGAAGCCCGTCATCCACGCCTCCTGCCCAAGCCGCATAATCGCGGGTCCTGCAAGCTCGTTGAGCAGACGCGACTGGGCACCCTCGACAAGCT
This sequence comes from Gaiellales bacterium, assembly GCA_038911065.1. Classification (GTDB taxonomy): domain Bacteria; phylum Actinomycetota; class Thermoleophilia; order Gaiellales; family F1-60-MAGs149; genus F1-60-MAGs149. The sequence continues at coordinate 43,260 of JBCKBR010000003.1, read as the reverse complement.
GCCTAAGCTGGTCGGGCTTGGCAGCGATGATGCCACCCATGCCCTGCGTCTCCTCGGTCCACGTCTTAACAGTGATGGCAGCCGACACCGAGCCGAGCACCGCGATCCCCATCGCGCCACCGACCTGCCGCGCAGCGTTCAGCACACCCGATCCGACGCCAGCCTTACGTGGATCGATCGCGCCCATCGCCGCTGCACTCATCGCCGGCATCGTTAATGCAATACCAGCGCCAAGGATCGCGTAGAACGGCCAGATCTGCGAGTACGGACTATCGATCGTCAAGAGGCGCAGCCCGAGCATTGCAACGCACGCCATCACCATGCCCGTACCCATCAGCTTTGCCGATCCCAGTCGCGCATTGAGCTTGCCGGCCAGCGGCGCGACAAACATCACGGCCATCGTCAGCGGCAGCGTCCGGATGCCGGCACCGATTGCGTCGTAGCCGCGGATGTTCTGCATGTAGAGCGTGATCACGAATAACGAGCCGTAGAGGCCGAACCCGACCAGCACAGCAACAATGATCGAGGTCGAGAAGACGCGATTCTTGAAGAACCCGAGTGGCACCATCGGCTGGTCGTGGCGCGACTCCCACCAAACGAACACGCCCAGCAAGACGATTGCGACGCCCAAAACGATCAGCGTGCGTGGTGACAGCCAGCCGTTGTCACCTGTACCAATCAGCCCGTACGTCAAACCAAATAGCCCCGCCGTCACGAGGATCGTGCCGACGATATCGAGGCTCTTGACGGTCGGATCCACCGACTCGCGCACCGCGAACAGCACGACAAGCACGGCAATGATGCCGATCGGGACATTGATCCAGAAGACGGCGCTCCAGCCGACACGGTCCGTCAGGTAGCCGCCGACAAGCGGCCCGAGCGCGAGGCCGAGGCCCGAGACACCAGCCCAGATACCAATTGCTTGCGGCAATTTGGGGCGCGGAAATGTCGCGACGAGGATCGACAAGGAGAGGGGGTTAAGCAGTGCCGCACCCGTGCCTTGCAGTGCGCGAAACACGATCAACTGGTCCGTTGTCGTGGAGAGTGCGCAGGCCGCCGACCAGACGGTAAAGCCAACGAGACCAACGAGGAACATCTTTTTTCGCCCAAAGCGGTCGCCGAGCTTGCCACCCAAAAGAATCAGCGCAGCAAAGACCAGGATGTAGGCGTTGACGATCCACGTCAGACCGCTCGGTGTTGGCTGGAGATCCTGCTGGATCGTCGGTAGCGCGACGTTCACGACGGTGTTGTCGAGCATGATCATGAACAGCGCGAAACACATCGCAAACAGCGTCAACCACATGCGACGATTGGTCTGAGCAGGCTGGTCGGGCGTTGCGGTGCGGCTCAAGACTCGACCGAGTCGGACGACTCGGAAGCGTTTTCCGCCACGGAGCGCTCGCGGCGCTTACGCGCCTCATTCTGCGATGCGATCGCGACGAGGAAAGCTGCGGGCAAGGCCCAGAAGAATCCGTAGACTGTGCCGCGCAGGGGTGACTGATTAAGCGCTGTGAGGTGAATGAAGGTGATCACGATAAGCAGTACTGGGTAGGCGATCAGAAACTGCAACCCCATCTCCAAGCTCTCCCAGCGTCGAACTAGACGCGATGGCTGCTGCGTGGACATACTAGGTAGGATACGGCCTCGACGTTGATAAGGTTCCGCTACAACACACGCCGAAGGAGCACTGCGGTGGGACGCACGACGTACGAGAAGATCTGGGATGCACACGTGATCGACGAAGACCTGCTCTTCATCGACTTGCACCTGATCCACGAGGTCACCACCCCTCAGGCCTTTGCGAGTCTGCGCCTTGCAGGTCGTGGCGTTCGGCGTCCCGATCGTACGCTCGCGACAGCCGACCACAACACGCCGACGAGCGCGGTTGCGGATGGTGTCAGCGATCCAATCTCGAAGGTGCAGCTCGACACGCTCGCCAAGAATGTTGAAGAGTTCGGCATTACCTACTACCCTTGGGGGCACAAGCGCCAGGGGATCGTGCACGTGATTGGCCCCGAGCTTGGTATCACACAGCCCGGCATGACAATCGTCTGTGGCGACTCGCATACGGCGACGCATGGTGCGTTCGGCGCGCTCGCCTTCGGTATCGGCACCAGCGAGGCCGAGCACGTGCTCGCCACGCAGACGCTGCTGCAGAAGAAGGCGAAGAAGATGCTCGTGCAGTTCGAGGGCGAGGCGGGTTGGGGTATTGCTGCGAAGGACTTAATCCTCGGCATGATCGGGCAGATTACGGTCGCGGGCGGCCAAGGCTACGTTCTTGAGTATGCGGGCCCGGCGATTGACGCGCTGTCGATGGAAGGCCGCATGACGATCTGCAACATGTCGATCGAAGCGGGTGCCCGGGCGGGCTATGTCGCCCCCGACGACACGACGTTCGCCTACGTGGAAGGCAGGCCTGGCGCGCCGAAGGATTTTGATGCGGCGGTTGCTGAGTGGCGCGAGTTGCGCTCCGATGCGGATGCGACGTATGACCGTGTTGAGATCGTTGACGTCGCCGCGCTGGCGCCGCAGGTTTCGTGGGGAACGAACCCGGGGCAGGTTGCACCAATCACCGGTTCGGTGCCCGTACCGACAACCGAGAACGAGGAGCGGGCGCTCGCCTACATGGATCTCAAGGCCGGCACGCCGCTGCAGGAGATCAAGATCGACCGCGTCTTCCTCGGCTCGTGCACCAATAGTCGCATCGAAGATCTGCGCGCTGCCGCGAGAATCGTCGAGGGCCACAAGGTCGCGTCGACGGTGCAGGCGATGGTCGTGCCGGGCTCGATGCTCGTCAAGGCACAGGCCGAAAAAGAGGGCCTCGACAAGATCTTTATCGACGCCGGCTTCGACTGGCGCAATGCGGGCTGCTCGATGTGTCTCGGCATGAACCCCGATATTCTGCTGCCGGGCGAGCGTTGCGCGTCGACTTCGAACCGCAACTTCGAGGGGCGCCAAGGCAAGGGCGGCCGCACGCATCTGATGAGCCCCGAGATGGCTGCTGCGGCGGCGATCACGGGGCACCTAACCGACGTTCGAGAGTGGAAATAGCACCATGGAGCCGTTTATCCGCATTACCGGTTCGACTGCGCCGCTCGACCGCGCCAATGTCGACACCGACCAGATCATGCCGAAGCAGTTCCTCAAGCGCATTGAGCGCACCGGGTTCGGCGAGTTCCTGTTCTTCGACTGGCGTCAGGACGAGGAGAACTTCGTGCTCGAGCGCCCCGAGTTTCGCAACGCTCCGATCCTCGTCGCTGGGCCGAATTTCGGCTCGGGGTCGTCGCGCGAGCACGCGCCGTGGGGCCTGCAAGATTGGGGTTACCGCGTCATCATCGCGCCGAGCTTTGGCGACATCTTCCGTTCGAACTGCGCCAAGATTGGTGTCTTGACGGTGCAGCTGTCGGAGGCTGAGGTACGCGAGTTGCTCGATGCCGCGCCGGCGGAGATCACGGTCGATCTCGAGGCCTGCACGATCGTGATGCCGGATGGTCGGACGATCGAATTTCCGGTCGATGACAAGACGCGCGAGAACCTGCTCAACGGCTTGGATGACATCGCGCTGACGCTACTACGCGAAGACAAGCTGGCGGAGTACGAGCGGACACGCGAGCGCAACGGTCCGAGCACGCTGTCGCTGGGATGACCTCGGCGGGCCTGAACTGCACAAAAGGACCCGGGTCCTTTTGTGCAGTTCTAGCGACGTAACCGTCGGCTAAATATTGAAGCGCACGTTCAGGACATCGCCGTCTTGGACGATGTAATCCTTGCCCTCAACGCGTAGCTGACCGAGCTTGGTGGCCTCGGCACGCGAGCCCGCATCGACGAGGTCTTTCCAGTTGATCACCTCGGCACGAATAAAGCCACGGGCGATATCCGTATGGATCTTGCCGCCCGCCTCGACCGCGTTGCTGCCCTGGCGAATCGTCCACGCCCAAACATCCTTCGGGCCGGCCGTAAAGAAGGTAATCAGCTCGAGCATGCGGAAGGCGGCGGCCGCGACACGCGGGGCGCTTGGCTCCTCCTGCCCGATCTCCGCGAGGAACATCGCTCGCTCCTCTGGGTCCTCAATCTCAGCGAGGTCCGCCTCGAAGCGGCCGGTAACCGCGACGACCTCGGCAGTGCCTGCATAGGCCTGGAGCGCCGCGACACCAGCGGCATCACCCGACTCGGACGTGTTCGCCACGTACATCATCGGCTTGAGGGTAAGCAACTCCAACTGCACTTCCGCCGACAGATCCTTCGCCTTCGCATAGGTCCGGGCGGTGGCACCCGCATCGAGATGCGTCGCCAATTCGGCGAGCAGGTCCGCCTCGGCCTTGGCATCCTTCTGCCCAACCTTGACGGCGCGCTCGAGACGCTCCAAACGCTTCGAGACCAGCATCCCGTCGGCGAACAACAACTCGAGGTCAACGCCCTCGGCGTCTCCTGCCGGATCGATGCGACCATCGACATGGAAAACGGCGTCATCCTCGAACGTGCGCACCACGTGGATCAGTGCGTCAGCGGCGCGCAGTGCCTGCAAGAACTCGCCGCTCAGACCACCATCGCGTCCCGCGCCGCGCTGCAAGCCAGCGACATCGACAAGTTGCACCGTCGGCGGCACGAGCCGCTGCGAATCTTCGACCTTCGCCAGCGGCGCCATCCGCTCGTCGGGCACCTGCGCCACGCCCGTGTTGACGGATACTTCGGTCGCCGCATACGGTGCGACGACAACGCCGGCGCCCGTCAAAGCGTTGAAAATGGTGGTCTTGCCGCAGTTCGGCAGACCGATGATTCCGATTTCGAGACTCGCCACAAGACGTGACGATATCCGGGGTCGCCGGTTAGCCGCGCCGCCGCGCCGGATAAAGCGCGCGGGCAATACGACCCGTCACCGCTCCGAGGGTGTAGCCGACAACGACATCGCTCGGGTGGTGCACGCCGAGATGCACACGCGAGTACGTCATGGCGAGGGCCGCGATGCGCAGCGGAACCCGCGCGATCGGGACGGCATTACCGAGCGCGAGTGCGGCCGCGGACGACATGGCGGCGTGCGCCGAAGGAAACGACGTCGAGCTCGGTGGCTTAATAGATTGTGGAGCGTCGTCGAGATTCGGTCGCTCGCGCCTGACGACCAGTTTGACGCCATAGTTGACGGCGAGCGTTCCCCAGACAGCTGCAGCCGTTGCCACAACGGGCCGCACGTCGCGCCGAGCGAGCGACACGACGCCACCCAAGACAACCCAACCAACACCGTGATTGCCAAGGCGCGAGTACGCGCGCACACCACGATCGAGGTCGGGGCGCCGCAGACCAGCAGCCGCCACGAGCAGCGTCTCGTCGGCGGCTGTAACCGCATCGGCGAGGCGACTAGAAGCCGACACGAACCTCTTTCGGTTGGACGCGCATAAAGGCAACGTGGTTGGCGCGCACGAACAGGTCGCCTGCTTCTGATGCGAGTTCGAGGACACCCTCATCGCTCTTCTCAACGGCCTTCAAGAGCTTCTTCCAGGCCGCATCTGACAACGTCGCGGAGGTTGAGCCCCCACCGACAAAACCGATCTCAACGCGCACGCTCTCAGCCATGCTGATTCCCTTCGGATTGGACGAGTTCGAGGAGAACGCCACGAACGGCGTCCGGGTGAATAAATGCAACTTGTAGACCAAATAGTCCCGCCCGCGGAACCTCATCAATCATCTCTACGCCCTCGGCGAGCAGCCTCGCAACTTCGGCGTCGATGTCCGTGACCTCGTAGGCGATGTGGTGCATGCCTTCGCCCCGCTTGGCGATAAACCGCCCGACCGGCGTGTCGTCTCGATACGGAGCGACGAGTTCGATCATCGGGCCTTGTGGCGTGCGGATCGCGAGTGCGCGCGTGCCCAACTGCTCGGAGTCGTGGCCGTGATCGATCGTAGTTCCGATCAGCAGTGCATACCGCGCAGCGGCGGCCTCGAGGTCCGTGACGGCAATGCCGAGGTGATGGATGCCGAGTGCGCCGAACACAGTTGGGCATCGTATCCGAGGAGGCTTAGACGACGCGCTCGAGGCGTGGGTTCGGCAGTGGGTCGCGGCCACGCTTGCCCCCCGCCTTGCCGTCGACCATGACGACATCGGCCGTAAAATCGCATTGCCCGCGAATCAGCGCCGAGCCGACACCATACGAGTCGACCGGAACGCCAGCGGCCTCGAAGGCGCGAATCTTGTCGGCGTTAAATCCACCCGAGACGACAATGCGCACGGCGCTATGACCGGCCGCATCGAGAGCGTTGCGTACGTTCCAGACGAGTTGTGGGTTGACGCCACGCGGGTCGAAACGTCCCATGCTGTCCCACAGCGAGTGGTCGACCATCGTTCCGGAAGTGTCGAGCCGGACGCCCCAGAGGCGCGGACCGAGAGCGTCGGCGACACGGAGTGCGGTCGTCACGCAATCGTTGTCGTAATCGACGAGTACCACGAGGTTCTGGTCGGGGTCTGAGCAGCGCGCAAACGCCTCGGCGGCAGCGACCGTGTCGCCACCGTACGTCGCGATCAGGCCGTGCGGCACCGTGCCGAGGCCGCGATCGCCCCACCAGTCGGCCTGCGCGTCTGTCGAGACACCGATCGCGCCGGCGACGTGGGCGGCATAGCCGTCACCGGTCTGCACGCGATAGTGATCGTGTCGGGCGGGGAAGTACATGATTGGTTTCGGTGCCGCGGCCTGCACGACCTCGCGCACATTGGTCGCGACGAGACTGCGGCGCGCGAGGCTGCCGAGATAGACCGTCTCGAGGTGGCAGAAGTAGGCGTAGTCGCCCTCGATCGTCAGCACGCTCTCCCATGGCTCGATCTCGTCGCCGTCGTAGAGAGCGTGGACGCTGAGGCTCTCCCAGCCAGATTCCCAGTCGCCGTCGTCGCGTACAAGGCCGGCGCACTCGCGGAGGACCGCGATTGCCTCGTCGACGCCGCCGAGTACGGACAGGCCGCGTTGAAAGACCTGTACGAGGACGCGGGGGCGATGATCCTCGCGCTCCAACACCTTCTGGGTGAAGTTGAAGTACGCGTCAGAGTAGTAGCCCGAGCGGATCTTATCGATCGGCAGGTCGAATACCTCGGAGGGGAGGCGGGTTTGAGTGACGCGGGGTAGGGTGTTCATCGGCAGGTTGTGCTGTGGCGGGGATGGTACATGGGATACACGGATCCGTCGGTGTGCGCATACTTACCGCAGTGGCTCTTGTCACACACCTGCCGAATTCGGACTATCAGGCGATGCCGTGGCGCAATGGCGCGGGGACAACGCATCAGATCGCGATTGACGACACGCTTGGAGACTCGCAGGCGCCGTTCCTCTGGCGCCTTTCGATGGCGGACCTTGCAGGCGATGGTCCATTTTCGGAGATTCCAGACGTCGATCGCATCCTTGTCTTGATTGAGGGCGATGGAGTCGAGTTGACCATCGCGGGGGCGGCACCCGAGCCGCTGGGCGAGCACGAGGCGATTGCCTTTGCGGGCGACGTGCCGACAAGTTTGACGATGGCGTCGCAGGCGGGTCGTAATCTCAACCTGATGTGGGACCGCACACGCGCCACCGCCATCGTCGACATCTTGCAGGTTGGCGACACGCTGCACATCGAAGAACATATTGTCTTTGCAATCGCGCTCGGCACGTCGGCGACGATCGAGGTTGATGGTGACGAGCACGTCTTGGGCGAACAGGACACGCTACAGATCGACGATGGTGGGGCGATCTCGATTAGTGACGGCGAGGTCTGCATCGCGCGCATCGACTGACGGCGAACGGTCCTCCAGAAGCGGCGTCGAGAGCCATCGCACTATCAACGCGCACTGGCGACGGCCTGTGCAAAAGCACCATCGACGAGCGCCTTGAGATTATCGAGACCGTTGACGCGTCCCGCCTCGACGAGTGCTGCCTCGATCTCGCCGATCGTTGCGTCGTAGTACTCGCCGCCCGGCAGTAAATCGACCGCATTGGCCTCGATGTCGTAGAGCGTGAATCCGTCGAAGTCGCTGGTCGTCGCGACAGGATCCTGCTTGCCGTGCGCCGCAAGATCGGCGATTACGACGTCGCGTTGATCGCGGGCGAAGCCGTAGACGTCACGCCAAGAGCGCACCATCGCGAGGATCTGGCCCGGCTTGGAGTGCAAGATGCTGTCGCGTACGACGAGGACCTGCGAGATAAAGCCCGGGTGGTCGCCGGCGGCGTAGAGTGTTCGTAGCGTCGGGTCGCGTAGGAGTGCGGCGGTCGCCTGCTGGCCGGAGACAACTGCAGCGTCAGCCTCTCCGCGAGTCAACATCGCTCCGGGATCGATTCCGACGGTTGGCACGATCGTGACTGATCCGGGTTCCATGCCGCTCTCTGCGAGCGCGCCGCGCAGCAGCAGATCGGCTTCCGAGCCGGGCGTGACAGCGACCCGCAGTCCTGCGAGTCCGGCAATATCAGAAACCGCTTCCGTACTAAGGATCGATAGTTCTGAGGCCGAGGAAGTCATCAGCAGCACGATCCGTAAGGGGATGCCTTGTGCGACGAGTTCGAGTGCCTCTGCGGACGAGACAACGGCGGCATCGGCTGTACCCGTTTCGAATGCCGTCGCAACTGCCTCGACTGAGGCCACCTCGCGGATCCGCAGACTGAGCCCCTCGCTGCCGATGAATCCGCGAGCGGCAGCAACGCGAACAAGTCGCAACGCGAACGATGGTGCGCCGACGAGCCGAAACATCCCTGTCTCGGGAGTGAGTGCCGCATTGATCCGCGACGGTGGGACAGTCTCGGTGAGAGGGTCGACAACGGTCTCTCCGCTCGTTGTCGCTCCACCCGACGAGCCACAGCCAGCGAGCAGGGCCACTGCCAGTAGGCAGCCCGCTACGCGTATGCTCCGCGATCGTCGAATCCCCGTGCCCACATACGCATCATGCCGTGCCTGACGCCTCCCCGCACGGGTTGGGGCGGGTGCGGCACACTATCAGCACGATGGCGACGATCGCGGACTACTCCTTGACTGCCACGCCGGGGCGGCAACTCCCGGTCGCGGTACGTGCGCAAGGCTGCCGGATTTGGACGGCGGACGGGCGCGAGTACATCGATGCCTGCGGTGGTGCGATGGTGATGAGCCTTGGCCACTGCCACCCTCGCCTGATTGCCGCACTCAAACGGCAGGCCGACGAGGTCACGTTTACGTACCGTTTCTCGTTCTCGAACGAGCCGATGCTCGAACTGGCCGAACTCTTGCGCGAGATCTCGCCGATGCAGCGGTCGTGGGCGTTCTTCAACTCGTCTGGTTCAGAATCCGTCGAATCTGCGATGCACCTGAGCATGCTCTACTGGCAGTTGCAGGACCAGCCACGCAAGGTCGAGTTTGTTTCGCGCTACCCGTCGTATCACGGGTCGACGGTGGGCGCACTCGGGTTGTCGGGCACGTCGCGGCGCGCTGCCTTCGAAGTGATGCTCGAGAAGAACGCGGTCGCGCAGACACCAAATGCGGACATTCGTGCCCGGCGGACGGACGCAGAAGAAACCGTTTTTGCAGTGAAGGAGCTCGAGGATGCCATCGTGGAACGCGGCGCCGAGACGGTTGCGGCAGTGTTTCTCGAACCGGTGACAGGCGCCAGCGGTGCGGCTGTTGTGCCGTCGACGGGCTATATGCAAGCGGTGCGTGAGCTCTGTACGCGCCACGACGTGCTGATGATCTGCGACGAAACGATCACCGGTTTTGGTCGGACTGGTACGTGGTTCGGTATCGAACAGTGGGGGGTGGCTCCCGACGTGATCACCTTCGCAAAGGGCGTGACAAGTGGTGTCGTGCCGTTCTCGGGCATGCTCGTGGCAGGTGTCGTCGCGGACGTGTTGATGGCCTCACCCGATGGTTTTCCGCTTGGACACACGTTTTCGGGCTATCCACTCGGCTGTGCGGTGGCTGCCGAGATGGTGCGCATTATTCGCGACGAGGACCTGCTGACGAATGCTAGGGTGATGGGCGATCGCCTGCGCGCAGGCCTCGATCAACTGGCATCTGGCAACCCGCAGATCGGTCAGGTTCGCGGTCTCGGTCTCTTGCAAGGCATCGAGTTTGTCGAGGATTGCGAAAGACTCGAACCGCGTCCCGGCGCCGCCGCTCGCGTGGCTGCCGCCGCCCGCGACCAGCAGTTGATGATCTACTCCTGTCCGACAGCACTCGGTTCTCGAGTGATCGAATCGGTGCTCTTGGCACCTCCCCTTAACATCACCTCTACTGACATCGATCTGATCCTGGATCGATTGTCTGACGCGATTGGAGCCGCATGACAGAAATCGATGATGCAGCAGCGATGTATCGCGCGGCGATAGACGTCGCCTTGACGGGCGAGGTCGGTATGGCGCCAGACTTTGATCGACACCTGCAAGAAGAGGTCTGGCGTCTCCTCTGCGTTGACCGCGATCGTCTGTTGACGTTCTGCCAGCGCATGGGCCTGATTGTCGGCAGGTTGACAACGCGAAAGACACTCAAGAGCGATAAGACGATCTACGAGCTGATCTGCCACGGCGAGGATGCCGACACGGTGCGGAAGCTCGCCGGTCGGGACCGGCCGCTGCGATAGCGGTGCCTCGCCGTCCCGTCGTCATCAAGCTCGGTAGTTCCACGCTCGTGGATGAGCGCGGCCGGCTACGACGCAGTCGACTCGACCGTATCGCTGACGAAATCTCGGCGGTCGCACGTACGAATCCGATTTGCGTCGTCTCATCGGGCGCCATCGCCTTGGGTCTGGGCCGACTGGCGCGCGGGGATCGCCCCAGCTCGGTCGCCGAGTTACAGGCTGCCGCTGCAGTCGGCCAAGCCGTGCTCCAGCAGGCGTGGCAGCGCTCGCTTGCGCGCTCGGGCCGCGCGACAGGCCAGGTACTGCTTGCAGCTGGCGATTTTGAGCGTCGCGAGTCGTACATCAATGCCCGCCACACACTCGAGACACTGCTCGGCTGGGATATCACGCCAATCGTCAACGAGAACGACTCGACTGCGACCCAGGAGATTACGTTCGGTGACAATGACGCGCTCGCTGCACAGGTTGCTGTGCTGCTGAGAGCACGCCTACTGGTCTTGCTAACCGACCAGGAAGGGCTCTACACGCACGATCCAAAACACCCGGATGCCGCGCTGGTGCGCGAAGTACCCGATCGCTCGGCGCTAGCCGCGACCGAAACCACCGCGACGGGTTCTGCCTGGGGCAGTGGCGGTATGCAGTCGAAGGTCGCCGCGGCCGAGCTGGCTCGGGCTGGCGGTACTGCCTGCGTGATCGCCAATGGCGGTCGTAGCGGCGCGATTGCGGCAGCCGTCGCCGGCGAATCAGTCGGCACACGCTTTCCGGCGCGTGGCGATGCGCCATCCGCGTACAAGCTCTGGTTGCGACACGGCCTGCCGACGTCGGGTCGCATCGAAGTCGATCCCGGCGCCCGCAAGGCTCTCGAACAGGAGGGTGCGTCGCTCCTCCCCGTCGGCATTCGTGGCGTGACGGGTCGCTTTAGCGCGGGCGATGGCGTGGAACTGGTCGATGCGAGTGGCAGCGTCTTTGCACGCGGCGTTGCCGAGTTGAGCAACACTGAGTTGAAGAGCCAGATTGGCAAGCGTGGCGCAGATCCCGCCGTGCATCGGGATCGACTCGTGCTGGTCGATTCTGAGCCAACGACGTAACGGTCGCCGCGCAGCGGGTATCCTCTGTGCATGACGCACGGAGACATCAGCAGCCGCGGCCGCATCGCGGCCCGCGCGCTACGCAGCGTCGACACGGACCTGCGCGATGCTGCGCTGCAGGCGATCGCCCGCCAGCTTGAGGCGCACGCCGCAGCGATCCTTGCTGCGAATGCCACCGATGTCGCCGCCGCCGTTTTTGACGGCACGTCTGCGGCGCTCGTTGATCGACTGACGCTGGACGACCAGCGACTCGTGGCACTGGCGGAAACTGTGCGCGATGTCGCGCGCCTGCCCGATCCCGTTGGGCATGTGATCGACGATCGACGCCTGCACAACGGACTCGAGCTGAGCAAGGTGCGTGTGCCGATCGGGCGCGTGCTCGTGGTCTACGAGGCACGCCCAAACGTGACCGTCGATGTTGCTGCGCTCTGCATCAAGTCGGGCAACGTCGCATTATTGCGCGGCTCTGCCTCTGCGAGCAACACGAATGCCGCACTCGGCGATGCCGTGCGGGCTGGCTTGGTCGAGGCGGGGCTGCCCGAGGATGCAGTGATCTCGATTGAGTGCTCGCGTGAGGATCTCGGCAACCTGGTCGCCGATGCCAGCACTGCCGACATTGTCGTGCCGCGTGGTGGCGAGGCGCTCAAGGACTTCCTCCTCGAGCGCAGCCGCATCCCAGTACTAGCAGCAGCAGGCGGTAACTGCCACGTCTATCTCGATCGCGATGCGGATGCCGACATGGCGGTCGCCATCGTGCTGAATGCGAAGGTGCAGCGCCCGAGCGCCTGCAACGCCGTTGAGACCCTGTTGGTGCACGCCGACCGCACCGACCTACTCCAGCCCGTGCTGAGCGCGTTGCAGGATGCCGGCGTTGAGTTGCGTGGATGCGAGCGCACGCGTGCTGCTGTCGACCTCGAGCTCGTCGCGGCCACCGCTGCGGACTGGGACACGGAGTACCTCGACCTGATCCTCGCGATCCGCGTCGTGGACGATCTCGATGCCGCTCTGGCCCACATCGACCAGCATGCGACGGGACATTCCGAGGCGATCGTGACTGATTCGCTGCAGGCGGCACGCCGCTTTACCGACAGCGTCGATTCGGCCTGCGTGTATGTCAATGCCTCGACGCGCTTTACGGATGGTGGCGAGTACGGCCTGGGTGCCGAGGTCGGCATCTCGACGGCGCGCCTGCATGTCCGTGGCCCGATTGGGCTCGAGGATCTGACGACGACGAAGTACATCGTCATCGGCTCGGGCCAGATTCGCGAATGAGCCAAGCGGCGCGTCCCCTGCGGATCGCGCTCGATGTTTCGGCGACGCGCCTCGGCCAGGCCGGTGTGGCCCGCACGACGCTGCAACTCGCCGGCGCCCTCGACGCGCGCACCGACGTCGATCTACTGCGACTCGGCATCGGCTCCTCGCCCACGCCCGGCAGTTCGGCCCGGCGCGCGCTTGCTCTGCGTCTTGATCTCGAGTGGTACCCGCGCGGGGCACGACGCGAGGCCCTGGCACGCGGCGCTGACGTGCTGCATCTACCGCTGCCACGCGGGCCGCTCAGGTCGGGCCAACCACCAACGATCGTGACCGTGCACGACCTCGCCGTTGTGCGCTATCCCGAGACCCTCCACCGCTGGAATCGGCACTACACACGGCGCACCATCCGGCGTGTACTCGCTGCTGCCGATGCAGTCGTGGCGGTCTCGGAGGATACTGCCGCCGACGTCTGCGCGTTCGCTCCGAGCGTCGCGGATCGCATCCACGTGGTACGTAACGGTGTCGACCCGTTCTGGGCGGGTACGCCAGATCCGGCCGCGATCGCCGAACCGTACGTGCTGGCTGTGGGCACGCCTGAGCCACGCAAGAATCTGCGCCGACTCGTCGAGGCGATGCAGCGGCGCCACGATGCGGGCGCGACCGAGCAACTCGTACTGGTTGGCGCAGACGGTTGGGGAGCCGACGATCTGCCCAACGTCCAATGGCTCCGTCGACTCGGCCGCGTCGATGATCGCGCACTGCGCAGCCTCTACCACTATGCCGCCGTGGTTGCGATTCCATCGCTCCACGAGGGTTCTGGACTGCCAGTGCTCGAGGCGTTTGCAGCAGGCGCGCCCGTTGTCGCCGCGCGTGCCGGCGCGCTACCGGAGACGTGTGGCGATGCCGCGATTCTTGTGGACCCGTTCGACGTCCGCAGCATTGCCACTGGGATCGACGAAGCCTTGATGCGTCGCGACGAGCTGATCGCCGCCGGGCGGGCACGAGCAGAGGGAGCGTCGTGGGCGGCGGCGGCCGAGCACTACGTCGCACTCTATCGCCAGCTGATCTAGTCGCCCTGCTGTGATGGTGCGAGACCAGGACTCTGGCCTCTGAGTACCGTTGGGTGGCGCCAAATGAAGCGCCCGACATTACGCAAATGCCAGATCGTTCGCTTGTCAATAAAGGCCGCATCGGAGGCCGCCTGATGCGCGTGGACGACTTCGGCAGCCGGCTCCTGCCAGATTTCCCAACCACGCTGCCAGAGACGCCACTGCAGCTCGATCTCCTCGACATAGAGTGGCGCGAAGGCCTCGTCGAAGCCGCCTACGTCATCCCACGCGGCGCGCCGGATCAACAAAAACGCACCCAATGACCAGTCGATCATGCGCGGGGCGGTGGGCTCGCCGAGGTAGTGGTCGGCGGCGAAGCGTGCGGGGGACAACACCCGCCGTAGTGGTGTGCGGCGCAAAATCGAGCCGAGTGGCTCAGGAAAGCGGCGCGCGGCCTCCTGGTACGAGCCGTCGAGATTGCGCAGTGTTGGCGCAACCAGCCCGCAGCGTGGGTGCTGCTCCATGAAGCGCACGAGCGTGGACAGGCAATCGAGTTGAGCGATCGCGTCGGGGTTGACGATCGCGAGGTAGTCGCCGGGTGCCGCCGCAAACGCGACTGCTTGGTTTTCCGCGTACGAGCGTGTCTCCTGCTGCTGCACGAGGATGCAGTCGGGATAACTCGCCTCGACTAACTCGACCGTGCCATCGCCGGGACGATTCGCCACGACCACGATCGTCAGTCGGTCAGCGAGCCCCTGCTGCCGCAGACCGGCGATCGCAGCTGGGAGGTCGTCCGCCTGCCCGGTCGAGGTGAGCGCCGCAACGACCGCTGCCGGCGGGCCCGCTGCCACGCGACGCACGCTGCGCTGCGGCTGCGGCGACTCGGCGATGACGTCCTGCCAGACCTCGACGAGGCGATCAGCTGCCCCCTTCCACGTCAGTTCTCCCGCGCGGGTAATGCCGGCTGTGCTGCACCGCTCGCGGAGTGCCCGATCGTCGAGGAGCCGCGCCAACCCGTCCGCAATAGCGCTGATGGAGAGTGGATCGACGAGCACTGCGGCTCCGCCCGCGACCTCCGGCAGCGCTGTCGTGTCGGCCGTCAATACCGGTGTACCGCAGGCCATTGCTTCGGCTACGGGCAAACCGAAGCCTTCGTAGAGCGATGGAAAAGCGAAGACGCTGGCCGCGCAATAGAGGTCGCGCAGTGCCTCCTCCCCCGCCACGTAGCCAATCCGGTGCACGACGCGGGAGAGACCAAGCGTCGCAATGTGCTCGGCGAGATCGTGCTCGTCCTGCTTCGCGTTGCCAACGAGCACGAGCGGTGGCATGTCGACGCGTCCATCGCGGACACGCGCGTACGCCTCGAGCAGACGCAACAGGTTCTTACGTGGTTGTAATGCGCCGATAAAGAGCACGTAGCCGGGCTCGATGCCGTGACGCGCACGGACGCGTTCTGCCGCAGTCGGGTCGGGCGCATACGCACTCGAGACGCCATTCGGAATCGTCACGACGTGGGTGGGATCGAGGCCAGCCACCGATGCGAGAACGTCGCGTCGCGCGTGCTCCGAAACAGTCACGACGCGTGCGGCACGACGAATCGACCAGGGTACGAAGCGGCCAAAAGCGAGTGCGTCGGCACGCGGCATCAACTCGGGTGCGAAGTGATACGACGAGTCGTGGACTGTGACCACGCCGGGACAGCTAAGACCCGGCGGCAGCACATAGTTGCCGTGGTAGAGCGCAGGACGGTCGGCCCGGAGGCGCGCCGGCAGGCTAACCGCCACACGGCGGTAGTTCGAGCCCACCCGGACAGCGACCGGATGGACCACGCCGGAGGCAGTAATCGCCTCCGAAACCAGTGATGGGTCACGCACATACGCGATCACCGAGAACGGCAGGTCATCGCGCGCTGCCAGCGCAGTCAGCAACCCAGTGGCCACCGTCTCATCACCCGTCCGATGACGACCGATGACATCAGCATCGAAGGCGACGACTTCAGGCATTGCTGGAGAGGGTAGCGGCAGGCGAAAGCGTGAGGCGCGACTGGCGAGGATTTCGTGATGGGGGGCGGACGCCACAACCCCGCGGATGTGAGATCCGCCCCCAAACCGTCTGCCGAGCGTGGTTGTGCGTGGGGGCGGACCTCACATCCGCGGGGTTGTGGCGTCCGCCCCCCATCACGAAGTCCTTGCTAGCCGACACGACCGCCGCGGATCGGGCGCTCGCGCACCTCATCCGGAAAGACCGCACGCTCGCCCAGCGAGAGTCGCGAGAAGGCAACAAACGATGCCACCAACCGGCTCGGTGTCCGGGCGGCACTGCGGACGGAGTAGAACAGGCGCCCAGCCGCGAGACCCTCGACCGTCGCGGATGCGAGCCATCCCTGATCAAGTTCGCGCTCCACAGCAAGCCTCGAGAGAAACGTGATCCCCAGCCCCGCCTCAACAGCCGATTTCGCCGATTCTTGCAATCCGAGTTCGGCGACAATGTTGAGATCGCGGATACGCACCCCTTGGGCACGTAGTTCGCGTTCGATGACGGTGCGGACCCCGGCGCCCTCCTGCTGGACGACGAGGGGTTCGCGGAGTAGATCATCCATCGTGATCTGTTTCCCCGCGAACGGGTGATCGACCGGCACGACGAGCACGACTTCGTCACGAAGAAACGGCTCGAAAACGAGCGAGCGATGTGTCCGCTCGGCGCCAACAATGCCGAACTCTAACTGGCGATCAAGTACGCGATCCACGATTGTCTCCGTGTCATCAACGCGCAGCGACACGACCACTTCTGGATTCTCGCGATGAAAGGCACCGAGCAGTGCAGGCAAAACACGTTCGCCTGGACCCGTCGAAGCGCCAACGATCAGATGGCCCGAGAGGTCGTCCCCCTCATCCTCGAGACTTCGAAAAAGATCGCGCTCTGCAGCGAGCACGCGCTGCGCGTGGCGATACGCCACCTGCCCGGCCTCGGTCGGCTCTACGACACGACCAGAACGATCAATCAACTGGCAGCCGAGGCGTTTCTCGAGCGAGCGAATTGCCAGCGACACTGCGGGTTGTGTCACGCCAAGTTGTTCGGCGGCCTGCGAGAAGCTGGAGCGATCCACAACAGCGACGAGGGCGGTAAGTTGCTTGGTATCCACAGCTAGTCCGTCACCCTGGGTGTCGCCACGGTCTCGCGCAACGGTGACTGGGCAGCGTCGAAATAGAGCTCCAGTGCCTCATCGTCAGCGCCACGCGCGAGCGCGGCATCGATCTCGTCGAGGCGTGTGCTGAGCCAGTCCGCATCGATGCGTCCACGGCGTGCGCGCATCAGTTTGTCGTGGTGTGTGCGCTCGACCGACTCGTCGTCGGCAAACAGGCGCTCGTGCAATTGCTCACCCGGGCGGCGACCGATGACCGAGATCTCGATGTCCTTGCCGGGCTCGCGCCCCATCAGCCGCACCATGTCGTGCGCGAGATCCCAGATCCGAACCGGATCACCCATGTCGAGCACGAAGACGTCGCCCGACTGGCCCACTCCACCAGCCTGCACGATTAGCTGCACGGCTTCGGGGATCGTCATAAAGAAGCGTGTCATCTCCGGATCGGTAACGGTGACCGGGCCACCATCCAGGATCTGTCGACGAAAAGTCGGTATCACAGAACCCGACGAACCGAGCACGTTGCCGAAGCGCACAGCGATAAAGCGTGTGCCCGGGTGTTGTTGCGCTTCGGCTTCGACGACGTACTCACAGAGCGCCTTCGAGGCACCCATCGCAGTCTCCGAGATAACGGCTTTGTCGGTCGAGACGAGCACAAATCGCTCGACGCCCTGGGCCGCAGCAAGCTCGGCGAGCGAGCGCGTGGCAAGCGCATTGTTACGCAGCGCACTAAACGGGTTGGCTTCCATCAGCGGCACATGCTTGTACGCGGCTGCGTGGAAGATCACACTCGGTGCGGCTGCGGCGAGGATCTTGCGCATCCGATCGACGTCTTTGACGTCGGCAACACAGGCAACGACGTTTGTGATGTCGTGTTCGCGTAACCACTGGTCGATTTCGAAGAGGTTGTCTTCGGCGTGGTCGATCAGCGTCAGTCGCGCGGGCGATAATCGACTGATTTGCCGCACAAGCTCGGAACCAATCGAGCCACCCGCACCCGTCACAACGACGGACTTACCAACGAGATACCCACCCATCGAGGCCAGATCGAGGTTGACGGGCGGGCGACCGAGAATGTCTTCGACCTGCACTTCGCGGAGCCGACGCAGCAGAGCCGGATCGCCATCGAGCAAGTCGTAGAGACCGGGCAGCGTCTTGACCGGCACGCCGGCACGCCGACAGGCTTCGACGACCCGTTGACGCGCAGTACCGTCCGCGCCAGGCATAGCAATCACGACCTCATCCGGCGGTGAATCCTTCAGAATCGCCGCCAATTGATGGGTCGTGCCATCGACTTTGACGCCATGCAGGCGCATGCCTTGCTTGCGTGGATCGTCGTCGCAGAGGCGAATCGGAGTCATCCGCAAGGCGCGATTGGCAAGCATCTCACGCACGATCACCGAGCCCGCATCGCCTGCACCAACTACCAGTACCTCGCGTCCTCGCGGAAACAACGTGCCACGACCCTCAAGAATCGTGCGCGCAATCGCGCGCACACCGACCGTGCCAAGCAGGAGCAGGAGACCAAAGATCACGAGTACGCCACGTGGCGGGGTGGCAGCGACGGGTGGGAACAAGTTGGTGAAGAGCGCCACTACAACAACCGCAATCAAGGAGGCGCGCACCAAGAGCCGCACATCGCGCAGCGATACGTACCGCCACCAGCGGACGTACAGCCCATTGATCACGAACACGGCAACCGTCAACAGCACGACCCAGGGCAGCGTTGCCCAGCGCAGCGTGCCGGCCCAGATCGGCACCATCTCGAAACGCACCTCGAACGCTAACCACCAGGCCGTCGCAGCCACCGCAGCATCCGCAGCCAAGTGACCAAGTCGATGCCAGGAGGGCAGACGCATATCAGGAATCGCTGGTGGGACGACACATATCAGCAATCATTATAGGTGCCCGGCGATTCCCCTGCGTTCCCCGCAGCCGCGGACATGATGGGCCCGGGCCCATCATGTCCGGACGAACGGTCGGAATGGCTCTACACGGTGCGCCAGGCAGGTCACGCAACCGACCCAGTTGCGCATTGCGACACCGTTGGTGCGGATTTGGTGATCAGCAGAGCCGATCGAACGCGAGCTCGACGAGGAGCGCGGGATCACGCAACGTTGCCGCCGCAGAAGGCCCACGCGGCGCGATTACGAGCTGATCCACCCGCGCAAGTTGTCGCAGACGCCCGTCGGCAATCAACGCCTTGTCGACCGCGCCAAGCGTGCCGGCAAACGATGTCCAGACAGGCGTCCCCAACACCACGGCCTCGCGATTCATCGTCCCCCCCGCCGAGATCACAAGGTCGGCAGTCGCGACCAGACTGCGAGCATCGACAGCGCGCTCAGGGACGATCACCCGTGGCAGCTTGAGAGCACGTATCGCCACTGCCTGCTCGATGGTCCGTGGCAAGACGACCTGATCGACACGCTGGTCGGCAGACAGAGCGGTGAGCACCTGATCAAACAGTGGGTTGTCTGTGCGGTGATACAACGCGAGCTCCGGCGGCGGCCGCATGACTGCCAACAAGGCGTCGGGACGCACACCAAGCGCATCGCGCACACTCGGGTCGGCTACAAAACCAAACAGCGCGTACTCCTCCTTGAGTCCCGGGAAGCGCACCACATTCGCCGCACGCGCCCCATGCGCAGTGATCGCAGCCACCGGGATTGCGTCGGGCACCAGCACACGCGATGCCAGACGGCAATTGACGCCATGCTGCAGTTTGGCGCCCTCATAATCGAACATCGTCACCGTTGGGATACCGAGCAGCCGACCAACCACAGGCTGATCCGTCGAGCCGTGCGCGAGACCGACATCGAAGCCGCGCCCCTGCGCCCACCGCCGCAGCGCACGCACACGCCCCACCGCAGCACGGCCCTTACCGAAGCGCGAACGGCCACCGTGGGCGCCGATCTCCTCCACACGCAGACCGTGCATCGCCGCGAGCTCCACTGTCTGCCCATACGGTCGCGCCGTCAACTCGACCGTGTCACCGCGCGCCTCGAGGACGCGCACGATCGGCGCCATCACCGGCACGTGCGGCGCGTTGGTGAGGTCGATCCAGACGCGCATCGCGCAGGCTCAGGCGGTCGGCACGAGCGACGCCTCGAGAGCGTCGACAGCGATCGCCTGCTCCGCCTCCGAGAGCGTCGGGTACATCGGTAGCGCCAGACACTCGCGTGCCGCACGCTCGGTCTCGGGCAGGCTGCCGACGCTGTAGCCAAGCTGCGCAAAGACCGGCTGGAGGTGATGCGGCACGTCGTAATAGACGACTGATGCGACCTCGCCCGACTTGAGTGCCGCCTGCACGGCACCGCGATCCGCGCAGCGCGCGACGTACAGGTGATAGATCGGCTCGGCACCAGGCGCGATCCCAGGGAGTTGCACGAAGCGGTCGAGACCCAGTGCGGCATAACGATCGGCAACAGCCCGCCGCGCCGCATTCCAGCCCGCCAGCTCTGGCAGCAGCACACGCAAGATCGCGGCTTGGAGCTCGTCGAGCCGCGAGTTCATCCCGATCTGGGTAAAGGTGCGCTTGTCCTTCGATCCGTGGAAGCGCAACTCACGAATGCGATCCGCAATCGCCTCGTCGTTCGTCGTGACCAGTCCACCATCGCCAAAACCACCGAGATTCTTCGTCGGAAAAAACGAGAACGCTGCAATATCGCCAAGCGCGCCGCAACGGTTGCCGTCGAGCGACGCGCCATAGGCCTGCGCCGCATCCTCGATCAAGACCAACTGCTTGCGATCGGCGATCTCGCGCAGCTCGCGCATTGGCGCTGGATGGCCGAAGAGATGCACCGCCATGATCGCGCGCGTCTGATCGGTAACCGCTGCCTCGACGGCTGCGGGATCCAGTTGGAGCGTATCGGGATTGATATCCGCGAAGACGGGCGTCGCTCCCACAGCAGCAATCGATTCGGGCGTGGCGTAGAAGGTGTAGGCCGGGCAGATGACCTCGTCGCCCACGCCAATCTCGTAGGCGCGCAGTGCAAGGATCAGCGCATCGGTGCCATTCGCCACACCGACGGCGTAGCCAACGCCGAGGTCGGCAGCCGTCTCGGCCTCAAACGCCTTGACGTTCGGCCCGAGAATAAAGACTCCACTCCTAATCACCTCAGTAACGGCGGCGGTGATCGCATCGTGATGCGGCTCCCATTGGCCACGCAAGTCCATCAGTGGTACGCCCATGTGTCGCAGGATACCGCCGCTGTCGGGATGAGCGGTAGGCTATGCCGGTGCTGGAGATGCCACATATCGTCACTGACGCGAGTGGCGTCGCCGTCGTCCTTGCTGCTGCCCGCACCGCAGGCAGCTGCTCACTCGATACCGAGTTCCTCTGGGAGAAGACGTACGCGCCCCAACTGTGCCTCGCTCAGCTGGCGGTTGGTGATCAGATCTGGCTGATCGATCCGATCGCCGGCGCACCGCTGGCACCGCTTGGCGAGCTGATCGCCGACCCGTCTGTCGAGAAACTGATGCACGCACCGTCGGCCGACCTGATCGCCTTCGGCCTGCACTTCGGCTCGGTCCCCGCCAACGTCTTCGACACGCAGATCGCGGCGGGGTTCGTCGGTCTGACCGCGAACGCGAGCCTCGACCGCCTACTCGAAGCTGTCTTAAAGGTTCGACTCAACCACAATGAGACGTTCTCGGATTGGAGCCGGCGCCCCCTCAAGGACACGCAGACGCTCTATGCTGCCGACGACGTGCGCTACCTCGTACCACTTGTCGCCGAGCTCCGCGTGTCGCTCGCCAAACGTGGTCGCGCCGACTGGGCGCAAGCCGAGATTGAGCGCCGCTTCTGCAACCCCGATGCGGCCGGAGGCGACCCGGACCGCGCCTGGCGTAAGGTCCAGCGCCGGGGACGACTAGCACCGCAGGCACAGGCCGTCCTGATCGATGTAGCTGCATGGCGCGAGCAATCGGCTCGACGCCGCGACCAGCCTTCGAGCTGGATTATGAAAGATCCCACGCTCGTTGAGATCGCGCGAGCCGCACCCCGCACGATGGAGGACCTGCAGCAGATCCGTGGCATCGGCAAGGGTCTCGGTGAGCGCGATGGTGCAGACCTCTTGGAAGCCGTTGGACGTGGACTCGAACGGACACCGCCGCCGGCGGAGCGCTCGGTGCCCCAGACCATCGCCAAGCAGGTCGATGCCGTCGCCACCTTGGCCGTACCGATGGCGCGGATCCGCTGCATCGACGCAGACCTCGCGCCCGAGTTAGTGGCGAACCGTGAGAGCCTTGATCGTTTTCTCGAAGCCGTCGTCGCCGGTGAGGACCTGGCAGCACTACCGCTTGGCCAAGGCTGGCGCAAGGAGTTGCTGGGTGACGACCTCGTGCGACTCGTGGCGGGCAAGATTAGCTTGTCGCTCAACCAGACTGCCCCATTCCTCCGTATCGAGGATCGCTGAGCATGCATGCTCGCCAGCTTGGTATCGGTATTGGGGTTGCGGTCTTCGCCCTACTCGCGATCTCGATCCCAACGTCTCTGATTGCGAATCCGCTTTTCTCGCGGATGACACCAATTACGTGGTGGGATTGGCCGGTCGCGATTGCCTCAGCCATCCTCGTCGGCATCCTCGTGGCGATCCCGAGACCATCGAGTTGCCGACCGGCGACACGCAGCGGGATCGTCGGGTCGGGTCTCACCTTTCTTGCCGTGGGCTGCCCGACCTGCAACCAGTTGGTCGTGCTGGCGATCGGTGCGTCAGGCGCGCTGACGTGGTTTGCTCCAATCCAACCAATTCTTGGACTCGTCGGCCTCGGCGTCCTCGCCTTAGCGATCGCACACCGGTTGCGCTTGCTACGGCGTAGTGGGGACCTGCGTGTGGCTAACTGAGCAAAGGGGTCTGGTTCGGTTTCGTGAGGGGGGGCGGACGCCACATCCGCGGGGTTGGGCGGACGCCACAACCGCGGGGTTGTGATGTCCGCCCCCTAAAACCGTCTGTCGAGCGTGGTTGAGTATGGGGGGCGGACATCAAAACCCCGCGGTTGTGGGGTCCGCCCCCCTCACGAAACCGAGCCAGACCCCTTTGCTCACTACAGGTCGTCGTTGACGACGCGGTAGTACGTGTCGCGCTGGATCGGTTTGTAGCCCGCGTTGCGGATCACGCGACAGAAATCCTCACTCGATGCGCGGTGTGTCACGCCAGCAGCCGAAACGACATTCTCCTCGAGCATCACCGAGCCGAGATCATCCGCACCAAAGTGCAAGGCGACCTGGCCGATCTTCATCCCCTGCGTCACCCACGACGACTGGATGTGCGGAATATTGTCGAGGTAGAGACGCGAGATGGCCTGCACCAACAGGTACTCAAATGATGTTGGCGTCTCGTTGATGGTCTTGCCGAGTATCGTGTTGTCGGGCTGGAACGTCCACGAGATAAAGGCCCGGAAGCCCGGCACCTCGTCCTGTAGATCGCGCAGGCGGCGCATGTGCTCGACACGTTCTGTGAGCGTCTCGACGTGCCCGTACATCATCGTTGCCGATGTCGACATGCCTTGACGATGCGCCTGGCGCATGACCTCGAGCCACTCATCGCTCTTGGTCTTCTTGGGAGAGATGATCTTGCGAACGCGATCAACGAGGATCTCACCACCACCGCCTGGCAGCGTGTCGAGGCCCGCATCCCGCAGGCGCGAAAGCACGGTAGCGATCGGCAGACTGGAGCGACGCGAGATGTACATAATCTCGGGTGGCGACAACGCGTGCAGATGAAACGCGGGGTAGCGCTCCTTGATCGACGAGAAGATGTCCTCGTACCACTCGATGTCGAGCTCGGGGTTATGCCCACCCTGCATCAAGGCGCCCGTGCCACCAACCGCGATTGTCTCTCTGATCTTGCCGAAAATAATCGGCTTCGGCAGCGTGTAGCCCTCGCGCGTGTCGCCAGGCTTGCGGTAGAACGCGCAGAAATGGCAATCCGTCACGCAGATATTCGTATAGTTGATATTGCGATCGACGATGAAGGTAATCTCGCCGGGATTCGCCTTGCGGTTGCGGATCTCATTAGCTGCAGCGCCGATCGAGACGAGATCCTTCGACTGCATCAACGTCAGCGCGTCTGCATCGCAGAGCCGCTCCCCATCCAGCACGCGAGCCAAAATCTCGGTGACGGTGCGAGTCGAATCGATGACGGCCACTAGCCCTGCACTCCTTGCGTGGCTCCCGCAAATACCAACTCGGGTGCCGAATCGACGATGCCCGCCGCTGCGGCCAGTTCGAAGTATCGCAGCAATCCCGCGCGCTCCTGTTCACCAAACGGGTAGCGCAGCTTCTCGAAGTAGCGAGCGAGGAATCCGGCCGGGAAGCCATAGCGCTCCGCGGCGGCCTGCGCGATCAGCGCCGCATGCTCGGAGGCATCTGCCACAGCGGATGCAAAGGCATGGTCGAGCGCGACTAGGCGCGCAGGATCGATCGTGCGCTGAGCAGCCCAGACGGCGAACACCATCGGTAGTCCCGTGCGCTCGAACCAGAGCTCGCCAAGGTCGTGATGCGGCGTTGCGTCGTTGATCATCGAATGCAGTGCGTCGTCGCCAATCAACAGCTTTGCGTCGGCCGGTATGCCTTCGGCCCGAATCTCGGCGGAGGGAAAGAGCACGCGCACGAGCGCCACGGAGGCTGCGCTTTGGCTGGTGACAGAGATCGACCGCATGGCCGGCAGTGGCACATCCGTGACGAGCTGAACCGAATCGACAGCGCCCTGCGATGCGATGCAGACGGACGGCAGCAGGACGTACTGCTCCGGATCGAGCGCGTAGGCGATGCTCGAGACGTTAGCGACATCGAGGTCGCCCGCCAGGAGCAGCGCGTTGAGTTGCGTTGGCGAGGCGAGGGTCTCGGTAATCGCGCCCGACTCGAGTCGGTGCTGGAGCGACCAGGCGAGTGGAAATGTGTTGATGAAGTCAACGCGACCGACGCGCAGAGGAGTCACGAGTCCCACCGTCGCAACTCGTTGTAGAACGTGTCGCGCTGGACGGGGATCTTGCCGGCCTGTTCGATGACGCGCACGAGGTCCGCGACCTTCTCCTCGGTCGGAGTGACTGCACCGGCAGCATGCGCGATCTTCTCTTCGACCACGGTGCCCTGAATATCGTTGGCTCCGAAGGAGAGGGCGACTTGAGCGATTGGTGTCGAAATCATGATCCAGTACGCCTTAACATGCTCGATGTTGTCGAGCATCAGCCGCGAGACGGCGATCATCTTGAGGTCGTCCTGGCCGGTCGAGAACTTCCAGCCACGCCGCTCGAAGACGGTGTTTTGAGGATGAAATGGCAACGGGATGAAGGCCATGAAGCCCCCCGTATCGTCCTGTAGTTCGCGCAGTGCCAGCAGATGCTCGATGCGCTCCTCGTAGGTCTCGACGTGGTTATAAAGCATCGTGCAGTGCGTCTTGAGTCCGAGCCGGTGAGCGATGCGGTGCGTCTCGAGCCACTGCGCTCCCGGCTCTTTGCCAGGCGCAATGATCTTGCGGACGCGCGGCGAGAACACTTCGGCGCCACCACCGGGCAGCGTGTCGAGGCCAGCGTCAATCAGGGCCCGCAGCACCTCCTCGTGGTTGAGACCCGAGAGACGCGTCATATGGTGGATCTCCGACGCCGTAAAGAGCTTGAGGTCGACACCCGGCAGCCCTTCTTTGAGTGCCTTCGTGATGTCGATGTAGTACTGGAAGTCGAGGTGTGGGTTTTCGCCACCAACCATGTGGATCTCGGTGAAGTCCTGCGTTTTCTGTACATCTTGCGCGTGGGCAACGAGCTCGCCGATATCCCACATCACCGCACCGGCCTGCTTCGAGGTGTGGGCAAAGGCACAGAACTTGCACTTGACGCGACAGATCGTTGTGTGGTTGAGGTACAGATTGTTGACGAAGTAGACCTCGTCGCTCCCGCCCCGCTGCCGACGTGCCAAGTCTGCAAGCGCGCCAAGCTCGAGCACGTCATGCGACTCGAGCAGCGTGATGCCGTCGTCGAGCTCGAGACGCTCGCCCGCCACGATCTTCTCGCGGATTGCCTGCAGATCGGTGGTGTGAATGATGGTAGCCATGCGAAAGTTCCTAGCTTACGTATCGCGGTCGACGACGCTTCGGACGACCATCCGGAGCGGCGTGGTATCGAGGTCACCGTGGATGCGATCGAGGGCATCCTCTGCTGCCCGCACGAGTTCGTATGCCGCCTCGCGCGCCTCGTCGAGTGCTCCCGTGCCGATGATGCGTGCGAGTAGTGGGGCGACCTCAGCGGGCATGGGTGCGTGACGCAGCGCCTCGGCCACCATGGCATCGTCGCGCGCGGCAAAGAGCAACGGAAGTGTGGCTGTGCCGCCAAGCAGATCGGTGCCGAGCAGCTTGCCAGTGGCATCTGCCGAGCCCTCACAGTCGAGGATGTCATCGGCAACTTGGAAGGCCAGCCCGAGCAAACGTCCATAGTCGGCCAGCGCGTCCGCGTCGTCATCGCCAAGGCCACCGAACCGTCCACCGAGAGCGCAGGCGGCAGCAAAGAGGCGACCCGTTTTGAGGGTGCAGCGCTCGAAGTACTGTGCGGGCGTCGTCGCCGGCTCCCGCGTCTGCAGCATCTGTAACGCCTCGCCTTCGGACAGAGCGAGCGTAGCTTGTGCCAGCAATGCGAGGCTCGCAATATCATTGGCTTCGGCTAGAACGGCAAAGGCGCGCGCAAACAAGACGTCCCCGGTAGCACCGGCAATGCGTTCGCCGTGCTGGGCCCAAACGGTCGGCCGTCCACGACGTAAGGAGGCGCGGTCGAGTATATCGTCGTGTACGAGCGTCGCCATGTGGACGAGTTCGACTGCGCTGCCGACACGCACCAGGTTCGTCCGTGACTGGCTCGCAGTGGGGGACGACAGCAGCACGAGCAAGGGCCGCAGGCGCTTGCCACCCGCCGAAAGAGTCGCGGCAGCAGTCGCTGACGTCGAACCACCCACCCAGGCAACATCGTCGGCCAGGCGTGCTTCGACGCGATCGAGGTAATCGCGAATGCCGGGCAGGACGAGGAGATCGGCATAGCTGATCGTGCTCATGCGTCACCTCGAGCCACTGTGCCGACGTGGAGCGCGACAATGCCACCACCGAGTTTGCGGAAGCGCACATCGCTGAGCCCGTTCTCGTACATCGCGTGCGCCAGCGTTGTCGGTCCAGGAAAGCGTCGAACGGAGGCGGGCAGATACACGTAGGCCGAGTCCTGCTTATCCACGAGTCGACCAATGCTCGGCACGAGACGGTCGAACCAGAGGTGATGAAACTTCGCTGCAACCCCGGACTCAGGTGTCGTGATCTCCAGACAAACGACCTTGCCACCCGGGCGGACGACGCGTACCAACTCGCGGATTCCAAGCCCAAGGTCAGCCACATTGCGGATGCCAAAGGCCACGGTTGCCGCGGCGAAACGATCGTCCTCAAACGGTAGATCGAGGGCGTCGCCATGCAGAAGTGTGGCCTGGTCTGCACCCTTCTTAGCAATCTTGGCGCGCCCACGATCAAGCATGCGCTCGGCAAAATCGAGGCCGATCACCTCGCCGCTCGGGCCGACGCGCTTGGCGAGCTCGAGCGTGAGATCTGCCGTTCCACAGCAACAGTCGAGGACGCTCGCGCCCGCACCAACTCCTGTGGCATCGGCCGCCAGCCTGCGCCAGCGGACGTCGAGGCCCACCGTCATGACGCGATTCATCGCGTCGTACGGGCGCGCTATCCGATCGAACATGGCCTGGACCCGCTCGGGCGACAACGTGCCTTCTTCGACGCCGTACGGTACTGGGAGGTTGTCAGTGCTCACGATTGTGTCCCCCAGCGTGACAGCAGCTCGTTGTCGACGCCGCACAGGTCGAGCACGCGACCCGCAACAAAATCGGTCATATCGTCGAGCTGATTCGGGTGGGTATAGAACGCGGGCATCGCGGGGGCAATCACCGCACCGGCCTCCGCCAGCGTCGTCAGCGTGCGCAGGTGCAGCAGCGATAAGGGCGACTCGCGCGGCACGAGGATCAGCTTGCGGCGCTCCTTCAACGCAACACCTGCTGCGCGGTGGATCAGATTGGCTTGGCTCGTCGAGGCGATCGTGCCGCAGGTCGCCATCGAGCAGGGGCAGATCACATACGCATCAACCTTGGCCGACCCGGACGCATAGGGCGAGAACCAGTCGCGTTCTTCGTAGAGCGTCGTGGTGTCGCCGCCAAACTCTTTGACGAATCGCTGGATCGCGTCGGGCCCGGCCAGCGACCGATCGCGGTAGATCTCCCAAGCAATCACCTCGCCTGCGGAAGACGAGACGCAGACGCCGACCTCTACACCTGCAGCAACGAGCCCCGCGAGCACGCGGGCTGCGTACGGTGCGCCCGAGGCGCCGGTGATTCCGAGGAAAACTCGCATGTGTCAGGGGTTACGCTCGCTGCAGGATACTGCAGCAGCGATAGTCAACCTACAGACCCTTCGGTGCAGAAACAACAACGGCCGGGGAAAACCCAGCCGTCGTCACATTCTTCAATTGTTGTGCGCGGTCCATCAGGGACCGGCAGCAGCCGAAGCCGTGCCGGCATACAAGCCGCCAGCCTTCTTACACGATGCTGGATACGTGTCTTTTGCAGAATCCGCGCCCGGACCCGGCGTCGTGCCCGTGGCACCTGACCATGTTGCGACGTAGCCGGCTAGGCACGAAATCTCGTCTTCCGTATAGGTGCCCTTGAAGGCCGGCATTCCCCCCTTGCCGTCGGTAATGAACGTCAGCGCCGTGGCATAGTCGGGCTTGATGTCATCGAGCACGGGACCCACGTTGCCGGCCGTACCCGCATTCGCCAACGTGTGACAGGTCGCGCAAGACGCGGCTGCGAACGCTGCCGCTCCGGGTTCTGCCGACACCGACCCAGCGACGCCCGGCGCCTTCGAGCCATAGAACGTCAACGCCAAGAGCACAATCGGCACCGTCACACCCAGCGCAAGCGCGATCGGGCGGCGCGAGAGTCGCCGATCAGGATTGCGATCAATAAACGGCCAGCCGATCAGCAGCACCATCCAGATCGTCGGGATGATGACCGAGCCGACGATCAGGAGTGCTGGTGTCTTGAAGATACGCAACAACTCGAAGAGGAAGAAGAAGTACCAGTCGGGACGCGGGTGGTAGCCGAGCACACCCGGATCGGCCTTAGCTTCGTAGGCGGGTCCGAGAATGCCACCCAGCCGCTCGGCTGTGGCGTCGGCAGGAATCGGAGCAAACTGTGCATACCAGAGAACGGTTATGCCGATGATCAGGGCAACGACGATCAGGCTCATGACCGTGTCGTGGAAAATGCCGTGCGGGAAGAACGACTCACCGTGTCGCTTCTGGAAGGAATACTCGCGCTGATACGCCTCGCGGCGTTCACGTGCGGTAAAGCGTGGCATTAGATATCACTCTCCGTCGACTGCATGCGGGACCACGGGGGCGACGTTACGCCAAGCTTGATCACGAGCCAGAGGTGCAGCGCGATCAGGCCGCCGACGGCGCTCGGCAAGACGAGCATGTGTAGCGAGTAGAAGCGCGACAGTGTGTGCGTTCCAATCTCGGGACCCACCATCAGGATGTAGGACAGGTACGGTCCGAGGATCGGCGCCGTGCCGTTGATGTTGACGCCAACGATCGTGGCCCAATAGGCGCGCTCGTCGAAGACCAGCAGGTAGCCGGTAAACGACAATGCCATCACGAGGATGAAGATGATCGCGCCGGTAATCCACGTCATCTCGCGGGGATACTTGTAGGCGCCGAACAAGAACGTGCGTCCCATGTGCAGGAACAGCAGGACGACCATCACGGACGAGCCCCACTTGTGCATACCGCGCACGAGCCAGCCCAGCGTGGCGTCGTCGGTAATCCACTTGATCGTGGCCCACGCCGTATCCGGATTGGGCTGGTAGTACATCGCCAGCAGGATGCCCGTCACCGCCTGCACGATGAAGACCGTGATCAGTGCCGAACCGAGCGTCTGCAACCACGAGATGTCCTTGGGGACATTGCGGAACAGCATAAACTTGCCAAACGAGATCAGGCCCGAACGCTCTTCGACCCAGTCGACGGGGATCTTGGCGATCTCTCCAGCAGGAGGCAACAGTGTAGGCATCGGGTTCTCCTGCCTCAGCCGGGTGCGGGGTAGAGCCAACCGAGGAGCCCACCAACGGGCTGACCAGGTAGCTTGAAGGTATCAGTCATGACGATTTTGCCGTCGACGTCTTCTGTCGCAAAGGGGCGTCCAACGAGCAGATTCCCGCCTTCGACTTTGTACTCGAAACGGTTTAGGGGGCGCACAGGTGGGCCCGCGGTAACGATGCCTTCCGCGTCGTACTGACCACCATGGCACGGGCAGGCAAAGTTCGTGGCCATGAATTGCACAGGACAGCCGAGATGCATGCACACGTTTGAGATGATCGTGAACTTCTCGGCGCCGTCACGGCGCACGTAGGCGACCCGACGATCCAACTCGCCGAGCTTGCCACGCTCGAAGATGACGGGCTCGTACGTACCCTCTTTGAAGTCCTTATTATCGACCGGTCCGAAACTCGTCCAGTACCAGTCCTCCCCCAGGAATGAGGGGCCGAGCATGAAGCCGACGACCGGAACGGCAATCGCAACACCGATCAGACCACCGAGGCCGACGGTCGCGCCCGTCAGAAACTTGCTGCGACTAATCACAGTTCGGGGATCATTGACGTCGCTATACGACGAGGCGCCCGCGCGCTCAGAACCTTGATCAGCCACGTGCTTTCCCTCCAGTCACCGACATATCTTGTGGGCGCTCCCCGCCTGCTGTCAAAGTCGCCACGAATGGCACAATCTCTGGTGCCGTCATTCTATCGCTTCCCCAGCGAGCGCGAGGGAGCACGAGTTGATGCAGTAACGCTGACCTGTCGGACCCGGACCATCAGGAAAGATGTGCCCGAGGTGACCACTACAGCTCGCGCAGATAACCTCGTTACGCTGCATCCCGTGCGAGTTATCAGCACGTGCACCGACCATGTCCTCGCCAATCGGTTGCGTAAAACTCGGCCAGCCCGTTCCCGAATCGAACTTGTCGCCCGACCGGAATAGTGCACTGCCGCAGCCAGCACATAGATAGACACCCGGCCTATGCTCGTCCCAATACGCACCCGTAAACGGCGGCTCTGTTCCCTGCTGGCGCAGTACCGCGTACTGCTCCGCTGTCAGGAGCGCGCGCCACTCATCGTCTGTTCGCTCGATGCCCATCTGTATTACCCCGGCTGGCCTTTCGCACCACGCAACTTCGCCAGCATACCCTCGCCACTACCGGACGCTGCCGCCCCGCTCTGTCGAAACGCGCCACTAAACCCGGGCAACGGTATGCCGAGTTCGGCCCAGCGCGCGTCGACCTGCGCCTTGACATCGTCGGGGATCCGGTTGACCTCGGGCCACGGCCCGCGGGTATAGCCCTCACCCTCGAGTTTGGCGGTCGCATCGAAGCCGATCTTGCCCCCGAGTGCCTTGAGGCGGGCTGCGTGGTCGAGCTGATCGAGTGGCCCATACGAGAGCAGAATGTCGTGGCCCGGATCGATGTTGGCGCCCATCTGCCAGACGACCTCGTTGTAGTCGTGCACATTTACCCACTCATCAACGATGATTACCGCCTTCGTCAACGACAACAATCCTGTCCCCCAAATTGCGTGCATGACCTTCTGTGCGTGGCCCGGAAAGCGCTTTTTGATCGAAAAAATCGCGCAATTATGAAAGGTACCCGCGAATGGCAGGTCGTAGTCGACGACCTCGGGGAGCGTGACGCGCACGGCCGGCAAGAAGATGCGCTCCGTTGCTTTCGCGAGCCAGAGATCCTCGCACGGCGGGGGACCGACAACGATCGACGGATAGATCGGATCGCGTCGCGATGTCATTGCCGTGATGTGCATGACGGGGAAATCGTCAACCGGCGTGTAGTACCCGGTATGGTCGCCGAAGGGGCCCTCAGGCTTCGTCTCGCCGCGGATGCAATAGCCCTCGATGATGATTTCGGCGTTAGCGGGGACCTGCAAGTCAACGGTTTTGCACTGGACGAGTTCGATCGGCTCGTCGCGCAACCACCCCGCAACCATGTACTCGTCAATGTGCTTGGGGAGTGGCATCGATCCGGAATAGGTCGTAATCGGATCGGTACCAAGTGCCAGCGCGACTTCCATCCGCCCTTCGCCATCACGCGCATCGGCCGCCGCATCCTTGTGCATCTGCCAGTGCAGTCCGAGCTCGTCCTTGGCGTGCTTCTGGAGTCGATACATGCCAACGTTGCGACCACCCGTGACTGGGTCTTTGGTAATCACGTTGGCGAGCGTAATAAAGGGCCCACCATCGTCAGGCCACTGATATTGGATCGGCAGCAGGTCGAGGTTGGGCTCGGGCCAGATGACCTCTTGACAGACAGCCTTCTTGACGATTTTTGGCCGCGCATCCGCAATCGACTTGAGTCGCCCAAGCGCCTGAAGCTTATCTTTCAAACCATCCGGCGCCCGCAATTCGAGGAGCTCTCCGATCTGCGCACCAATCGCATCGAGCGAGTCAACACCAAGCGCCATCAGCATGCGTCGCTCCGTGCCGAACTGGTTGATCAAGAGAGCCTGCTGAGAGCCTTTTACATTGCTGAAGAGCAGCGCCGGCCCACCGCCCTTGAGGGTACGGTCGGCGATCTCCGTAATCTCGAGGTACGGATCGACCTCATCACGAATCTCAACGAGCTCACCCGCACTGCGCAGTTGCGCAATCCAGTCGCGCAGATCCTTCGGCCCGTTCACGCCGGATCCCCCATCAGTCGCCGATGCTCAGCGAGTGGAGCGACAGCCTCACTGTCGGCAACAAGCGCGAGCAATGGCATCGAATCGCCGCGGCGCAGCGCCTCGCGGGCGACCAGCAAACTGTCGTCACGCGGCCCGGCCAGATACCGCGCCGTGGCGAGCCAGAGTGCGCCATCTTCGACGGAGCGCCCTTCGGCGCGCAGATGCGCAGCGAGCGAGATCAGATCCGCGAGTGCGGCAATGGCATCCACGTCACCCGCACGGCACACATTGACGAGTCCCGTGGCGTAGAGGTAGTCGCCGAGGAGCAGTCCTTGTTCCCGATCGGGTGCGACAAACACGCGACCACGGGGAGCGTGATGCACGAGGTAACCCTCGTAGATCGTCTCGACACCCTCGGCGTAGAGACCACCCGCGAGCGCACCAAACAGTGCATCACCGGTGCGCCTGCTCGAGGCGACCACCGCTTGGGCCCAGACGCTACTGCTCTCGGCAGCCTGATCCGCAATCCGATCTACAAGCGTGACGGTGCCTACGCCAGCCATCGAGCGACATCCACAGCGCCGTAGGTGATCGTCGCGCGGGCTCCCGCACGACGAATCGATATGAGCGACTCCAGCAATGCATCTTGGAAGGCGAAGGACCCTGCATCGGCAGCGTGCCGTAGCATCGCGTACTCACCCGAGACTTGGTAAGCGAGGACCGGTAGATCGCTCTCCGCCGAAAGGTCGGCGATCACGTCGAGCGAGGTGATGGCAGGCTTGACCATCAGCATGTCTGCCCCCTCTGCTTCGTCGATCAGGCCCTCGCGGACGGCCTCGCGACGATTGGCTGGGTCGAGCTGATGCGAGCGGCGATCGCCCTGCGACGGCGTCGAGTGCGCAGCATCGCGGAACGGTCCGTAGAACGCTGATGCGAACTTTGACGAGTAGGCGAGAATGCCCGTCGTCTCGGCAAAGCCCTCCTCGTCCAGCGCGTCGCGGATGACAGCCACGCGCCCGTCGAACATGTCTGACGGTGCGACAAGATCGGCGCCGGCCTGGGCGTGCGCGACGGCGGCGCGCGCCAGCACGGGCAGGCTCGCATCATTGAGGATTTCGCCATTCGGACCGAGTAGACCGCAATGTCCATGGCTGGTGTACTGACAGAGGCAGACGTCGGTGGCGATAACGAGACCGGGCGCAGCCGAACGGATTGCGCGCACCGCGGCGGGGACGGGTCCAGCCGGATCCCACGCCGACGAGCCCTGCTCATCCTTATCCTCTGGCAGGCCAAAGAGCAGCACGCCACCAACCCCAACAGCGGCGGCCTCTGCTGCCCGTTCGGCGGCGAGGTCGGGAGACAATCGATCGACGCCCGGTAACGCATTGATCGGCTCGCGGCGTCCCTCACCGGGCAGCACGAATAGTGGCAGGATCAACTGTGCTGGTGTCAGTGCGGTCTCGCGCACCAACGCGCGCAAGGCGGGCGTGCGGCGATTACGGCGGGGACGGCTTTCCGGGAACATGCCAACAGGGTAGGCGAGACGCGTAGCCCTGTCACCCAATCGGCTGACCCAGCGAACGGCGACCTGTCGCGGTGGTAGTGGCAGCGGATCGCCCTAGCCCGAAATCGTCGTCACACCCGTCGTGTCAATCGTCTCCGGTACCGTCGTCGGCGGATCCGTAAAGACCTCAAACGAATCGACCGGCATGGTATCGGTCGGCGCGATCATCGAGTCCGTCACGACACCCGGCAGAGGCAACTCGTCGCCCCCTGTCACCGTCAGCGTCAAGGAATCGGGCTCTGGCAAGGTAAACGTGGGAACATCAAGCGAGGCTGTCGAATCCCCGTCATCAAAGAAATCGCTGCCATTGACCGCGGCAATTGCCAACACGATCGCCAGCAGCGCGATAGCACCGACAATCGCGGCGAGCGCAGCATCCGAGATACCACGGCGCGGCATCATCGGCAGCGGTGGCTGCTGCAACGGTGCCGGTACCAACGTCGCCGGCAAATCAACACCCGCCATCGCACGCAGACGCTCTGCGACCAGGACGGCCGGCGGTGGTGGCCGACGAGCATCATCAGAGAGCAACGCCAAAATCAGCCCATTCAAGGCCGGCGCCACCTCGGGGGCCAAGCTGGCGGGCGAGGCGGGCGGCTGGCTCGGCGCGTGACCCGTCACCAAGCGGTAGAGAATCGCGCCAAGCGCGCGCATGTCATCGGACACTGTCGGCGTCGGCAAACCGCTGACCAGCGCATGCGCCACACCGAGCCCCACACCCATCACCACTGGGCGACCCGAAGCATCCAACACAACCGCGCTGTCAACAAGACCGCCATGCGTCTGGCCCGACGCGTGCAACACCCCGAGAGCGTCGGCGATATCGGCCACGATCAGCAGCACGCTGGCCTGCGGCATCATCACCGCGCTGTCGAGCAGTGGACCATCGGCCTGCGCCTCGATCTGGAAGACCGTGCCATCGCCGAGCGAGACGACATCGAGCACGGGCGCAAGGCTCGCATGGCGCAGCGCCTGGAACGTCCGCAACAACAACTCGACCGCGCCAACCTTGTCGCCAGCCGCAAGACACGCCACGGCAACGCGATGATCGGCAACCTCATCCACAGCAAGCTCTCGCTGCACGCCACCAAGCGTGGGCAGTGGGGCAACAGGGCGATAGCGTCCGGCGATACGTTCAGTCATGATCGATTTCTAAGCGACTAGTTCAGACAAGAACACTATGGCTATATACCATGACCGGCGAACGCCGCCCGCGACCTTCACCGAATAATGACCACTGACCTTCCCCACAAACGCGTCCCCATCGACGAGGCACGAGCGCTTGTGATCGGCGCTGTGCGGCTCCTAGAAACAGAATCTGTCCCACTCAGCGAACTTGCTGGGCGAACCCTTGGGGCAACAATCACCGCTCCACACGACCTCCCCGCGCACGCCAACTCGGCGATGGATGGTTATGCGGTCGCTGCACGATCGACGGGTCCGTGGACGATTAGCGCCCAGATCCTGGCGGGCGATAACCCTGCGCCGTTGGCACCCGCAACAGCTGCCGCGATCGCCACAGGTGGCGTTTTGCCGGATGGTGCGGATGCCGTGATCCCGATCGAACAGGTCGTCGAGGCCGACGGAACCGTCACTGCCTCGGGCGTCGTCAGGACGGGCGATTACGTTCGCCCACGCGGAGCCGACGTGCAGAAAGGCGATCGCGTGTTACTGCCCGGCACGCGACTATCACCGCTTGCCGTCTCGGCGATTGCGGGGCTCGGACTGACCGAGGCCGTCTGTATCCGGCGACCACGCGTCGCCGTGCTCTCCACGGGCGATGAGCTCGTGCCCCCGGGTACGGTACTGCAGCGCGGCCAGATCCACGAGTCGAACTCGGTCCTCGTCGCGGCGACACTCGCCGCGCTGGGCTGCGAGATCGTCACGATCGCCAGCGTGGCGGATACCGCTGACGCGACCCACGATGCGTTTGCGGCGGCAATCGGTAGCACCGACCTCGTCGTCTCGACGGGTGGAGTCTCGGTCGGGCCACGCGACTATGTCAAGCCGGCTCTGCACGCCCTCAATGTGACCGAACTGTTCTGGCGCATTGCAACGCAACCCGGCCAGCCCGTCTGGTGCGGCGTTGCCCCCAATGGCGCGCTCGTCGCAGGCCTGCCTGGCAACCCGCTGTCGTGCCTCGTCGGCCTCCACCTCCTGCTTGCACCCGCCGTGCGGGCGATGACCGGCGACACGCCCGAACCCGTCACGATCCGTGCTCAACTGGCAACACCGATCGCCCAACTGCCCGCACGACTACGCGCAATTCCGATGCTGCTACGCGACGGCCAACTCGAACAGCTCGGAGCTGGCGCATCGCACCAGCTGTCGCGCGCAGCCCGCGCCAATGCACTCGCGCTGATCCCCATGGGCGACGGCGAGCTGCTTGCCGGCACGACGGTCGACGCCGTACCACTGGCCTAAACGATTTCGTGGTGGGGGGCGGATGCCACAACCGCGCGGATGGGCGGACCCCACAACCGCGCGGTTGTGGCATCCGCCCCCCATCACGAAATAGCGCACATCGCGCTACGGTGCCAATACTGACCCCAGACGACAAAGGCAGGCCATGACGGAGTATCGAATCGAGACGGACAGCATGGGTGAGGTCAAGGTCCCCGCTGACCGCTATTGGGGAGCGCAGACCGAGCGCTCGATCGAAAACTTCCCGATCGGCGTCGGGCAGTACCAATGGGATCGCCCCGTGATCCGCGCGCTTGGCGTGCTCAAGAAATCCGCTGCCCGCGCCAATCGCGACCTCGGCCAGATCCCCGACGACGTCGCCGACCTGATCATCAAGGCCGCTGACGAAGTGATTAGCGGCAAATGGGATGACGAGTTTCCGCTCGTGATTTTCCAGACCGGTTCTGGCACGCAGTCGAACATGAACATCAATGAGGTGATTTCGAACCGCGCGATCGAGATGGCTGGCGGCGTGCTCGGTTCGAAGACGCCCGTCCATCCGAATGACCACGTCAACCGCGGCCAGTCGTCGAACGATACGTTCCCGACGGCAATGCACATCGCTGCGGTCGAAGTCCTCGACAAGGTGCTCGTGCCCGCCATCAGCGAACTGCGCGACTGTCTCGACCAGAAGGCAAAGGCCTACGCCGACGTCGTCAAGATCGGACGCACGCACCTCCAGGACGCGACACCGATCACGCTCGGACAGGAGATCTCGGCATGGGTTGCGCAGATCGACGCCGCCCTCGCCAACGTCAAACACTCGATCGAGGGCATGCTCGAGCTCGCGATCGGCGGCACTGCTGTCGGCACCGGCCTCAACGCGCATCCAAAGTTTGGTGACCTCGCCGCCAAGTACATGGCCGAAGAAACGGGCTACGCGTTCGTCTCGGCCGAGAACAAGTTCGCCGCACTCGCATCACACGACGCGCTCGTCAACGTCAGTGCGGCACTCCGCACCCTCGCAGGCGCGCTGATGAAAATGGCGAATGATGTCCGTCGCCTAGCCTCGGGCCCCCGCGCCGGCATCGGCGAGATCTCGATCCCCGAGAACGAGCCGGGCTCGTCGATTATGCCGGGCAAGGTCAACCCGACGCAGTGTGAGGCGCTGACCATGGTCTGCGTCCAAGTCTTCGGCTTCGACGCGGCCGTCGCCTTCGCCGGCACCCAAGGTGACTATCAGCTGAACGTCTACAAGCCGATCATGGTGCACAACGTGATCGAATCGGCCGAGCTGATGGCCGAGGCGTCGCGCTCCTTCACCAAGCGCTGCGCGATCGGCATCGAGCCGAACATGGAGACGATCACGCGTAATCTCGAGGCGTCGCTGATGCTGGTCACGGCACTCAACACGCACATTGGCTACGAGAATTCCGCCAAGATCGCAAAGAAGGCGCATCAGGACGGCACCACGCTGATCGAAGCGGCCACCGCACTCGAGTTGGTGACGCCCGAGCAGTACGCGGAGTGGGTCGTCCCCGCCGACATGACGCACCCACTGGCGGACTAGTTTGCCGGTGGCGGTGGTTCGTGATGGGGTTATGACTGGACAAAGGGGTCAGACCCCTTTGTCCAGTCATAACCCCATCACAAAACCTAACGCTCGCTCGTTTCGGCAAACACCCCAACCACACCCGCACCCACCAGTACAGAACTACCAACAACGAGTGCTGCAGGGAGCGCCCCCGTACCGACCGCGCCAATCAACGAAGCGAGGTCTGCCCCACGCAACAAAAAGATCAACAAGCCCATTGCGGCGACGGGTCCAAAACTCCAAGCGACGCGCGACACTACCTGCTCGGGGCGTGGCATCAGCGTCCACAGCCAGAGCGCCGGAACGGCGATCAGGACCGCTGCTGCGCTACCTGCCAACAACAGCACCGCTCCGGTCAACCCAATGATCAGCGATGCGACCAGCGGCATCGGCGCCTGCAGCCGACGAATCACCAAGTACCCCGCCGCCAACACCGCCAGCGAAGCAGCAGCCAGCACGAGCACCACCGCCAGCGTGCCAGCACGCGGCCACTCCGACCCAGGCGGCGTATCGATAGCACCCGCCAGCTGCGTCGCGCGAGCGATCAGCACCGTCGCAATGCCGGGGAATGTGCCAACAGCAGCCATCATCAGCGCGGCAGCCCAACCAGTACGGGATGGACGCCCAACCATCAGGCGTCGCACCGCGACGAACAGCGGGCCAACCAGCAGCGCAATCGCCAGCAGCGCAATCGCCTGACCCGGGATCACCCGTCCCGAGACTGCGATATAGGCGCCGCTCGGTGGCGACGGTCGCGGCTCGGCATCAAGTCGTACCAGCAGCGTGCCGATCGAAGCACCCACCGCGCCCAAACGCCGCTCGTCAATCGCCGCAACACCGACACCGCCATCACCATCACCAAGCTGGATTGCCGCGACACCCGCATCGAGAAACGGCACCTGCGCTCCTGCTGGCGTAACGGGTGCAATCAGATCGAGAATCTGCAACACGGGACTCTCAGGTGCCGCAAAACCCGCTCCTGGCTGGCCCGCAAACGCTTCTTCAAGACCCTTCAACAACAACGCGGGCGTGCGCACGCCACCCGTCCCAGCAAAACGAATCGGAAGCGTCTGATCGGCTGCTCCAATCGCATTCAGCGACACCACAGCAACTGGACGAATCCCCTCATTGCGGAGATCACGCAGCAGTTGGATGTTGCCCGCCTGACCAACCGTGCCCCCATCCGTCGAAGCAATCACCAGCGAGCGTGAGCGCTCCACGCCCGCCAGATCCTTGGCGAGCTCCACCAGCGCAGCCGTTCCCGTGCCGTTGTCGTTGAGGCCAGGACCCGGTGACACATCGTCACGATTTGCCACCACGACAATTGCCTCACTCGACGCTCCCTGCTCCACCACCCAGAGATTCTCCATCGTCACATCGCTACCCGCAGCACCCGGCGCGGTGAACTGCGCGCGGTGCACCGTCTCGCCACTCGCCTCGCCCAGCGAACCAGCCACGTGATCCGCAGCCTGCTTCGCCGTCAGCGTGCCCGGCGAACGATCCGGCGAGAGCTCGGCGAGCCGACGCGCATACGCCGCGGCGCGTGGACCATCAAAACTCGGAGCAACGGTCAGCGCCGCGGACGGTCCAACCGGCGTCCGCACACTGACCAGCAAGACAACCAGAGCCAACAACGGCGGCACGATAAACGCAATACGCAATGCTCGCCCGGCTCGTTCTCGGGCACCTCGAACCGCATGCACAGTACCAATCTGGTCAACCACAGGCCTCCTGACGGTAGCATTCGACTGTGCCGAACCCACCAGTCGTATTGATTATCGATGACGAGGAGTCGCTACAGGAGTTGCTGACGCACGCACTGGAACGCGACGGCTACCGCACGATCGTGGCGGGAACCGCCGCTGCCGGACTCGCCGCCTTCGCCGATCAGCAGCCGGACGCGATCCTGCTCGACGTGATGCTCCCCGACCAGTCGGGCCACGAGGTCTGCAAAATAATCCGTGCCACCTCGACCGTTCCGATCATCATGCTGACGGCGCTCGATGACGAAGTCGACAAAGTCGTGGGGCTCGAACTCGGAGCCGACGACTACATCACGAAGCCGTTCGGGATGCGCGAGTTGCGCTCACGCGTCCGGGCGGTTCTGCGCCGCGCCGCCATGACAGCTCCCGGCCCTGACAGCGAAACAGCGGAGGAGCGCCTCGAACTCGCCGGCGTGGTCCTCGACCGAACGCGTCACAGCGTCACCGTCGACGATGCCGCCGTCGACCTGACCTACGTCGAATTTGAGATCCTAGCCACGCTCATGCAGAGCCCGGGACGCGTCTATAGTCGCGGCCAACTGCTCGACGCTGTCTGGGGATCATCCGACTTCCGCGAACCCCGCACCGTCGACGTCCACGTGCGCCACCTACGCGAAAAAATCGAGCGTGACCCGGCCGAGCCGACCCGGATCCATACCGTGCGCGGTGTCGGCTACCGCTTCGAAGGCTAGCCGCCAGCATGGACTGGCTCGTCGATCGTGTCTTCCCGTTTCGGCGTCTGACAATCTGGCTCGCCGTGCTGGTGTTCGCCGTCAGTGCGATCTCCCTGACGCTCTCCTTCCTGCTCGTCCTGCCATCGCTCGATGAGAGTCTCGTCAGCAATCGCGTCAGCATCCAAGCCCAGGCTGCCAAGACATCGGCTCCAACCTTCGCATCCAACTTCGCCAGCGCCCTCAGCGGCAGAGCGGAGAGTGCAGACACAAACGCCGTGACGGCGGCCTACGGCACGCTGACAAGCACCCAAGCCGCCGTCTACCAAGTAATCACGCGCAATCAACTCATGCCCGTCACCACACCCGCGCCCACCACCGTTAGCCCCGTGGCACTGCGGGCCGCCACCGAGCAAGGCGTCCAGAGTGGCGTGGGCACGATCAGCAATCGGCGCGTCGCCGAAGCCGCATACAGCATGCGTATCGACAATACGCACTACGTCGTCCTGCTGCAATCGAACCTCGATGACATCGACTCGACGGTTGCACTGACGAGTCGACGCAGCCTGCTGGGTGCGCTGATCGCACTCCCATTAGCCGTCCTCGTCGGCGCGCTGGCAGCAGCGCTGCTGACGCGTCGCGTTCGTCGTCTCGAACGATCGTCGAGTCTGATTGCCGCCGGCAACCTCTCGACTCCGATCCGTGATCGTGGCAAGGACGAGATCGGCGAACTGGCAGTTGCACTTGATCGCATGCGTAACGAGCTCGCTGCCACAGACGCCGCCCGTCGTGCCTTCGTCGCGAATGCCTCACACGAACTTCGCACACCCGTCTTCGCCCTGTCGGGTTTTCTCGAACTCCTGATCGACGAAGAAGACGAGGCGACACGCCGCCAGTTTCTCGCCACCATGCAAGATCAGGCAAACCGACTGACACGACTCGCAACCGACCTACTCGACCTCTCACGACTCGATGCCGGCAAGGTCGCTGTCGAGCAAGAACCCGTCGAGTTGGCAACGGTCGCCGAACGCACGAGCATCGAGTTGACACCGATTGCAGCGCGCCGAGGGACGATCATCACCACCCACGCCAAGCCTGCCATGGCAATCGGTGACGAAGCCCGGATCGGCCAAATCATTCGCGTCTTGATCGACAACGCCGTGCGCCATAACCCACCCGGCGTGCAGATTGACGTGCGCACTGCCCTCCACGAAAACAG
Organism: Gaiellales bacterium; assembly: GCA_038911065.1. Taxonomy (GTDB): domain Bacteria; phylum Actinomycetota; class Thermoleophilia; order Gaiellales; family F1-60-MAGs149; genus F1-60-MAGs149. The sequence goes on along the minus strand of JBCKBR010000003.1, from coordinate 1,212 downwards.
CGCAGCAGTGATCGTTGAAGACACGGGTCCACAGATCCCTGACAGCGAGGCTCGTGTGATCTTTACCCGCTTCGCGCGCGGCATGGGTGCCGGCGAAGGCTCGGGGCTCGGACTCGCAATCGCGTCCGAACTCGCAGAGCGGATGGGTGGCCAGCTCGTGCTCGATCAGAGCGGGCCGAACAAATCGTTTCGACTCGAACTACCCGCCGACAGGCCGGTGGTCTGATCGCACACTGCCAGCGCCCACTAGGCTCGCCCCATGTCTGAGGCCCGTGCGCATCGTCTGACGATCGTCTCGAACCGTGGCCCGATTGCCTACGACCGAATTGACGGCATGCGCATCGCGCGCCGTTCTGGCGGTGGCCTCGTGTCGGCGCTGCGGGGCCTGATTCGCTCGTACGACGTGACCTGGATCGCCTGCGCCGTCACCGACGAGGACCGCGTGGTCGCGCGCGAGCAGCGTGGCCTCGCCGTGCCTGAGCAGGATGATGCCGGCAATCCCTTCTGCCTCCGCCTCGCCGAGCCGGCCCCAGCAGATTTCTTCCGCGCCTACCACGAGATCGCGAACCCGCTGCTGTGGTTTATCCAGCACGGGTTGTACGACACCGGCGAGTCGCCAGTCGTTAGCGAAACGATGCGCGAGGCGTGGGCTGCATTTCGGCGCTACAACGCGGCGATCGCCACAGCGGCCGCCGCAGAGCACAACGCGGATGCCCTGATGGTGCACGACTACCAGCTCTACCTCGTACCGGCGATGCTGCGCGAAGCCGGTGTGACAAAACCCATCCTGCACTTCACCCACATTCCCTGGCCCGCCCCCGAGCAGTGGCGCCTGCTCCCTGTTGACCTCCGTACCGAGTTGTTCCATGGGCTGCTCGGCGCGGATATCGTCGCCTTTCAGACGCGGCGCGACGTGCGCAATTTCCTCGCGACGTGCGAGGAATACCTTGCAGAAGACAGCGTCGTCAACCACACAACACAGACCGTGCGTGTCACACGCGACCACGCCGAACGGGACGTACTGATTCGGCACTACCCCATCTCGATCGACCCGAGCGAGTTTCGAGAGCACATCACTGCACCAGAAATGCAGGCTGCGTCAATCGCACTGACACGAACGCGCCCTCGCCGACTGATCCTCCGCGTCGACCGCACCGATCCGTCCAAGAACATCGTGCGCGGCCTGCACGCCTTCGATCGACTGCTGACGCG
>JBCKBR010000002.1:0-99285 GCA_038911065.1 Gaiellales bacterium | reverse complement strand
TTCGGCCTCACGGCGCAAGCCCTCCTCAATTGAGAGGTCAGCTGGCAGCGTCGTGTACGTCATGGGCGTCTCAATGCAGCCCGGCAGGACGGTGTTGCAGCGAATACCGTGGGCTGCATAATCGACGGCGATGCTCTTGGTCAGCATCAAAATCCCCGCCTTAGCAATGTCGTAGATGTAATAGCGGGGGAAGGCGGCGATGCCCTGAATAGATGAGATGTTGACGATCGAACCACCACCCGAGGCGCACATGCGTCGCGTAGCAATGGCACCCCCATACGTCGGCCCATGGAGGAGCACGCGCAGACCAGCTTCGACATGCGCTTCATCCACTTCGTGGGCGCCGCCTACCCAATCGACCCCGGCGTTATTGACCCACTGTTTTAGATTCCCGAGGCTCTCAGCAAGATCGGCAGCGCGCTCATGGTCTGCCCAGATACCAATATCGCCCGTGCATGGAACAAACATGTCGCCAAGCTCGCGCTGGGCGTCGTCGAGCGCCGCGGCATCGCGGTCAAGAGCGACGACGATGCTGCCATCGGCAATCAGACACTCTGCAATTCCGCGCCCGATCCCGACGGCAGCACCCGTCACTACCGCTACGGTCGGGCGCGATACCTCGACGCCCGACCGTAGCTTTGCCTCGCTCTGACTCACTCGGGTGGAATCTCGCGGTAGACGCGCTCCGCTTCCGGCCCCTTAATGATGCGCACGCCGACAAAGAACAGGATTCCCAGTACCGCCGGGCCCACGGTAAACGTGAGTAGTTTCGGAATATCAGCATTCGTGCCGAGCTGGTCGTAGTAGAGAAATGCCCACCACACGAATACAGAAGTCAGCACCGCACCGGCCCCAGCGATGGACACCACCGGAATGCCGAGAAAGCTACGTACCGTCGTCGACGCGCGATACAACTCGGGGCGCGTCCACGGAACCACAATGCCCGCCACACCGACGAGTGCCATTGCGATCAACTGCACCAACAACGCATACACCAAGACCTGGAAGAAGCCCGTGGCGTTCCAGACCGCGTAGATAAATACAAGGTATGACGCGATCAGCGACAGCACCAACGCCAACCATGGGCAGCCACGCGCGTTCACTTTTGTGATGCTCTGCGGCAAAACGCCGTCGAACGACATCGCGAAAAGGGCGCGTGTCTGCTGCAGCGACGAGATGTACATGATCAGCGGCCAGAACACGATGTAGAGCACAAACACAATCACCGCGAAGGCCACGTTGCCAACACCGATCGAACTGAGATAGAAGAGCGACGTGCCCGGACCGGCGATGCCCTCCGGCAGTCCATTCGACTGGGCTGCGCGCAGGAAGTCCGTGCCGTATCCGCGGAAGAAGATCATTGTGAACACTGCGACGACGGCAAGCGGAATCAAACCGCCCAAAGCCATGTTGCGTGACAACTTCGAAGTCGAAGCCTGCCGAACCTCACCGCCCACCATTGTCGACCAATAACTAAAGATCGCCGTTGTTGCAAACACCGCGACGATCGGAATCGTGGCCGCGAACGAGAACGCTGGATTGACGTCAATGCCCGCGTCAGTCGCCGCCTGGATGGTGCCCTGATAGGCATCGCTGCTCCCCGTGAAGGTTGCTGCGAAGGTGTTGAAGTTGGAGATGAAATCTTGCTTCGACTGAAGCAAGGCAACCACACCGGTGATCACGAGTGCCAACGTCACCATCACAAAGAACACATTCTGGATACGAAGCAGCGTCTTCCAACCAGCCAACTGCATGGCACCCGCGATGATGTAGACGATCGCCCCAAAGAAGAGCAACCAGCCCTTCGACGAGCTAACGGTCGCACCAAACTCGACGAGGCCCGGATAACCGCCAATCAAGCCGACCGCAGAGCACAACGGCACGATGCCTGCCGTCGTCACGGCCAGCGCAAAGAACGCATTCGAGAGCAACCCAGCGGCCGTCATGCAAAACACTGAGAGATAGCCGACGGCTGGATGGATCACGCGACTGACGAGCATGTAGTCGCCACCCGACCGCGGAATCATCTGCGTCAGGTAGCCGAACGAATACGCGAACGCGAGCGACATCGGCACCACCAGTACCAGCGCGAGAAATACGTTCCCGCCTGGTCCGACTGTCAGCGCAAAGAGCAGAATCGCCGCCATTATTTGCGTTGGATGCCCTGGGATCAAGTTCATGATCAAGGACGACCGTGGCGGCACGCCGCGCACAAGTCCTGTTGCAGAGCGGGTGAAATGCCCGCCTGCGTCGCTCGTCCCGTGAGACGGAGCCTCGCTAGCACTCATCGAATTACCTCCCCTACGTTGCTGACAATTACTGCCGTGCTGATCATCCGACCACCAGCTGGTGTTTCTTGATCTCGTGGTCGGCGAGCGTGATGACAACGCCATGAATGTGGCCGCTGTTGTATTCAGAACCAGTGTTGATCGCGAGGGTTTCGCCGATCTTGGTGATACCGCGCGACTCATGGATATGCCCATGCAATGCCAGTAAGGGCTGATACTCCTCGAGGATCTGCCGAACAGCCGTTGAGCCAACGGGAATCGGGTTCGGCTGCCCGCTCGTGTACTTGAGTGTCAAGTCGTCGTTGATCTCGTTGGCAATATCGAGCCCGCTGCCTTTTGGTGGGACATGCAAATTGAAGATCGCGTTGCGTGGATCCTCGAGTTGATCCGCCAACTTGCGGATTGTTTCGTAGAGGTCGTCCTCGGATAGCTCGCGTGGGCTATGCCACGGTGTCGGGTTTGCGTAGGCGACAGAAATCATCTCGTGGGGCCCAACGCGGACGACGCGATTGTCACACGCCTGCACCCACGAAGCCGCTTCGATCACGGCATCGCACGACCAAGGGTCGTCATTGCCGGCCATCACATACACGTCTATGCCGTACTGCTCCATCCGCTGATCCGCAAGATCCATCCACCGCTGCAGTTCATCGATCATCACCTGCTCGAACAACGCGTCCCGCGTGGTCTCGCTCTCGCGAGCGGCGGCAATCTGGCTCGCATCTGCGACCCATGGGTACATGCCATTGAAGCGAATCGCGTTCTCGAGCTCGTCGAGTTCCTGCTGATTTTTTGCGGTACGCACCTCTCCGATGATCGTCGCCTGCCAGTGATTGTCGGGTCTATGCTCGATCGGCACGACGGCCTTGCCTGTCAGATCGCCCCCCATGATCAAGGCATCGACCTCGTAGAAGCGCCCTGCGCCGAGAAATTTGCGCCAGCATCGATCAGACCCATGCAGGTCGGACGCGTAGTAGAGCGACACGGTTTTCGTACTCGCATCACTCCTGTTTCTCCGCTTAAGAAGACTCACTCCGCCTCCGTGCAAACGTTTGCCTGACGATCCTAGAGATCGCAGAGGCTGCGGTCAAGCCCCATTGCATTACGGAACGATCACAACACGACCCGCCTGCCCCGAGATCGTCTGCGCAACCGCCGCATTGATCTCTTCCAACGGGAATGTGTGCGTCACGAGCTGATCCAATTGGATCCGTCCGCGTGCTGCCAACCGAGCCAAGCGTGGAATCTGCAGGGCCGGCACGATCCCGCCCATGTTCGTACCGAGGATTGTGTGCTCGAATTGCGTGGCGTTATACACGTCAAAACCCGCCTTGACGCCCATCGCCGGCTGGCCAATCATCACCGTCGTGCCACCATCGCGCACGCTACGAAATGCCTGCTCAATCACGACGGGGTTTCCAAGTGCCTCAAATGCGACATCCACTCCCCCAGGCACGATCGCACGGATCTGTTCCGCCGGGTCACCAGTTGCCGGATCGATCACGTGTGTGGCGCCAAGCCGCAGAGCAAAGTCGCGCTTCTCGGCGAGCGTGTCCACCGCAATGATCGGATCTGCCGTCACCATGCGCGCACCAATAACAGCCGACAATCCCACGCCACCACACGCAAAAATCGCGACGGCGTCGCCCGGCCGAACGTTTGCACGATGCACGACCGACATCACGCCGGTCGTTACCCCGCACCCCAGAAGGCACGCCACATGCGGATTGAGTGTCGCCTCGACTGCCAGTGCCCCATTGGCCGGAACCACAGCATGCGAAGCAAAACTCGAGACGTACGCGAGGTGATGGACGCGATCCTTGCCGTCCGCCAGACGCGTCGTGCCATCGCGCAAAAAGCCGGAGTCGAGTCCAGCAGCAGCATCGAGACACAGGTTGGCGCGTCCCTCAAGACAAAAGCGACAGGCCCCACAGGCCGGCGAAAACGTCAGCACCACGTGTTCTCCGACACGACCGGGATCCACGCCCTCACCGACAGCTTCGATCACACCAGCACCCTCATGCCCCAGCACAATCGGCAACGGGGCGGGCCACTTGCCATCGATGTACGAGAGGTCGCTGCGACAAATGCCGGATGCCTCGATGCGCACCAGCACTTCGTCTCGCTTGGGCGGATCGAGCGTCAGCTCCTCGACCGTCAATGGCGCGTTTGGCTCACGCATGACTGCTGCACGGATTTGCATGTCAGGCTCCTTTCGGTGGTGCCGTGGACGCGCGCGGCACGATCGCGGGTTGGATCGACACTTCGATATCGCATGGTGGTTCGCCATTGATCTGCGCAATCAACGCATCGGTAGCTACTCGCCCAAGTTCCGCCATCGGCATCCTGATCGATGTAATTGGCGTACCCAGAAAATCGAGCAGTGGATCGTCGTCGTAGGTAATCACTGACAGATCCTCGGGTATGCGCAGCCCAAGCTCTCGAGCGACGGCAACAACCCCGATCACGTGCGTCAATGCTGAGGCAAAAACAGCTGTGGGTTGCGGCGCATGCGCTAATAGCACACGGGCTTGGCGAGCCGCGTCAACTTCTGTAAAATCCGCGGTCACCTCCACGGGCTCGGGTAGGCCCGCGGCAGCTGCTGCGATGCGAAACGCTTCGGCGCGACGCCGCGTGCTATCGAAGGATGGTGGTCCCGCAAGATGGGCGAGGCGTTGATGCCCCAACCCGATCAGGTGCTCGGCAGCGATACGGCCCGCGTCTGTTTCTCTCATCGAAACATTGCGACCACTGCCCGGGTGCACGTGATCAACGAATACATACGGCAGCGATGTCTCGTTGACGAAGTCCAAGATTGGGCCGCCTGTTGACGCACTCGCCACGAGCATCCCATCGATACGCCCCTCATGGACGAGGCGTTCCCAGGCTTGCTCGGTAATCACGCCGTCGTCCTCCGCGATCACCACGACGTAACCGCGTTCCCACGCTCTGGCCGCCGCCGCACGAGCCATCTCTACCATCACTGGACTCCGCAAACTCCGCACCAAAAGGCCGATCGTCGTTGTCGTATTGGTCTTTAGCCCGCGCGCGATCGCATTGGGCCGGTACCGAAGTGTCTTCGCCGCAGCAAGAATGCGCTGCCGGGTTTCATCCCGAACGTTGGCTTGTTCGCGACTGTTGAGAACACGCGAAGCCGTCGACACGTGCACGCCAGCAAGCGCCGCGACATCAACCAAACGAGAGGGGGGTTCCGACGACATACTCCGCAAGGCTAACGTTTGCGCTGAGTCTCCACAAATCGTGGCTGGAACAACGCGGCCTGCGCCTGACGGATCGTACTGCTCGAACACCACTGATCGCGCGCGACGCGGTACCTCAGACAATCGCGCTACTCGACGCCACATGTGCTCTAGTGCAGCGTTCCTGAAGTGGGTTGTTAGTTTGACGGCCTTGGTCAGGACCTGCTCGGCTACGGGCACCGGCGGCTGGCGCACCTCGCCGGACCGACCGAGCTCGATACGGCGCAACGGCGGCTGGAGGGGATCCTCGCGGCGGCCCGGACCGTCGCGGCCCAGCCGCCCGTCTCGTCCTCGCTCGTGATCTTGAGGACGGAGCCGTCGGGATCGAGGAGGACGAGCGGTGAGACGGTGAACGGGCTCGGGCCGTACTCGATGTCGGTCGCGAGGCCGGTCAGCCACATCACCGTGGCCAGGTCCCCGCTCAACAGCGGGCGGCCCGCGGCGATCGACGCGGCTCGCGTTCGGCGCGATGCGCTCATGGACGCAGAAACATATCGTCAGACCCGGTATCGACGCACGGCGTCCTCGTCCAGCTCGAGCCCGAGGCCGGGCGTCGTCGGGAGCTCGAACGCGCCGTCCCGGATCACGGGCTCGGGTCCCGCGAGCTCCCGCCGCATGATCATGTGCGGGTAGAAGGCGGCGGGGGCGAGCTCGACCAGCGGCACGTTGTCGTTCGCCGCGGCGACCTGGATGTTCGCGGCGACCGAGAACAGCGTCGACACGTAGCCGTAGGGCACGTACCTCCGCCCGAGCTCGCCGGCCCTTCGCGCGAGCCGGTCGGATTCCGTGATGCCGATGCGGCACGTCCCGGACTGCACGATGTCGATGCCCGCGTCCAGCAGCGGGCCGAACTCCGCATACGAGGTCAGGATCTCGGCGCCGGCGATCGAGATCGGAGAGGCCTCGGCGAGCTTGCGGTATTCGTCTAACAGCTCGGGCATGAACGGCGTCTCGAGGAAGAAGAGGTCGAACTCCTCCAGGCGGCGGATGCAGTCCATCGCCTCCTCCGCATTCGGCCAGCGATAACCGACGTCGAGTGCCAGCGTGAACTCGGGACCGGCGTGCTCTCTGACCGCCCGGACCAGCTCGACGATCTCGTCGTTGTTCTCGGTCGTGTCGGTGAGCGCCTCGATCTTCGCTGCCCGGAACCCGCCTGCGACCGCGCGGTCGACGAGGTCGTTCGTGTTCCGGATCGTGGTCTGCAAGGGGCTGGGGCCGCTGTACATCGTCAGATAGGGGACGACGGGATGCGGCCGTTGTCCGCCCAAGAGCTCCCACACCGGCACGCCGGCCGCCTTCCCCGCCAGGTCCCAGAGCGCCATGTCGACTCCGGCCAGCGCGATCCGCCCGAGCCCAACGCGTGCCGACCAGATGGTGCCGTCGCAGAGCGCGTCCCACAGGGCCTTCGGGTCACGCGGGTCTTGGCCTACCAGGATGTCCGCGACGCCCTGGCTCCACGAGAACGAGGTGGGCTCGTCGATGAACGCCTTCACCACGGCGGGCAAGACCGCAGCCTCGCCGATGCCCACGTGCCCCTCGTCAGAGGTGATGCGCACGAGCGCGGCCTCGTGTGTCTGGTCGGCTGCGCGCCAGTCGCGGATCGGCGTCTTGAGCACGATCGCCTCTACACCGGTTATGTGCATCCACGTCTCCTCTCGAATTTGCTGACTTCGATCATCCTAGTGCCTCGGCCAGCGCTCTCATCGCAGCGCCCTGTCCCTCGGAGTTCCATTCGGTGGCGATGCGGAGGTAGGCGGACGGCTCCTCGGGAAACGACATGCCAGAGACGCCGAAGTCGAAGTCGAGCGTGCGGTTGGCGCAGCGCTCGAGAGCGGCGCGAACCTCCATCAGGCGTCCGAGACGTCGAGCATCAGCACCGGCTCGCCGACGCGGACGGCGCTGTCCGGCTCGACGCACAGCTCGGCGACGCGGCCGGCGGTGGACGCTTCGATCTCGAGCGTCACCTTCTCGGCCTCGACGACGAAGAGTGGCTGCCCGACCGTAACCGTCGAGCCGACCTGCACGAGGAACTCGACGAGTCGCCCTTCGTCCATCCCCACCTCGACGCTCGGCATGGGCACCGGCCGGAGCGCTCCCATCAGACGGTCGGTCCGACGAGTGACCGGCCGGCGGCAGCGACGCCGTCGACGGTGGGCCGGAAGGCGGCTTCGAGCGGCGGGCTGTAGGGCACCGGTGCGTCGGCGCCGGAGACGACCTGCGGGGCCTGGCGCAGCGCCGGCCAGGCGTGCTGCGCGAGCCGGGAGACGATCAGGTTCGCCCACCCGCCCTGGCCGCTCTCCTCCTCGACGACGAGCAGTCGGCCCGTCCGCTGCAGGGATTCGACGAGCACGCGCTCGTCCAGCGGGACGAGCCCGCGGAGATCCACCACCTCGCACTCGATCCCCTCCGCGGCCAACTGGTCGGCCGCGCCGAGCGCTATCGGCACAGTGCCCGCGAGGGCGACGATCGTCAGGTCCGAGCCCGCACGACGCACGAGCGGCGTGCCGAGCGCGGGCAGCGTCCCCGTCTCCTCCGGAACGGGCTCCTTCGTTCCGTAGAGAGCCTTGTGCTCGAGGAACAGCACCGGGTCCGGGTCGCGGATCGCGGCCTTCAGGAGCAGCTTCGCGTCCGCCGCGCTGGCGGGCGCGACGATCTTGATTCCCGGGAACGGCAGCAGCCACGAGGTTGCCGACTGAGAGTGCTGCGCGGCGAAGCCGATCCCACCGCCGTGGGCGCTGCGCACGACGAGCGGCAGCCGCAGCTGCCCGCCGGACATGTAGCGCAGCTTGGCTGCGTGGTTGACGAGCTGGTCGAACGCATTCGCGAGGAAGTCGGCGAACATGATCTCGACGACCGGCCTGAGCCCGGCCGCAGCCGCGCCGACCGCCGCGCCGACGAGCACGTTCTCCGAGATCGGGGTGTCGCGGACGCGTTCGGGGCCGAACTCCCCGCGCAGCCCTTCCGTCACCTTGAAGACCCCGCCTGCGACGGCGACGTCCTCTCCGAAGAGGACGACGGTCGGGTCGCGGCGCATCTCCTCGGCAAGGCCCTCGCGCACTGCCTCGCGGTAGCTGAGCATTCTCGTGCCCGTTGCGCCCGGGCCGGCGCTCGCGTCTGCAGCCGGTTGTGGCTCCACGTAAACGTGCTTGAGCAGGTCTTCGGGCGCCGGGAAGGGCGCTGCCATCGCCTCGTCGACGGCGGCGGCGATCTCGCGGTCGACGTCGGCGACGAGCTCGAGGTCGGCCTCGTCGCTCCAGACGCCGGCCTCCAGCAGCGCGGCGCGCGTCAGCACGATCGGATCGCGCTCCAGCCACGCCTCCAGCTCCCCGTCCGGCCGGTAGCTGGCGGAGTCGTTTCTCGAGTGGCCGCGGTGGCGGTAGGTCTTCGCCTCGATCAGCGACGGCCCTCCACCGGCGCGCGCGCGGGCGATCGCCTCGGCAGCGACAGCTCGAACGGCCTCGACGTCGTTTCCGTCGACGACGTGGCCCGGAATCCCGTACGAGCCCGCGCGCTCGGCGAGATCCTCGAGCAGGCACGTCTCACGGGCCGGCGTGAACTCCCCGTAGAGGTTGTTCTCGCACACGAAGATGACCGGCAGCCCCCAGACGGCCGCGAGGTTGACGCTCTCGTGGAACGTGCCGATGTTGGTCGCTCCGTCGCCGAAGGAAGCGACAGAGACAGCGTCCGTCCCGAGGACCTGCGCCGCGTAGGCGCTGCCGACTGCGGCCGGAAGCCCGCCACCGACGATGCCGGACGCTCCGATCAGGCCGACGCGCATGTCACAGAGGTGCATCGACCCGCCGCGCCCCCGGCAAACCCCCGTCTCCCGACCGAAGAGCTCCGAAAAGAAGCCGACGAGGGGGACGCCCTTTGCGAGCGCCCAGCCGTGGCCGCGGTACGTCGTGGTCAGGTAGTCGGAGTCCGCCAGCTCGGCGCACACGGCCGCAGGTACCGCTTCCTGGCCTATGCTCAGGTGCGCAGTCCCGTGGATGAGTCCCTCATTGAACAGTCGAGCGACCGCCTCTTCGCAGCGGCGGATTGTGACCATCTGGCGGTAGAGTCGGGCAAGCTCCGCGGGGCTCCCTTGGGCCGTGCCGCGTTGTGGCTTGACAGTGTTTGCCATAAGTGATCGCTCGGCCGGCATACTAACAGGGTGCGAACAGTCGCATAAGTGCTAGTGCCTCGTCCCGGAACGTTGGATTTGGAATGTCATTGGACAGGCGGCGAGGTTGAGGTGGGATCGGCGGCGGGTGAGGCGTTCGGCTCGACGTTCGGGCTGGTTGCGGTAGCGGATGTGTTGGCTGATGGCGTGGGTGCAGGCGTCCCAGTCGAGGTAGTCGGCGTTTTTGACGACGAACTCGCTGATCGCGCCGAAGTGGCTCTCGATCCGGTTCGGGTAGCTGGCGTAGGTGGGGGTCGGTACCAGCTCGACGTTGTTGTCGGCCGCCCAGGCCCGTCCACACCGGCGCGAAACCCACCCCAAGGCCCCTCGAGCAAGCCCGGACAACGCCGCGCCCAAAAACTCGCCGCTCGAGAGCGCCCGAAGACCCGGCCGATCCCCGACCCCCAACATCCACAGGGACAAACGGTGGATCGAGGCTTCGCTCAGCCCGGGCGCACGATCGCCTTGAGGAACCCGTCGGACGAGCCTTGGAGCAGCTGACGGAAGACATCGCCGCTCTCCTCGAGTGGGAACGACTTTCGCGAGACGCCCGGCTCGATGAGCCCACTCTCCAGCATCCCGAGGGCGCGTCCGAACTCCGGATTCGTGTAGGCGAACGAGCCCTGCACGCGCTGCTCCTTCACGACGAGATCGAACGCCGGGATCGTCGCGGCTTGCTCGTGCATGCCGAGCCAGACCGCGATCCCGGCCGGCTCGAGCACGCGGATCGACTCCTGCCGCGTTCCATCCGTGCCGACCGCGTCGACGCTGAGACTGACGCCGAGGCCGTCGGTCAGCTCCATCACGGTGTTGTGCAGGTCAGCCGGGGCGACGACCGCGTCTGCGGCGGCCCCGAGGCTCGCGCGACGGCCCTCGTCGATCTCGCTGACCACGATCGTGCGCGTGCCGGCAGCCCGAAGCACCTGGGCGGCGAGGACGCCGATCGTTCCCGCGCCGAGCACGACGGCAACGTCCGTGAAGCTGTCGGGGACGAGGCGAAGCGCATGCACGCAGGTCGCGAGCGGCTCGCAGAAGACGGCGACGTCCGCCGAGAGGCCGGCGGAGACTGGGTGGACGCAGCGCAGGGGCACGGACACGAGCTCGGCGAAGCCGCCGGAGCGGGTGCCTCCGATCAGATCTCTCCGGGCGCAGACGTTCTCGCGCCCGGAGCGGCACGCGGCGCACTCTCCGCACGGCATCTGTGGGTTGACCGCGATCCGCGTTCCGAGGAGATGCTCGCCCGCAAGCCCTCCCGCCGCGACCACCTCGCCGCAGAACTCGTGCCCCATGATCAGCGGCGGCGTGCGGCGCGGACTGCGGGAGGCGACCCCGTGCAGATCAGAGCCGCAGATGCCGGCCGCCTCGACCCGCACGACGACCTCGTCGTCACCGGGCCGCGGGCACGCGACCTCACGAACCTCGAGCTCGTAGGAGGGCAGGTACAGCAGCGCCTGCATGGTCTCGGTCACGCGCTCCTTGCCTCCCGCCTGCGTCCTCTCATACAAAACATTCGGTCATCGTAACAAGACGGACTTCCGTCTCCATCATGGAGAACGAACGGCGCGCGTATGCGGGCCGTTCGTGAATGGAGCTAGTGCACTGTCTCAAGAACGGCTTTACAGCGTCCGCCCTCGGCGTACCCCTCGCAGGCACCGCCTACCCGATCGCCTCCCCACGCAGCCACGGCGCGTCGGCCAGCACGCCCCACTCGTCGCCCTCCCCAAACCACGGGTCCGAACAATTCCAGGCCGCGTCGAAGGTGCCGATCTGCCACTGCGTGCCACGTAGAAACAACCACTGCATCTGCTCACGCTGATACTCGGTCGCCGCTGCCCCGTACTCGTCGAGCCCGTCCCGAACACACTCGTAGAGGCGAATAAAGTACGGATCAATCCACTGCTCGACCCACTGCCGCTGCAACTCGGGCAAGTTCTGCGGCTGCTCGGCCGCATAGCGCGCACCAAACGTGCCAGCAAACGAGTAACAGACATAGATCGCGGCACAAAAATCACCAAACGAACCCTCGTGTGCTGCACGTACCCAAAAGTTGATCGCACCCTCTCGCATCGGCCGCGCCGCCCACCGCGTCTTCGCAAACGCGCCAGAATCACCGAGCGTCTCCAGCTCGACCCGCGTCGTCTCTGCCCGCACCGCATACTCCCGCGACAACGCGATAAACGGCAGATGCGGCGGCACCTTCGGATACACCGGCTCCGTCATATGCTGCCCCAGATACGGCAAATCCTGCACAAGCCAATACCGAAACTGCGCATCCGACAACTCACCCGCAAACAACGCCTCCGTCCACGGATGATGCAGCCACCGCTCCCACACCGAACCCGTCGCCTTGATGCACTGGTCCGAAAACGCCACCATCACCCCTCTCTCGAATGACAGACTACTTGCGGACACCGATAGTCACGAGATAATCGCGCGGTATCGTAACCCCAAGTTCGGTCTTGAAGCCGTCATGGTAGGCGATGAAATCACGCTTCAAGCCCTCGCGGAGTTCCGGGTCAAGAGTCGCTGCCAAAGTCTTGATAGGGCCATAACCCCCCACATGCACCTCCCAGACGGCCAGGCCGCTTGGCTCGCGCATGACCGAAGTGCCGGTCTCGAAGCGCAGATCGAAGTTCGCGCCGAGGAGCTGTTGCACGCGCTCCTTGTTACCCCATTCGAATGGCGAAGGTGGTGGTGGCGTGGCGGGTACTGGCATGTAAGGCTTCATGACCTTAAAAAGGCCGGCAACAGTTCCGTCAGCAGGCCACGTCGTCAATCCAACTCTGCCCCCCTTTTTACAGACGCGAGCCAACTCGGCGGCGGCAACCTCAGGCTTGCTGACAAACATCACACCGCAAGTCGAAATGACCGCGTCAAAGCTTTGATCCTCGAAGGGAAGTGCCTCGGCATCGCCAACTTGAAAATCGATCGTCAGCCGAGCCTCATCGGCATAAGCCTTGGCGGCCTCGATAAGATCAGCACCCAAGTCAACGCCGGTGACGCTGGCCCCTCGAGCAGCAATTCGGCGTGCGGTCCAGCCAGTGCCAGTGGCCACATCAAGTATGCGCTCGCCTGACTGGGGAGCGAGGCGAATTACGCAATGCTCTATCGAGTCGGAGATGATTTGACTGATCCGGTCATAATTCAGCCCTCCGGCATCCCAGGTCGCGGCTGCCTTAGTGTTGTGCGGCTTGATGGTTTGCGAATTCATCATCATGCTCCTTGACTAAAATTAGTTCGCTCTGAATGCGGCCTAACGCCCAAACTCAGCGGACGCCCACGGCTTTTTGTGGCCGTTCGCTGGAGCGCCTTTTTCGGCGACACCTACTAATGGGGAGACGTGCCAGTCGCCAAAATCTGACGCCTACCCTTAGTAACTCTGAACCGAAAACGCCACCATGGCCCCCACTCCTCGTATGCGCCTGAGTCCAGAACGCGAGCCGCGCGAAGGGTAGGGGCTCAGGTCGGGTTGCCCTTGCGTCCGATCCAGCGGAGAGAGTCAAGCTCCGCGATCCGGGCGGCAGGGTCCCTCCATTCGGTCTCGAAGCGCACCACCCTCGCCTATCGGGGGGCCTGATCCTCGGAAAACGTTCGCTCGATCTCCTGAGCAAGTTCGTCCAAACGGAGCCCGCTCGGAGCGATGCTGTCGAGACTGCGCTTCGTAATCGAACGGTAGCTGTGCTTCCGAAGGGCATTCACTCCCAGCACGCGGAACTCCCAGCGGCTCAGATCGAGCGCGTCGTACTGTTCCGGCTCCCGGCAGGTGTGGATCGCGAAGACGTAGACATCCGCGCGAAGTTCGCGCTCCGCTCCGAGGCTGGCGGACTCGTCCGACCAGATCCTCCCAGTCAGGCCCGTGAACACGATCTTAGAGATGCGACGCTGCTTCCAGCTTTGGAGGTATGCCGCCGATTTGACCTCTACCCGGATGCCTGACGGCGTCGTCACATCGAAGTTGTCCCAGGCGTTTCGGAGCGGACTCGGATCGCCGACGGCCGAGGCAACAAAGAACTCCGCGAGCACGCCCCGGACGATGTTCGTGCGGAGATCGCTGAAGCCCCACTGCCAGAAGTCAAGAACCGTCAGGGTACTCCCACTGAATGTCTCGCCGCCCGTCAGCCGCTCAACAGCCTTCGGCACAAGCCACGGAGGCGGCTGCTCGACTTCACCCATGCAGACTTGAGTCTATGCCAATCCGAGACCGTGGGTAAAACCCACCGGGTTCGTGGGTAGCCGCCCGCCGCACTACGCCGGCTCCCGGCATGGACAGACGGCTACAGCGTTGCGCTAGCAGTCTGTCCGAGTAATCTCGAAGGGGTGTCCGACTGCTCGCGTCTGATTCGCGGGGATGAAAACGTTTCGTTCGTATGATCAGGATCAGATGTTGTTGATGCCGCCGAGTGTGTCGGATTGGGTCAACGATGATCACGTTTCTAGGATGATCTCTGAGATCGTCGATCACCAGTTGGACATGCTCGGCGGCATCAACATCATTAGATCTCAGTCATCCGATCGAGAAGAGGTGGGGCCAATTTCGATGCGTACGGTGGGGCCAGAATAGGTAATCACACCCAGTCGTGAATTCGTTTCCAGCTATATAGATCCGCCGACCTCGTCCGAGGCCCGAACTAGAGTTTGAAGTATGCCTGCGAAGAAGTTCACAGCTCTCGAGCTTTGTGCGGGTGGCGGTGGACAGGCGATCGGTCTCGAAGCCGCCGGCTTTACTCATGCCGCATTGGTTGAGATTGAGCCGATTGCGTGCGACACATTGCGACTGAATCGTCCGTCGTGGAACGTGATCGAGGCCGATCTACGAACATTTGCCGGAAATCCGTTTCAAGGAGTGGATCTTGTCGCAGGCGGCGTACCATGCCCGCCTTTTTCTCTGGCCGGACGCCAATTGGGGAGCAGTGATGAACGCGATCTATTCCCGGAGGCACTGAGAATCGTCAGCGAATGTCGCCCGCGAGCCGTAATGCTCGAGAACGTACGGGGCCTTCTTAGCAGCCGCTTTGATCATTACCGAGAAACGCTCGATCAGCGCCTTAACGACCTTGGCTATTCATCATTCTGGAAGTTGCTTCAAGCTAGCGACTTTGGCGTGCCACAGCTACGACCACGGGTCGTGATCGTCGCCATCGAGGCATCTGCTGCAACCCATTTTTCCTGGCCCGATGCAGTCAGGCAGGAACCTCCAACTGTTGGCCAAGTCCTTTGTAAGGAGATGGGCTCCGGCGGATGGCAGCACGCAGCAACATGGGCAAACCAAGCGGATTCGATCGCGCCAACACTCGTGGGAGGCTCCAAAAAGCATGGAGGCCCCGATTTGGGCCCGACTCGAGCCAAACGGGAATGGGCAAAAATCGGCGTGTGTGGCAAGGGGGTGGCGGACTGCGCTCCGCCACCGGACTTTGATGGCCTTCCTCGATTGACGGTCGCCATGGCAGCACTCGTTCAGGGCTTTCCACCGGATTGGACATTCGCCGGCCGAAAGACCGCGGCATACCGCCAAGTTGGCAACGCATTCCCTCCTCCGGTCGCAGAAGCAGTCGCTAGGCAGATACGCAAAGCTCTTGCGGCGGCTGACCGCGCAGTAGTGCCGGTGCTCGCTGCTTGATCAATAGGATTTAGTGGCATACTGGCGCGGTGTCCGATCTATTACCGCTTCCCGATCCGCATCGAGATGTCGACGAACTAGCGAATCTGCTCCCAGTGCGGACGCTTCGTGATCTGTACACGATTCTCTGGGCGACCCGCAGCAGTCCACTAACAGCTGTGCAGATTCGAGAGAATTTTGCAGCTGAGCATGGAGAACAGAGTCAACTCGATCGCCGACGGCGCGATCTATATCGGCTGTTTCTAATTGAACGAATCAAACTTGAGGGCGATTCAACCCCGCGCTATAGGCTTGTTGGGCGCCTAGCAACGCCTCGGCACGACGCCGCAATGATCTCTACCCGGACAAGAGCCGAGGTCTTGCGCCTTGGCCGATGCGCTCAATGCGGGCGCAATCCGATTGACCACGGGGTTGTACTCGTTGTTGACCACCGCATCCCCCAGGCATGGGGAGGCACCCACGATATCGAAAATCTCCAAGCGCTCTGTGAAGAGTGCAATTCAGGCAAGAAGGCCTACTACGCAACTTTGAACGAGCACGGTGAATCGATTGCCACCGCGTCGGCACACACCGAGGTACATCGGCGACTGGCGGCCCTGCTTGAGGCCGTCTATCCGGATGAAGTTAGGTCAGACGTCCTCGAACTGGTTGCAAATTTTGGCGAAGTGCAAGAAGACTGGCAAAAGCGCCTACGAGAGCTACGAAAACTTGGGTGGGATTACGAAGTACGCCGACAACGGGATGCGGACGGTCGTGTTCGCGCTTTTTACCGGCTGACTAGTCATCCACCACTTCCCGATGGACTTCTTCGTCCCCACATTCGGAGAGCCGAAGGGAACAGGAAATGATTATCAACGAGACCTAATGAACAACGAGTAATTCAGGCTTTCAGCCATCGCGCGGATTAACCCTGTTTAGTGGTAAAGCCGCGTAAGAAATCGCCGCCGACCGACGACACCTCCTTACCACCGCTTGAAGGAGCCTCCCACGTTGGACTACAACTCCCCTCACGATTCGTACGAGCTCGACCCGGATCAGCCGATCCCACTGAAGCCACCACGCCCACTCGAGCAGGTGCAGTGCTTCCTCAAAGAAGACATCCGCCAGATCGCGTTCCGCGAGCCCGACAACTACAAGGCGTGGTGCATCACCGCCGACCACTCGCTGATGAAGGCCGACGACACCGACGCGATCCTGATCTCCCGCACCCACACCGAAATACACAACGAGCAGGAACTCGTCTTCTGCCTACTCGTATTCAACCCTGGTGAAGGGGTCTATGACCAGCCCGGCGTCTTGTTCGGCGAGCTCGCGATGAGCCCCAGCCTCTTTGCCGGACTCGTACGCGAAGTCGGCCGCAACCGACCCCTCCCACAACAGGCCCGCGTACCCGACGAGTACGACCGGACGCCCGACGAAGTCGAAGACGAACAGTGGGCGAGCCTGCTGACGGGGACGTATGAGGAGTCGGGGGACTCGGATCTGTTGTTCTGAGAGATCAACAACCGCGCCTCAATGGGAACGACGGAGCCACCGGGAGGTGCCTCAACCAGCGACTATGTCATCATCGTCCCAGGTGCCGTCCATCGCGCCCCGCCGACCGCGGCTCAGGGTAGCCTCGCCTGTACGCGGTCTTAGCCCCCGCAATCCTCTTGAAGTACTACTTCCCCGACAGCCAAGACCAGGTCGATCCGAGCTTCGACTTCATCAGCGAGACTCGCTCGGAGACGCGCGTGCGGCAGCGAGACGAGCACTACGCGCATGAGGCCATCTCCGCACCGATATACGATGGGATGCTCGTGTCGAAGGGCATCGTCGATGGGCTCGTTGGCAGCTCTGGCCGGTACACGTATGCCCAGCGACACCGCCTCATACGCGATGGCGCACGAAAGTTCTTCCGCCTGCCCGCCGGCGCCGAGGTCATCGGCGACTGTGGTGCCTTCACCTACGTTGGAGAGCACGACCCGCCCTACACCGTCGAGGAGGTGGTCAACTTCTACGACGACTGCGGTTTCGACTTGGGCATATCGGTGGACCACGTCATCCTCGGCTACATCAACTCTGCGAAGTGCCTGCCCGGGACGGAGCCTGAGATCCCCGACGACTGGCCTCGCCGGCGCGAGCTCACGATGGCTCTCGCTGCCGACTTCCTCGACCTGCATCGCAGGCGGGGCTGCAGCTTCCAGCCGATGGGGGCTGCCCAGGGGTGGAGCCCCGAGTCGTACGCGCTGTCTGTGAGAGACCTGCAGGCGCTGGGATACACGCGCATAGCGCTCGGCGGCATGGTGCCGCTCAAGACCGATGAGATCGTCGACTGCCTCGACGCGATCAGCGGGATCCGCGAGCCGTCGACGCAGATGCACCTCCTCGGCGTCACGAGGTGCGAGCGCGTTGATGACTTCAGGCAGCGCGGCGTGACGAGCTTCGACAGCACCACCCCCTTCCGACAGGCGTTCAAGGACGACCACGACAACTACTGGACTCCGACGACCGCGTACTCGGCCATCCGCGTGCCACAGGTTGATGGGAACGCACGCCTCAAGCGCAACATCGTCGCCGGCAGGATCGACCAGGCAAGCGCGATACGGCTCGAGAGAGCAGCGCTCGCAGCGCTGCGCGCCTTCGACGCGGGAGCAGCATCCCTCGAGAACGCGCTCGATGCGGTCGATGAGTACGATGCTCTGATCGGCAGCAAGAGCCGACGAGTGGCCTACTCTGAGACGCTAGAGGCATCGCCGTGGCGCATCTGCGCCTGCGACGTGTGCAGGGAGACCGGAATAGACGTGATCATCTTTAGAGGAACCGAGCGGAACAAGCGGCGCGGCTTCCACAACCTCTACGCATTCGCGGAGCGCCGCGCTGCGATCAATGGAGAAATTACCCGCGCGAAGGGTGAGCGGACAGAGCGATGACCGTATCGACGCTCACGCTTCCCGCGCTGCGGATCCGACAGGGAAAGGACAGGCTGCTCTACTCCTTCGGCATCGACGGCAAGGATCTTCATCGAATCGCCACGATCTCACGCGTGAGCCGCAGCGCTGACGCCGAACTGAGCGGATACCAGCGCCCCGAGGTGATCTCCCACGTGAAGGCGATTCAGTCATACCTCGAGTCGCCAGGAGCGATGCTCCCGAACGCTCTCGTCGTCGCCTTCGACGAGCGAGTGACGTTCGATGCAGAGTCGGACGTGAGCGAGTGGTGCACGGCGGGCAGGCTCGTCATCCCCCTCTTGGCCTCCGACGACCCGGCCAGCCTCCCCGGGTGGATCGTCGACGGGCAGCAACGTGCTGCGGCGCTGCGCGATGCGAGGGTCATCGACTTTCCCGTGCTCGTGACCGCCTTCATCACGAACAGCGCGGCTGAGCAACGCTTGCAGTTCATCCTCGTCAACTCCACCAAGCCGCTGCCAAAGGGCCTCATCTACGAGCTACTGCCGACCACCGAGGGACACCTGCCCGCAGCGCTGCGGCGGCGCCAATTCCCTGCCCGCCTCATGGAACGGCTGAACTTCGATGAGGACTCCCCGCTCCGCGGACGCATCCGCACGCCAACGCACCCAGACGGCGTGATCAAGGACAACTCCATCCTCAAGATGATCGAGAACAGCCTGTCCGACGGCGCCCTCTACAGCCATCGGGATCCGAACACCGGCGAGGGCGACGCTGAGGCGATGCTAACGGTGCTCAAGGCTTTCTGGGAGGCGGTCGATCTGATCTTCGGAGCCTCCAGCGAGGACGATGCGTGGGGCCTGAACCCGCGCAAGTCGCGGCTCGTTCACGGGGTCGGCATCGTCAGCCTCGGATTCGTGATGGACACGCTGGCAGTCGAGGTCGCCGGCACCCGCGATGAGATGGTTGGCCCGTTCGCATCGGCGCTGGACGATCTGGCGCCCATGTGCGCGTGGACGAAGGGCTACTGGGAGTTCGGGCCGAACGATCGGCGCCGCTGGAACGAGCTGCAGAACACGTCGAGCGACATCCAGCTGCTAGGAACATTCCTAGTTCGCGCGACCCGTCAAGCGCGATAGCCGTGCGCCAGACGGTGACGGTCATTGCCGGGTGCACCAACTTGAAATCTATCGCCCCGTCCGAGGGCACCCGCCTCCGCAACGTTACGGACCGCTCGCTTGATGGGCGCTTCAAGACCTGGCGGCGGCATCTCCAATCGACCCCAACGGAGCTGCCAGCAGGGGATCTGTATCACGGACAGCACTGGTCGAGGATCCTCGATGCCGTGCAACTCATCAACGCCTCTCGCTTCCGCGTGCAGCCGCTAATAGCCTCGGCTGGGCTTGGCCTCATCTCGTTTTCCACACGGGTTCCAGCGTACTCAGCAACTTTTTCTGGTGGGCCCGACGCTGTCTGGCGTGGAGACAGCGAGGATTTCGATCGACGGTTGACGCAGCAGACCTGGTGGTCACGCCTACGCGCGAGCGAGTGGGAACCAACCCGGGTAGAGGGCGATATCGTGGTCACGGCCTGCGGTCCAAGGTACCTGGATGCGATGAGTGAGGACATCGATTTCTGGACCGCAGAAGGTCGCGTGGTGGTGCTCCTATCAACAAGCTTTGGTGACGAGCGAGCTATCCGGTTCGACCACCGCCTCTCGCGAGTGGTGCCGACCGCCATGAGCGGCATCAATGGTGCCGCCCTCCTGCTCATGGCCCAGTCGGCTGCCGAGCATAAGTGGCACCCTGCGAGCATGCAGGAAGCCTTCGACTCCCGGCTTCGGGAGGTTACGATGCTTCGGCCGACCCGCAGAACGGCAACCGATAGCGAGATCACGCGAACTGTTCGCTCCCTGCGGAAAACGAATCCCAATGCTTCTGCGACGGGCCTTCTCGAAATGCTCCGTGCCAGCGGGATCAGGTGCGAGCAGAAGCGGTTCAGGGCCATCCTTGATGGCACGCCTCGACGTTAAGCCGACGGTCAAGTACGGTTGACGTCAATATGATGCCCGGCGACATCGTGAGCTGCAACGGCCCGCTTGGTCGCGGTTCGGTCCAAGCAGTTGGAGATGACCTGATCACGGTCTCGCACTTCATCCACCCGGGTGCCGACGGTGAGATCGTTGAGACCTATTCGCCTGCGATGGTCCGTCGCACCCACCTCATGCCCGAAACGCGGGCCTACGTGCAGCTAGAGGGAAACCTCATCCCGGGCCGCGTTCTCGACCATTTTCCTGATGATCGGCGATGCATCGTTCGGGTTAGCGGCGCCGAACGCGTATTGCCCGAGGCAGCGGTTCGCGTTCGAGCTAATGCGCCGATCACAGATGCCTCTCGTTTCCTGCAGCATCGCGTCATCGAGTCGCGAAGGTTCCATGCATCGCGATCTATGTTCGTCCGAGAGTATCTCGAGCGCGCTCGCGCCTATCGCGGCGTCACCAGCCTCGCATCCTCGTCGATCGATCTTGTCCCTCACCAGATAGAGACTGCCCGACAGGTTCTGTCAGACCCAGTTCAGCGGTACATCCTCGCCGACGAGGTTGGTATGGGAAAGACGATAGAGGCTGGCCTGATCATTCGACAGCACCTGCTGGATTCGACGGGAACCGTCCTGGTGGTTAGCCCTGACGCTCTTTGCGCACAGTGGACCGAGGAACTTGCCGGGCGGTTTCACACGGAATCCGACTTTCCTGGCCGATGCGCCATCAGAACCGCAACGGAGGCAATGCGTGGCTCCAGCGCATCACACTCGCTGCTCGTCGTTGATGAGGCGCATGACGTGCTGTCCGACGAGGGGTTCTACTCCTGGATCGAGCGCGCCGCAGTGGCAGCGCGCGGCGTTCTCCTACTCACGGCCACACCTCCTCTTGACGATCCAGAAGCCATGCTCCGCATGATGAGGCTGCTGCAGCCGCACATGACCGACCAGGACCAGCGCCTGGCATGGCTTCGAGAGGCGCAGGACCAGCGAGGCCGGATTGCTGATGCGCTGCGGTTCATTCGCCCTGGAAACATGCAAGGCACTATTCAGAGAGGCTTGGATCTTCTGCTCGAAACCACTGACGACGATCATATTCGCCAAGCAGTTGCCGAGATTTCGGAACACGACCTGAGAGATGGCGACGCCCATGTGGAGCCGCTTCTCGACCTCTCTGCATACGTCACCGAAACGCACCGCCTCCTCGCCCGGGCCATCCGAGAGCGGCGCAACGGCGTGCTCGGCATGCGAATGCCGGTGGTTGGCCGACAGCGGCCAACGGTCGTGCTGCTCGAGGAACACGCGGACAGGCACTGGGCTGTCGATGCGTATGTGGATTCCATCGCTCTACTCGAAGCACCCATTGAGGTAGTGAACTCTGAAGCCATGAGCCTCATTCGCTCGCACCTAGATGCGCTCATGACGCCCATGCTCACCCCAAGAGCGGAAGCGCAATCAGAAGCGCCCGAGCACATTGATATACACAATGCGTACGCGGATGTACTCGAACTCTCTGGTCAGGGCGAGCAGGCAGCCCGATTGGGCGAGGTGGGCAGGCTCGCGTTAGAAGCCGTGAATGAGAACGCCAACGTCGTGATCCTCACGCACTCACAGCAGGCCGCTACCGACGTCTTTGCGGAACTCATGGCGCGATGTCGGCTGAGACAGCGCGATGTGATTAGACGCCTTTCGGACGAAGACCCTCGCGCTGCTCTGTGGTTCAAGGAGCGCGGAGATTCGGGACTCGACGGTTCGATTCTCGTGGTTGATGAACTTGGCGAGGTGGGACAGAACCTCCAGCGCGCGACCATGGTCATCCACGCGGGCCTCATCATCGACCCGGTCCGATGGGAGCAGCGCATTGGGCGGTTTGATCGGTACGGCGATGCAGAGGTGCAGGAACACGTCGTGGTCCTAGGCCGGTCCCGCTTCGAAGCCGAGTGGCTCGACCTGCTCACGGAAGGGTTCGGCTTGTTCGACGAGTCACGGGCGACGCTTCAGTCCCCCATGGCAAGGCTCAGCAACGCCTGCCTCCACGATGCCTTGGTGCAAGGCGCAGACGGCCTGTGTGCGCGATGGCAGGCCATCGTTACGACTGAGTTAGCCGACGAACTGGAGCGCGTTGAGCGCGAGGAAGCCCTCGCGCTCGGCTCAACTGCAACGCACCAGAGCGACCTCTACGAGTCGGTCTCGCGCGCCGAAGAGGCTCCGAGCACCGACCGCTGGCGCGATGCGCTGCTGCAGTGGTCTAGCGGAGCGGTGCAGCCAGACCTCGCAAACCTTCGATTCATGAAGTGGGAGGAGCCAGGACACCTGGTCACGATTGCGGCCAGCACCCGCCACCCGCCCCTGATTGCTCTAGACCGTCTGGTTGAATTCTCGGGAGCGCTGGACGAAGGGCGCACCACTGGCACGTTCGAGCGATTCTGGGCAACTCGAGATCATAAGAGGATCTTCAACCCTGGCCATCCCTTCGTCGAGGCGCTCCTAGCCTTCTCTCGAGAGGACGACCGAGGTAGAACGTTTGCCCAACTCCGCTCACGCCCAAGCCTGGCCGACCTGCCTGACCGGGCATGCCTCCTGTTCGACTTCTACATCGAACCCGATCTATCAGCGGCAGCGGCGACATTGGAGGCTGCCGGCACCACGCATCTTGAAACGGCATCTCTTCGGCGATTCGCAGCCGCCTACTTCGCGCCCTGCTTCAAGTCGGTGTGGCTGAGTTCTGATGGAGGCGTCGTGACCGCACCAGATGAACTTGCCCTTCTCAATGCACCGATCGATTCCAACGTCTTCCCAGGCCAGTTCAAGCGCGATGCGACCATTCGAATCGATGACTGGTACCGCGTCGACGAGGCGCTCCACGGAGAGAGGTGGGAGAACGTGTTCGAGCGCGTGAGGGGCGCTGCGGCCCAGTGGCTTGGCAACGACAACGACCTCGCAGTCGCGATCACAACCGGCGCGGAGGCTCTCGAGCGCGTATCGCTGGAACAGTGCAGAAGGATGGTCGCTCGCAAGGAACCTGGTGCAACTGAGGCCGCGACGAACTGGGCCAACCTAACAGAAGCGATTCGATCGGGGATAGAGACGCCAACGATTGGTGTTGACGCGTGTGGCCTCGTAGTGCTATCTGGGATCCCATTGGGCGACGCGCCATGACCGCGCGTGATCGACTGGCAAGGGTGAGCCAGGCCTTCGAAGCAGGAGCGGCGGGGCACCTCGACTTCCTGGCTGCTGCTCGGCAGGCGCTGCGAGAGGACGACGTGGCGCACAGGATGCTGGAGGAGATCCCTGTCCCGCCCGGAATGGAAGATGATATCGAGAGATGCGCCGGCGACTTCAGCCTCGGGTATCGAAGGAACGCGACCGGCGGGGCACTCATCAACGCGCTGGAGTGGGCACCTGCTTGGTTGTGTCGCCCAACGTTCCAGTTCAACGACAGGCGGGTTGCGGGTCAAGCAGGCTTGCGTGGGGTCGATGCTCAACCCTGCGTCCGACCAGATGCGATCTGGCGTCTGGCAACGAACTTTGACTCGTACCTCTCTCTCGAACATCGCGGCGCTGCACGATCAGTCGCGGCGATGAAGCCTGGCGAAGTGCTCATGGTCTGCCTTCCGACGGGCGGAGGCAAGTCAAACGTTGGCCTCGTGCGATCTCTGGCGAGAGTTGGAAGCGGTGGCACGACGCTGATGATCGTTCCCACCGTTAGCCTTGCTCTCGATCAGGAGCGGCAATACAAGCTTCTCAAGCCTAATGAAAAGCGGCACTGCCTCGCCTATCACGCGAGCCTCAAAGAGCATCAGAAGCAGGCGCTTCGCGAGCGTGTGAATACCGGAGAGCAGCGAGTGCTCTTCACGTCCCCTGAGAGCATCACCGATGGCGTCCTGGGAACGATAATCACCGAACTCGTGCAAGGCGGACGGCTCGACACGATAGTGATCGACGAAGCCCACATGGTTCTCCAGTGGGGCCTCGGCTTTCGTCCGAGCTTTCACGAGATAGCGACCTTTCGGAAGCAATGGATTGCACAGGCGCCGGAGGGAATGGCGCCACGCACGGTTCTGCTGAGCGCAACGATAACGCAGCACGACTACGCGTTTCTCGCTCGCCTGTTTGGCGACGGCGATGACATTCCCGTTGTCGGCGCGAATAGCC
Source organism: Gaiellales bacterium (assembly GCA_038911065.1). Classification (GTDB taxonomy): domain Bacteria; phylum Actinomycetota; class Thermoleophilia; order Gaiellales; family F1-60-MAGs149; genus F1-60-MAGs149. Next base: position 74,878 of record JBCKBR010000002.1, on the reverse strand, counting down.
TTCGCCCCGAACTGGAGTTTGCGCTCTACAGGGCAGATGACCGTGAAGCAAAACTTTCTAGGGTGCGGGAGGCGCTCCGACACCTCCCGCGGCCGGCCATCGTCTTCTTCACGATCCCCGAAGATGCGATCTCGTTTGATCGAGATCTCCGAGACGACGGTTACCGCCGCGTTCGGGTCGTTCACGGCGGCACCAATGCTGATGAGCGCGCAACGGTCGTGGCCAGCGTCATGGATGGAGATACAGACATAGTGGTTGCGACGTCCGCCTTCGGGCTCGGCGTTGACATTCCATCCATCCGCACCGTCATCCACGCGTGCATGCCTGAGACCATCGCCCGCTACTTCCAGGAGGTTGGCCGAGCGGGCCGCGATGGGCGCGGCGCGGTTGGCATTCTAGTCTCTTGCCCCGAGGATGAAAGAGTAGCGAAGAGTATGCAAGCTAAAATTCTCAAAGGCGAACTTGAGAGCCGCATGACAAGGCTCTGGGAGAGCAGGCGACGGCAGGACGGGAGCTTCGTCCTCAACATGGAGACGCAGCAACTTGGGGCTCCAGATCCTTATGGGGGACAAACGAACGAGAACTGGAACCGGCAAGCACTGCTCCTGATGGATCTATCTGACGTCATCGAGATTCTTGAACACTCAATTGACGGTCCGCTGGTAAGAGCCCGCCCTAATGCCATTGCGGTGGGCGGTGAGCAACTCGACTGGAGGCTGGTTCGTCCGCTTCGGGACGAACTCGCCATTGCATCGCGCGAGGGCTACAACGACATGATCAAAGCAGTCGGCGACGGCATAGTTTGCTCTCGATTGTCACGTGTTTACAAGATCCGAGATTCCACCTCGAGACCACTCTGCGGCGGTTGCGCCGACCCTGTAGACCACCCTCGGACAGATACGCAACCTCGGGCATTCCCACCGCGCCACCTGACTCGCGCCCTTGTTCCCACCGAGTTCTACTACTACGACCACGAAGACGAGCAGGCGAGGAACAACCTCCTGCCATCCCTCGATGACCTCATCCGCCGCATGCCCATGGGGTCGATAGAGATCCTTTTCGATGATCCCAGCATCCCCACGTCCCCTGCATTTTTGAATCTCGAGGAGGAGTGGCTCACCTCGAGAGATCCCGCCCCGTTCATTACGGAGATTTCATCACCACCAGACTGCCGCTTCACCGACCATCGTGTAATGATCTTAACTAATGTTGATGATGGTCAAACCCTTCAACGTCTCGTCGAGCAACTCGAAGCAGATCTGGTGATCGTGTCGCATAACGACTTCCCACAAGCTGGGCCACTCTGGCGCAGGATCGGCAACTGACGCAACATGGCTATTGATCTCCCACCCGAAGATAGCCCAATAGGTGCGCGGATAGTCGCACCGGAGTTTCTGCCCTCCGCTCTCACTGCAGCACACTCCCGCCTTACAACTGGTCCCGCTTCCACAGACGCTATCCGACGGTCCATCACGCCGGTTGGGAGCACAACGAGGCGCCACGTTGCCCACACGATCCAACTTGCAACTGATCTCGGCCTCTTCACGAGCCAGGGCGGGGGCCTTCTCGCTCTAAACCCAGAAGTTGCCGATCTCAATGCCTTTCGGATCGCGTGCCTCCGAACCCTTGTAACGCCACCTGCGGGAGAAGGTTTAGGGAGTTCGGAACATGGCACTCAGCGTTCCGCAGTATTCATGCTCTGGCTTGCACGACAGGATCCCGACGTCTCACTCACGACTCAAGACATCCAAGATGGGCTTGCGCACCAAGTGCCTTCGATGCAGGTGGTTACAAATGTGACGCAGGTCAACACGCTAAAACGGTGGGCTATCTGGTGCGGAATCGCAGAACCTAGTGGAGAAGACAGTTCAATTCGGCCACTACCCGCTAGAGCAGTTCTTGCTTGCCTCCGCACGAAGGCGTTTCCACGTGGAGAATCCATTCCAGCCGGCGACTTCGCTGAATCTCTATGCGGCCAGTTGCCGTGGCTCCCAGAAGGTCAACTCGGAATCGCCATGACAGACTTGCTTGGCCAACCACACCTCGCCCCGCAGACCTTCAGTCGCGGATGCTCCCGTGCGCTCTTGGCAATACAGCGGCATGGAGCGATCACGCTAACTTCAGCCGATGACGCGGACGAGCGCACCACACCGTGGTCCCTAGATATCACCGGCAATCTGCGCCAAACTGTGGCACGCGTCGAGGTATCTGCAGCATGACCTGGCAAGCATGTTGGGATGCCAATCTTGTTCGAGACCAGCAGTTCATAAGACAGGATGTTGCGGAAGTGGATCGCAACCTGCTAGATGCACTGCACGTGGAGCCTGCTTTGAGGCAATCACCGTTACGTCGCCCCGGAGAACCGCAGGATTTTACTCCTGCCACGCAAGCTGATCTCCTATCTCATATCACGAGCGAGGGCGACCATAGGACCAACCGATTCATCGCAGTGACAGGTATCCCCGGGACCGGAAAGTCACACCTTCTCCACTGGGTCTATCGGAAGATCGAACGCGAAAAACCTGATTGGCTCGAGGTTCGCTACGTCCCGAAATCATGCACAAACTTGCGCGAGATCGTCCGGACGATTCTCGGTTCGACAGACGACGGCGAGATTCGCCTATTGCATGATCAAGTCGGCCTAATGACGGTAGCCGATGACCTGACCGAAGACGAGGCCACACACAAACTGTGGGCAGAACTAGAGCACGTGCTCAGATTCCCTAAAGAAAACCTCGAGATTGATGCCCACTTCTCTGATGACGCTCGAAGACATGCCCTGGACCTGATAGAAACACCGAAACGCGGACTCGCGGCATTCGTGAATGATGAGAACGTCCGCCAAGCACTTGAATCTGGCGACGGCTTGCTACGGCGTTGCGTTCGAGGTTTGGCGGATCAACACGCTGCAGACAGCATCGGCGCTGATGTCACCATCAGCGAGGACGACTTGCATCAACTCCTCCAACTGGCCCCAGGAGCGCCCTGGCGAGATAATCTTGAAGCGCACCCGGAAACCACGGTGGGCGTGCTGAACCACGCGTTGGATGTAGCGCGTGGTCGCACGGCGAGACTGGTAAGTGGAGACCTTAGCGCTGCACTTCGCACCCTCCGAGAAATTTTGTGCCGACGCGACAAGGAACTGCTGATCGTGTTTGAGGACTTTTCAGACGCTCGCGGCATCCAAGGCACTCTCTTCAGAGAGTTCGAGGTGGCTCCACTCGAAGACAACCGACTCGTTCGCTGCCCCGTACGCTTCGTCATCGCAATCACCAATGAACCCTTCCGCGGCCTGCGGGACTCATTCATGTCGCGCGCGACAACGTGGCGTGAGAGTTCAGAATTCAATCTCGATCACGAATCCGCGTATTCCGAAAACCGAATTCGCGAGCTATTTGGTCGTTACATGAACGTCGCGCGAGTTGGTCCGAACGCAGTTGCGGCAGTCCGCCCCAAGGTTCCAAACAAGTGCACAGAGTGCGAGTTGCGACCAGAGTGCCACGAAGCGTTTGGAAGCGAGGCCGGGTTTGGACTCTTCCCGCTCAACCCATCGAGCATTCGCGGACTAGCCGCTGCCGCTAGCCAGAACGGGATCTTCAATCCACGCGATTTCCTGCTGAAGACGACCGTACTACCGACACTAGTCAACGCGCCAGAGCAGTTGGCCGAAGCCAAGTTCCCTTCCGGTTCGGCCGAGAGTTTCCCATCTATGCAACTCAGGGATGACCTGCGGACGCTCAATAGCGCACAGCAGGATCTCCTGGATGCGTCAGGCGTAGCGGGCGAGGAACTTGCCCGTCTTGACCACATCGTTCGATGGTGGGAGCCAACCGGCCGCAGCGGATCACTCATGTCCGCAGCACTTGGTTTCCCGGAAGACCTGGTTGTTGGCGCAGAGGATCCCAACACCACCCCCAAGCCCAAGCCCAAGACCAAGCCCAGCCCCACCGCGGCCCCGACCCCCACCCCGGCGCAGGAAGACCAGCGACTGGCGCGCATCGAACGATGGGCAGATCCGCGAGCGGAAGTGCTCCTCCCCGCGCCAATGAGGGCTTCCATTCAGAAATTGGTCTGGAACATATTGAAGTCACTTGCCGTATGGCCAGAAATCATCAATGAACACAATCTCGTTTGGAATGGAGACCCTGTCGAGAAGTATTGCGTGTCCGTAGGCATCTCCGCAGGTCCCAATATCCATTCTCGAGCAATTGGATTTTCTCCCCAGGAGTCGCCAATCATCACGTTCAAACGAGATCCGCGCTCTCGCGATACATTGATCGCCATAGTTCGCATGGATCCTGCAAGGCAAGCAGCAAATCATCTTCCAAGTGAGGTGGTGGCTGCCGACCTAGAGAAGATCGAGTCTTTCAAGCTGGAACTTGACGATCGCGTTCGGGTGCTAGCCCGTCAAGAACGCGAGAACAGTTGGGCCGTTAGAGCACCTCAACTGCAGACATCGTGGTGGTTCATGAATGCCGCTCTCGAACCGGTGGACACCAACGATGTCCCTATCGACCTGGGCGATGCCAACACGCCTGCAGCACACGCTGCCGATGAGTGGAGGAAACTTGTTGTCCAGCAGCAGCAGGTTCACAGCGAGGCTGCTCTCCAGGTCGCAAGATTCTTTGGTCGCTCTCAGGGAAACGGAGCCACCCAAGTTTGGGACCTAGAAAACCGAGAGTTGCCAATTGACTCCGGCGACCCCACGCTGGATGATTTTGATACCGCAATCGTGGCGCAGAGCACTCTAGTGCGGGATCTCCACACTTCAATTGAGAGCATTCTCGGCGAATCGTCGCTTGCCGACACGCACCAAGCCGCGCAGCGATTGGCAACTGCGATGCAAGAGGCAAACGGTAACGTGAACCCAATGGTCACAAACCTGATCGAGGAGACAGGCAATGAGGATAGACAACGTGTAGTCACGGCGTTACGTGACTCGATTTCTGGATTCGATGACCTCCCGCTCGGCGAGAAGATTCTTAGGCTGCGTAGGCTTGATCTGGATCTCACAGAAGCCCAATCACTGCGGTACGCACTCGACCAAGCCAACACTCGACTCCTCGACACACAGAATCTCGCCGGCAATGCAGATGAAGGAGCCGATGCCCTCGCTGCCTTAACGAAGCTGGCAATCGACAACGCACGCGAGGCGGTGCGCGAAGCGATGATAGGCATCTAGATGACGATCGTGCAGCTTCTAAACGCAGCAGTAACGGGATTGGAAGGCGCAAACACCGCCGCGACTGCACTGGAGAGAGAGAATCTTCTCGAATCAATTCACGAGTCTTCAATGACACTATTCAATGCCTTCACTTCCGCGGCCATCACCAACACCGCGCGTTTACAACGAGTAGAAGCCGGTGAGCGCGACTCATTGAAGGTCGCATGCAAAGGAGCAGCGGATGCTCTCGAGCAGATGAGCGGCACCAATCTGAGCCAGAATGCAATCATAGATCTCAAAGCATTCGATGCAAGCCTCAGGGGCACCCAACGGGACGCGAGTGCGGCGCTCCGGAGGACGCAGCAGGCATTTCTGACCACGCTCTTGGCTGATCTGATCATTAAACAAGAGGCTCTCGAACGCCTCGCTGTGTCAGAGCCATCTGCAAGAACCGCGCTAGGTTCATTGCGCAGCATCAACTCACGGGCGCATGATGAGACTCTTCTTGATGAAGAAGGCATGGCTCGACTAGAGCAAGACATCGAAGCTCTACGGGAGCGGATTGGGGCGCTTCCGGTCGGCGCTAAAATTGCCTGGGACAGCTTCGAGACGATCAGATGCATCCTTCGCGGCGACGGTGCGATGCTGGACGAAGTCTCCGAACAAGACCTGATGAGGCTCAAAGAGCATCTGCCCGACCAAGTTTGGCTGACCTCGCCGCCGCAGGAATAGAAGTCGAGACGATGCTTTCCGACCTCGACGACAGGCTACTCTCGGCCATTGAACAACGTGAACTCACGCTGCTCAGTTGGGGGTATGTAGACGGCGTCGTCACGCATGGCGAGGCGGCGGCGATTGCCGACCAAGCCGGCATCGATAGCTTCGACGAGCGATTCGAGCGGCTCCAAACGCAGAAGCTCATCTTCGTGGCTGCCGGCGGATTCCGGACGAGGTTCGCGACGACAGTCAGACTGCTTGCGCTGAACCGCCAACTCTTCCACGGCGGCAACTGGCGCACCAGTCCGTCGCTCATCGATGCGTTCCGCGTCGCATCGCGACCCCGCAGGTTCCCACGCCGCGACCTGGGGGCAGACGAGGTGATCGCGCAGTTGGGAGTAGAACCGGGTGGCGCGGGGGGGCGTGCCATCGAGGCGATGATGGAGGGTGGAGCGATTCAGCTCGCAGGATTCCAGGTGCGAGGCGCCGCGAGAATTCGCTCCCACCTTCGGCAACCACCCTCGCCACTCCGAGGCAGCGGGACCCTCATCTCCGCTGGGACCGGCGGCGGCAAGACCAAGGCGTTCTACCTCCCGCTCCTGCTTCACATCGCCGAGCAAGAGGGCCCATCAGATAGGACCGTTGCCCTGGCGATCTATCCGCGCAACGAGCTTCTTAAGGACCAGTTGCGCGAGGCGATTCGACAGTCTGACCTCGTTCATGGTGCTCTGGGGAGCGCTCCCTCTGTTGGTGCGTACTTTGGTCCGACCATCAGAGACACGAAGTTGGGTACGAGGAGTAGCGGCTGGTCCGATGCGTTGAATGGGGTCCGCACCAGCACCTACCTCTTCTGTCCTCAACCCGAATGCGATAGCGCACTGCAGTGGAAGGCACCGTTCCCCACAGAAACGCTCGTCTGCCCCACCTGCGGCTGGAGGTCAAAGGAAGGACAGGTAAGGCTTACCCGCCAGTCCATTAAGCAACGGCCGCCGAACATCCTCTTGACGACGATCGAGATGGTGAATCGACTCTTGGCTGACGCGAGCAGTCGAAGCGTGCTGGTCGGCGAGGTTGCATCCCCAGCAGTGCTACTGCTCGACGAAGCGCACCTGTACACAGGCACGTCTGGAGCCCTAGCGGCGCTCACTCTACGGCGCTGGCAAAACGCGCTTCGGGGGCCTCGACCGCACGTCGTTGGACTATCAGCCACTCTCGATCGTCCACGAGAGCATCTCGCCGGGCTGGCGGGGGTATCGCTAGAGGACATCGACGTTATCGAGCCAAGCAAGGACGAACTCGATGCCCAGTCGGCTGAGCACACGATCCTGCTCAGGAGCGACCCAACCTCTGGTACCTCCACGATGTCAGCAACCGTTCAGACGATCTTCCTGGTCGAGCGAATGATGGAACGCTGGGAGGGGCTGAGCCAAAAGTCAGGCACTAGCGGGACCAAGACATTCGCGTTCGCCAACTCGCTCGACAACGTGAATCGACTCTACTGGGCGGTAAGAGATGCAGAGCGAGGAGCCAGCCACCCACCGCGCGCTCCTCTAGCCTCACTTCGAAGCGACCTCGGGGACGATCGACACGACAGAGAGGCCTCTGGGCAGAACTGGAGACCAGCCGCAGCACTTTCAGGATCGCTGGACACACCGCTTCGCGTCGCCCTCACGTCATCCCAACGAACTGGCGTCGACTCGACGGCCGATGTCGTCGTCGCATCATCTTCCCTCGAAGTGGGATTCGATGACCCCGAGGTGGGCGCCGTCGTGCAACATCAGACCACTCGCGACAGCGCCGCGTTAATTCAACGTCGTGGCCGCGCCGGTCGAAAGCCACACATGCGCCCCCTTACCGCGATAGTTCTGAGCGACTTTGGGCGAGATCGTTCTTCGTTTCTCGGGTTCGAGCGCCTCCTCGAGCCAACGGTCCCATTCAACCCACTCCCGACTGCAAGCCTCTTCGTCCTACGAGTGCAGGCAGCCTGGGCCCTTCTCGATTGGCTTGCAACGAAGGTCCAGGGGCTCAACGCATGGACGGACCTTTCGTCGGACGCGCACGGGAACCAAGGAAGACGGCAGCAGTCAGCAAAAATCCTCGAAGCCGTCCTAGTGGACGAAGCAACTCGTAACCAGTTCGAGCGGCACCTTCGCGGCGCCTTGGGCGTCGAATCCGAGACCACGCTTAACGCAATACTCTGGGGCCAGCCACGCGGGCTGATGACGAGCGTCGTTCCCACGCTGCTGCGGCAAATCGCGTCGGGCTGGACGACTGCACGAGGAGAACGTGACTACTTCGTTGACCACCACCCTCTGCCATCCCACGTTCCTAGCGCAACCTTTGCCGACCTGAACGTGCCCGAGGTCCTCGTCGAACTCCAGGATGCATCCCCGGCAGGTGGGGACAACTATTCGGGCGACCCGATCCCGAGGCTCCCCATCGATCAGGCTTTGGCCTACATGCGGCCCGGCAATCCGACCCGGCGCTTTGCAACCGACCACTTCACACAGTGGCACTGGGTGCCAGCGGATGCTTTGGGACGGAGCATCGAGTACCCCGGAGTGCTTGATGACCTGGCAGCGACCGTGCCCAGTGCCTGCGGGACATCGGAACTGCGCCTGATGCGGCCCTACAGGATCCACCTCAGCCGAACCCAGAACCGAACCGATCAACGCTGGAACTCGCGCCCGATTTGGTCGAGCCTCGTGAGTGGAAGCGAGGATGCCCCTACGGCGAACGCGGAACCGGTTGCGTTGCTCGCTTCTCGCAGAGGCAATCGGCCAGCAACCAGCATCACGTTCATGACTCACTCGCTTGGATGCGCTCCTATCGTCGCTCGCGCACTCGTTGGCGCAGACGCGGTCTCTCCCGACGGTGTTCGTCACGAGCAATCGTTCTGCCACGCCGGCGAGCCTGTGGCCATCGGCTACCGGGAGACCGTTGACGCCTGCTTCATCGCAGCGCCTACGGATCCAATCACATTCGTAGAACTTGGCGAGGCGGCAGCAAGGGCGCTGCGAACCATGCACTTTGACGCCGCTCTCATCCAGCACCAAGGCCTCCGAGATCTGCTCAGTGACTTTGACATTCTTGGCATTCGCCAATACCTCAGGCTGGCGCTGGCGGCTGCGGCAGACGCCGACAAAGCACTAGATCAGTTATGTGATGATCCGCAGGCGCTTGTCGCCGCCGTCTTGAAGGCCATGCAAACGACGGCGCATGCCGGGCCCACTCTGCAGCCAGGCCAAGAACCCGAAGGTCCCGATGACCCCGACCCTGAGAACCCAGGCGCTCGATGGCAACGACTGTCCAGCTTCATGAACGACAATCCATTGGCGGGACCAACGCTCGTCGATGCCTTGCGATCCGCGCGAGACCCCTCCGATGCGCAGTTGGCCTCCATCCTCAATGAATCGCAGCGAATAACCCTTGCAGCGGTCGTGCGCGATGCCCTCAACCAGCTAAACCCAAACATTGGAGCCGATGAGCTCCAACTGGACGTCGAGATCGTAGATCGCGTTAGCGACGCGCCAAAACCAGGAGAGGAACGAATCTGGATGTGTGAGCCGGGAGTTGGCAGCATCGGGGTGCTAGACGAACTTCGGACGAACATTCTCGATGACCCTCGCCGATTCGCTGACCTCGTTGAAGCTGCTGCCGGTCCATCAACCGTGGAGATCGCAGACGCTGGCCTCCGCGCCGCTGTCAGTTCTGCTGCGACCGACCCCGGCGGTGCTATCGGAGCGGCGTTCGCTGCGGTGCGAACTGCGACTTCAATTGAGACCACGAGTGCCGCTCTGCAGGCACTGAGCGACACGCTCAAGGCGCAGGGGCTACTCGCCAATTCAGCGATGATGTCGACGCTATCGCTGCGGATCTTACGTCCCGGAAGCAGCCACGAAACTGATTCATCGGTAACCCAACTCCTGTCGGCATGGGACGAGCTCGAGCGCCAACTGAATCTCGAACTCGATCCCCAAGAGGTCGCCTACGCAGCCCCTAGACGGCTCGGTGGAGCCGGTGACATTGACAGATCAGTGAGCCTGCTCTGGCCACGCGGTCGCATGGCCCGGACAGCATCCTTGAACGCTTGGTCCCGGTTCAATCGCGCAGGGGTGAGCGATCTCGCTGACCGTCTCATGCTGCAACACCGATTCTCCGAAGACACGCCTTCCATTGCCATTGCTGACGAGAATTGGATCGACCTTTTGAAGGCAAAGATTTCTAACGGTCACGCACGTCTGATTGCGCCAGCGCCCCGCGAGAAGGAGATTGCTGTTGCTGCCCTCGGAGCCACGTGCATTGCATTTGATGCGCGCTCTGTCTTGGCGCGCGCCCGCATTGTTGGAGTAGGAAGAGAAGGCGATCTCGTTTACGTTGATCTGGAAGTGCGGGAACTCGCGCAATGACCCCGGAGCAGCTTCCGACCACTGCCGGTGTCACGACCCTTCCAGGCCACGCATCCGACGTAATCAGCGCAATGGTCCAAAACGTGCTCGCCAGTGCGCTCCTCGCCAGACCTGCCCAAGTCTATCTGATCTCAGCATGGGTTTCCGACGTTGAGGTCCTCGACAACACCGCAGGACGGTTCCGAGCATTGCTACCGGAACTTCCGGAGACTGGAATCAGATTATCCGAAGCACTCTGTGAACTCGCGCGTGGCGGCAGTGACGTGAAGGTGATCTGCTGGGAAACGGATCACAACAATACGTTTCGAGACCGACTCGTCACACGAAGCAGCAACCTGCCCATTGACATTCGGATGGCGGAGCACCAGCACAATAAGATGCTCATCATCGAAGGTCTCGCAGCAATCACCGGCTCAATGAATTTCACCTGGTATGGATTCAACGAGAACGGTGAGGACGTTGTGCTGGAACGGGAGGCAGCAAGAGTCGCCGAACGGCTCGCATATGCCCGACGGGCTTGGAAAGACGCTGCATGATCACGGAGTCCGAACTCGCCCTTGAAGGTCTTGGCAGGACCGGCCTTGCTGGAATCGTCCGGGGATACTCGACTCCCGACCTCGGGGTCCAATTCCCGGTTCGTGTTCTCTGTGCGCCTCGTCCTGACGGCGAGTGGGACTGGCTCGTATGGGCCTGCACCAGCGCGTCTGATGCGCTTCTCGAAGAGATCGTGCGAGGCCATCTGCATCCGACCTGGTGCAACCGATCATCTGTCCCCCAAAACAACGCTCTCGAAGCTGCAGCAACTCGACTGGATGGCGATAGCGGCCGACGCGTTCGCCTCGTGTCGCCCGAGAGCCATCTCAAGAACATGGCCCTCTCCACTGAGCGGATGATGCAGTCGCTCCTTGCGCGTCCCGCGATCACGGCGCAGCGCGCAATGCCGGTGGCAAGCGCGCTCAGATTGCTTGATGCGGAGGTCGAAGCTGGAAGAGGGGATCGCGCCTTAGAGATTGCAGACGTCCTGATCTCAAGCGAGGGCTTTAGCGCGACGGACGTTGAGTTCATTCGTTGCCGCTGTCTTGCCGCGGAGCGACGACATCGAGATGTACTAGAACTCGCCGACCTCGCCCAATTCGGCATGCTTGCTGTTGTTCCTCGCGGTATCTCACGCGACATTGCCCGCGCCATCTTCGCAATCGAGATCGAGCAATCCGAGGCTCCCGAGGCAGCCATGCGAGCCGCCTTGCGGGACTACTCGCCACACATCACAGGAGCCGTGCTGCACCCAAAGGCAGGATCGACTGCCGAGGAGAGAGAGGTCTGGCGCCTTCTCGTAGATGATCCTCTAACGCCTGGGTACGCCGAATCGTCGCAGGAACGAGAACCGCCCACCCCTCACGAGGCACCACAGCCGCCACCGGCTCAACCCGAACCTGAAGCAGCAACGAGAACGTGGGTGCATTTCCTCACTCAGTACGTCGATTCTCTGAGCGATCCGCTACAAGGAACTGAGGTGCACGAAGAACCTCTTGACGAGGGCTGCAGCGAATGGCCACTGTGGGATTACGACTCTCCGAGTCCCGCCACGCTCGCCGAGTTGATTGAGTTGATCACCGGGCAGGATCTCCTCCCAAAGGTCAGCGGGCACATCCTGGCGCACGCTGACTTGGAGCCGTCGGTTCTACTAGCGATAGCCAAGGCACTGTGGGAAACCAGGGCGTTGAATGGCGTCAGCCGCTACGCCGCAAGCGACGCCCTCGATCGGGCACTTGAAATCGGTCCTCCTGACCCGAACGTTGTAGATGACGTGGTTGCCGCAGGCATCGCGCATTGGCAAACCTACGCGAATCTAAAGGCATTCCCATGGGCCATGGATCTCGCTTCGACGCTGCAGGAGCACGATCGTCCGACGAGTCCAGCATCGACTGAACTTCTCGGTTATCTGAGCGCTTTCGCTCAACAGGAACTGGCAACCAGCGCCCCTCGCTTGAGCCGAGCACAGTTTGCTGAACTAAACGAACTCTTTTCGCGAGCCGCTCTTGATCCGATTCCCTACCCGATCGTTGAAGAGCGAACACCGGACACCAACTTCGATCATCTGAAGGGGAAGCGCGTGCTGATCTACTCGCTAATAGAGCACGCCGCCCGCAAGGCTCAAGGCGACCTGCAGAGACAATGCGCGTCCGCGGTAATTGACATACGCGCGGACCATGATTGCAGTGAGCAACTAGTTCAAGCATCAAAGAGTGCCGATGTGGTAATTATGGTCACTCGCGCAGCCAAACATGCCGCAACTGAATGCATCCAGCGACATGCCAGGAATGCAGACATCAGGTTTGCCGCGGGTACGGGATGGTCGTCAATCCTCGCCCAAGCCGCCGCGCCAATTCCAAATCGTTGACCGCGGAGAGCGCCGAGTAAGCTTATCGCGTTGCTTCAACTTGCTTAAAAGGAGACCGCATGATCGCAAAAGTCTCGTGGGTACTCGTGTACCTCGCGACGATCATCGTTGCCAACTTCATGACGGAGCGCTTCGGCCTCGTGGGCATCGGCTTCGGATTGCTCGTCAGCGCCGGCACGTTTGCCGCCGGTCTTGCGCTCATCACGCGTGATGGCGTTCAGGAGATGCTCGGGGTCCGCTGGACGTTCGTAACAATCGTCGTCGGATGCGGCATCTCGATCCTCGTCTCGAACCCGGCGATTGCGGTGGCGAGCGCACTCGCATTCATCACGTCAGAACTCGTCGACCTAGCCGTGTTCACGCCCACGCGGCGGCGAACGATCGTGGGTGCGGTCATCATCTCGAGCATCGTGTCGGCTCCCGTTGACACTGTGTTGTTCCTGTGGATTGCGGGCTTCCCGCTCACGTTCGATGCGGTGCTCGGCCAGTTCCTGGTGAAGACCGCTCTCGCTCTGGTTGCTGCAGGCCTACTAGTTGCAGTGCGCCAGTCGAAGATCCTCACCCATCAGGAGTAGTCCGCGGGGTCCTGCTGCCCTGCCTGCTCAAATCCCCTCAGGCGTAGGTGGCAGGCGTCGCACTCGCCACAGGCGCGCCCTTGCCCATCCGGGTCATAGCAGCTCTGGGTAATCGAGTAATCGACGCCTAATCCAAGACCGCGCTCGATGATCTCGGCCTTGGTCAGTTCCATCAGGGGCGCGTGGATCTTGAATCGCTGCGTTCCCTCCACGCCAGACTTCGTGGCCAGGTTGGCGAGCGTCTCGAAGGCCGCGATGTACTCGGGGCGACAGTCTGGATAGCCGCTGTAATCGAGCGCGTTGACGCCGACGAAGATGTCGCTGGCCTCCATCACCTCAGCGTATGCGAGCGCGAAGGATAGGAAGACCGTGTTACGAGCGGGAACGTACGTGATGGGAATCTCGCCAGCCATCTCCTCCGCGGACCGCCCCTTCGGGACGTCGATATCGGCGGTCAAGGCCGATCCGCCAAAAACGGCCAGGTCGATCGATACGAAAACGTGATCCGACACGCCCTGGGACGCGGCGACGCGACGTGCGCAGTCGAGCTCGCTTGAGTGCCGTTGGCCATAATCGAAGCTAAGGGCGAGCGGACGGTAGCCCTGCTCTCGAGCGATAGCAAGAACAGTCGACGAATCTAGCCCACCGCTCAGAAGCACGATTGCCTTGGGCTCAGTCATACGACCGCACTGCTCGCTTCCTCCATCGATGCTCTACGACGACTAGGACACATGGACGCACGCTAGACGGGGAGGCGGATGCCGCGCGACAGCAATCACGCCTCGCGAGCCGCGCAGCCAACCTTGACCGGACACGTTGAGCACGATGGATTGGTGGGCCGGCAGTGCTCACGCCCGAGCGAGAGCAGGTTCACGTGCAGTGAGTGCCGAAGGTTGGGCGGAATCGCATCCTGCAAGCGATCCATGTCGGCAGGCGTGCAAGCGCCATCTCCTCTACTCGCCACGACCCATTGGCGACGCATTGCAACTCGCCAGCAGTGCGTGTCGACTGGAAACACCAACCGGTCGAGCGAGTACATCATCACGCAGCGAGCGGTCTTCTTACCGACGAGAGGAAGGCTCGTCAGGAACGCCTCGCACTCCTCATCGCTCATTGTCTTCAGCGACGCAAGGCTCGGGCGGCCGAACTCGATCATCAGACGAGCCATCAGTTCATGGATTGCCGTGCCCTTGCGGCCCGACAGCCCACCCACGGCGATTGCGGCCGAGATCTCGCTCGCAGATGCTTTGGCGAGGCTCTCGCACGTCGGAAATGCAACGCGCAAGGCTCGATGGGTTCGGCGGTAGTTAGCCTCCTGCGTCAGCACGCTACACATGATGAACAGGAGTTCGTCCAACGGATTCCGACGGTTGTGGTGCGCGTGATCACCATAGGTAGCGGTGAGTTTCACCGCGCACCTACTCATATCCTGGACAACCTCTGCCTCCACGCGATGTGCCACACGTGAACCATTGCCGAAGATGCAACCGTGCGTCGTGATACGGACATCACCGCCCCCGCCCCGCCTCGGCATTGACGACCAGGATCTCCCCGGGCTGGGCGTCGATGTTGAGTTCTCCGGGATCGACCATGCGGAGGCGCGGTCCGCTGCCCGGCTCCCGGTTGCTCTGGTTGAGCCGGCGGTTCGCTTCGATGCGGCGGCGCGTCTCTTCGTCGACAATCGCCCCGTCAACGCCTGTATCCACCCAACTGGCCTGCCCATAAGCACCCCAAAAGTTAAGGTGTTACAACGACAGGTTGAATCCACCATCCGACTATGCGCGTCATGCCAGCGGATCACCATCCCCATCATCCGGCCCGGCGTAATCCTCGGTCCAGCTTCCATCAGAACGAAGGGCTACGTTGTTCTTGACCACACTCAGAGGCTCCTCCGGGAACACCTCAGAGTGCTGCTGCTTGATGAGCGAGTGGTTCGCCTCCATCGCCATCCACACGCTCATGTCGATATTGACCGAACGACAGCCCGCAACAAAGGGCTCAATGTGCTCAATGAAATCTTCGTCGTTGTCACTGCACCCGAAGAGGACTTCGTACTCATGATCGGCAGCCTCCCGCACCGTTACGAACGCATCTGGCAACAGTTCTTGCATCTCGGTGTTGATTGCATGGAAGACGGATACTGCATCTTCCCTTGTTGGGAATGTATGTGCCTGGAATGTGTAGTGCATGAAACTAGTCTCCGATCTATGTTGCTTTTAGACCACTACGGGCGGAGCCTGGTTGGCTAGAACCTCGGCCCTGGCCTGTCGTCCGTACCCCTCCCAATGTACAAGACGGCTACTGCAACTACTACGAACCCCCAAAAGGCCGCATTCGCAAGATCGCTAACGCTCAACCACAACCGGTAGCCGATCGCACCGATGATCGGGAGGGTAATGGCTAGCAAAATGAGAGCAAAAACTGAGAATCCGAGGATTCTAAAACCGCGCACAACTATCGAGCCGGGCGACTCGTGCCCTAAGGGCACTTGCCGTGCTGGGGACTCGTGCCCTAAGGGCACTTGCCGTGCCCGGGGTGCGCCGCCGCGCAGCGCAATATCTCTGGCAACCCAATGATCGCCGTCATTCCGTAGTTGCGTGGATGCGGTGCAGAATTCGGACATGAGGCGCCCTGATGACGAAGTTTCGCCGCTCACGTTCTCACGATATGCCAGCCAGATAACGTCGTGAAGGTAGGGGTTTGGCTTGTCGCCTTTGTCGCCTGACCACGGTGGATAGATTGGCTGTTGCCCTGCTCGGATAGCAGCGTTGATACGTCTAGATATTTTCTCTGTATCCTCGAAAGCCATGGTAACGACGCTAGCAGCGAGGTAGACCTCGGGTCAACTTTGCGGCTTGACTGACCCTGAGAGGCACCCATGGTGGCTGCGCGAGCGCAGGAACGAGAAGCGCAACGGGTGGCGGCTGCCGTCGCTGTAGTCGCACGGGAAGCACCACGACCGGCGTCGTCGTGGTGGCAGCCGTTGCTCGGCTCGGTGCAATTCGCGGCTGAGCCGGATCGGCGGGATCGTGTCGGCATGCCCGGCACGTTGGTGGGCTGTTTCGTGCGGGCTGGCGTAAGGTAACCACGGCTCGCTCCGACTTACTTGTGCCATGACTAAACCACACGAGAGACCGCCCACGATCGGCAACCCCATCGTCTCCTACTACTCGCCGTGGCGCACCGACATCTGGACGTGCGCGTGCGGCTGGAAGGGCACGGGTGACGAGGCAGACAGCGAGCCCTTCGATCAGCTCCTGCAGGTCGATTGCCCGCAATGCTTCCATCGGCTCTGCCTCGTCAACTACGCGACCGAGGCCGAGGTGAGGAAAGCGGCTGCCGCGGGCAACGAGGAGGCGCGGTGGGAGCTTACCGATCAGAAGAAACGCGCGAAGCGCGAGCGGAAGTTCAAGAAGTCGGAGCTGTCATCCGCCGCGAGCCTGCCCGAACTTGCCGACGAGACGACGATCGATCTCATGCTAACCCTTAATAAGCGCGACGGCGACACGGTCCTCATGCTCGAGGCGAACGGCGTGCTGATCCACAGCGAAGAGGCCTGGTGGGAATCCAACGATGCTCTGGAACGTATCGGCCGCCACTGCGCCACGCGGTACGGATCGCGCATCGGCACCTTCACGATCGGTAGTGGGGCGTCGATTTTTATGGCTGGCGACTCGATCTGGTTGCGGCAACAGCAGGCCCGCATCCTCGAGAGGCTCGGGCTGAAGGTGATAGAGGAGGAGTGGTGGACGGCGACATGAGCGACGAGCGCATCTGCCCAACGTGTGGCACCGAAACCCGCAAGACGGGAGCAAACGCTTTGAACCTAGTCCACTTCAAGAGTCGCAATCAAGCCGGACAATGAGTACGCAAAAGACCTGCTATCCCGCAGTGGTCTAAAAGCAACACAGTTTGGAGACTAGTTTCATGCACTACACATTCCAGGCACATACATTCCCAACAAGGGAAGATGCAGTATCCATCTTCCATGCAATCAACACCGAGATGCAGGAGCTCGTGCCAGATGCGTTCGTGACAGTATCGGAGACTGGCGATCATGAGTACGTAGTCCTCTTCGGGTGCAGTGACAACGACGAAGATTTCATTGAGCACATTGAGCCCCTTGTTGCGGGCTGTCGTCCAGTCAGCATCAACATGAGCGTGTGGATGGCGATGGAGGCGAATCACTGCCTCATCAAGCAACAGCACTCTGAGGTGTTCCCGGAGGAGCCTCTGAGCGTGGTCAAGAACAACGTGACCATTCGTCCTGACGGAAGCTGGACAGAGGACTACCCCCGCACGAACGATGGAGAGAACAACGTCTAGTCAGTTGCCCTCCCGAGTGAGCCTGCGCCTTGGCCTGTCAATTGACGTCAGCGCTGTCGACGAACGCTCGTCCATAGATCGGTCGATTGCCACCTGCGTCGAGCAGCACCCGTCGCGAGCGGGGAGAGGACCTGGAGTCTGAGGTGCTGGCCGCCGATGAGTATGGCGCTGAATCGGACGATGGGGATGGCTGGGATGGCCTGCTGCGGTGATTTCGGACAGTGGACCCTCTTAAAGGTCTCTCCTGCCTGATGTGTGGGTGAGTTGAGCGCGTTGTAACTGGCGCACGCCGTTCCCTGTCGAGGATCCGCAGGCAATGTTCAATCTTGGAATGCTCGCCGAATATGTGGGCGATCTCGATGCCGCACGCGCCTGGTACGAGCAACAATTGCCGTCATTGATATGTTGCTAAGGCTGAGAGCAGAGGGAAAATGAATGCCATCATCGAGAAGCTCGATCAGTACGTGATCGACGCGTGTGGGGGGCGATGATGCCTATGGCAGCAACATGCCCGACGTGTGGGGCGCCCGCGACGCCTAATTCTCGCTTCTGTGGAGCGTGCGGCAGCAAGCTTGAAAGCACGCCTTCGATCGAGCCCGCTGTCTCCGCGGTTCCTGCGACTGCGATCTCGCCCACCTCCCCTACCGCACCCGCGGTCAACACCACAGCCACACCTGCAACCGCACAAGCTGTAGGCGCCACGCCGACTCCTGTGCCCCCGGCTTCCCTCGCACCTGCCGGCATGCGGTACGCAACGTTCTGGGCTCGCGTTGGCGGCAGCCTGATCGATGCACTCATCCGACTCGTGCTTGTGCTGGTCGCGGTACTGATTGCAGTCGGTCTGACTGAAGTAGTACGGCCACTCGGAATCGCCGTCGGCATTGTGCTCTTCATCGGCGCGTGGGTTTTCTATCGCCCACTCTTCTGGTGGTGGAAAGATGGCCAGTCAATCGGCGGCATGGCGGCTGGCACGCGTGTGCTTCGAGCAAACGGCGATCGGATGACGTTCTGGCGTGGTGTTGGGCGATCGGTTGCGGAAATTATCCTGATCTACGCCGGCTCGCAGATTACGGCCGGGATCCTCGGACTCGTCGACGTCCTATGGATGACGTGGGACAAGGAGAAGCAGACGCTCCACGACAAGATGGCCGACACGATTGTCGTGTATGCGGCGGGCTCTGAACGACAAAGCGACTCCACCGATTCTGCACCCCCGCAATAACCACGCGCGCCAGCGCGACACGCGACGCCACTTTACGAGGATCTTGGACTACCAAACGCCCGCATTCAGCGTCCAGTCACGGCTACTATCGGTGTCATCGCTGGACGTCGTAATCGAGTGCGAGCCCGGCGTGGAGACAGCAGCGCAATACTCAATAAGGTCGCGAATCTCCTGATCGTCGACGGCGACAACATAGGTATCTGCACGGATACCAGCGTTCGATGCGGGGCTATTCGCAGCGACGCTGTCAATCAAGAGGGCCGCAGGTTTATCGGGGTCTTCCTTGGTTCCTACCCACGAGAGAGACATGCCGAACTCACCGACTGAAGTCCCCGCTTTGAGCCCATCAATCACCTTGCGAATCTGCTCGACGCTGACGGCATAATTCTCACCCTCGGCGCGCTGCCCGGTGGAGTCGGCGAACATCGCGACGTTGATGCCCACGAGTTTGCCGTCAAGGTCGAAGAGTGGCCCACCCGAGTTGCCGTGATTGATCGCCGCGGTGTGCTGCACCGTGTCCGGCAATGGTGCGACGCCACTCAGCGGATCAATGTACTTCGCACTCGTCTTCGAGACGATGCCGTTCGTTGCAGACATCTGATCACTCGCAAATGCGGATTCGCTCGAAGCACTCTCGGCCGAACCTGGATAGCCGAGCGCCACCACCGACTCGCCCTGGTTGAGCGAACCGGGCTCGGCAAACGCGGCGGTGCGCAGACCGACCCGATCCGATTCGGCCACAACTTGCAGGAGCGCAAGATCATCGCAAGGCATCGATGCAACGAGTTGGGCCGGCACCTCTTTGCCATCCGTGGTACGCCGGATCTTGTACGAGTTACCGCCGGCAATGACGTGGGCATTGGTAAGAATAAGGCCAGCGTTCGCATCAATGACGACGCCACTACCCGAGGCCACCCCGTCGGAGAGGTCCGTGATGATCTGCACTGTTGCAGGCGACTCGTCACGCACCACAGACTCGACTGTGCCACTGCTGCCACGCGTCGCCATAAACGCCACAACGCCGACGACGAGGAGTGCGGCGATGACTGCGCTACCAACAAGCAGCGGCGTGCGCGAGCGTCGACCAGAACTCGCTTGCGATGGCGCGCTCGACGCGCTTGCAGCACCGGTGGCAACCGCCGCGGCAGCCCGTAACTCTGCAGGCACGGTGCGGATCACGGTCTCCCTGCGCTGAACCGGGGGCGTGCGTGTGCCTGAGACAACCAGCTGCGTGTCGCCAAGTTGAAGCGACGTCCCATGTCCAACCGTTGTTGGCGTCCCGGGCGACAGCACCTCACCGTCAACCAGCGTGCCATTCGCCGATCCGAGATCCTCGATCAGGATCTCGCCGCCTTCGGTGGCGACAGGCCGCCGCACACGAAGATGCTGGTTTGACACGAGCAGGTCGTCGAGTACCACGGCGCATTCGTCTGCGCGACCGATCAATAGATCAGCGCCCACCACAATCTCAGTAGCCAATCCCGTGGCCGCACCTGAACGAACGACGATGAAACTCGCCGCCAGCTCAGGCGTCGGTTTCGGATTGATGATCCGAATCGCAGCGGCTCCCAATGCAAGCGTGGCGTCCGCATAAAGCACGTGCGGCGCAACCATCCTTACACCATCCACGAACGTACCGTTTGAGGAACCGAGGTCCTCGATGCGAACGCCGTTGAGTGCGGGCTCCACACGCAGATGCCGTCCCGACACGAGCCCATCGGCCACGACCACATCGCAATCCGGCAAGCGGCCGACCACGAGGGCGCGATCAATGGGCACACGAGTGCCATCGGGTCGCACAATTACCCAGTTGAGGGGATTACTAGTCAGACCAATCTCGCTTTGTACCAACGGCAACTATTCGTGGATACTAACGCCATATCTGTCGCGCGCAATTTGTGCCATCACGCTTGTTACTATCTACACGGAGAGGGGCGTTCATGGCTGAACTGCAGTCGGGCGACAAGGTTGGCGCATTCATCGTCGAAGGCGTGCTCGGCCGTGGCGGCATGGGCGTCGTCTACCGCGCACGCGACGAGCGGCTCAATCGCTCGGTCGCGCTCAAGGTCGTCTCCTCGCACCTGTCAGAGAATCAGGACTATCGGGACCGCTTCATCGCCGAGGCTCGCGCTGCAGCCGCGGTCGATCATCGCGGGATCATCCCGATCTTCGAGGTTGATGAGTCCGACGGGACGCTCTTTATCGCGATGCGCCTCGTGGACGGCGAGGATCTCGGGACCTACCTCAAGCGGAAGGGACCGCTCACCGTCGATGAGGCGATTCGCCTGCTCACGCCTGTGGCGGAAGCGCTCGATGCGGCATCGAAGCGCGGCCTCGTTCACCGCGACGTCAAACCTTCGAACATCCTGATCGCCGAGCCCGACTCGCCAGCGCGTGAGGTTCTGCTCTCGGACTTCGGCCTGGCTAAGGCGCAAGGCCAGGCTGGCATAACCCAGACCGGCCAGTTCGTCGGCTCCGTTGACTACGCAGCACCAGAGCAGATCGCGACGGGCGTCGTAGACGGGCGCACCGACCAGTACGCGCTCGCATGCGTCCTCTATGAGGCCCTCACCGGCGCCCCGCCGTTCCGTCGCGACCAGCCAATGCAGACGCTGTTCGCGCAGGTCAACGATGCACCGCCGAGCCTGCGTGATCACGTACCGAGCGCGACACCAGAATTGGACGCCGCGATGACGCGCGCGCTGTCGAAGGCACCAGGCCACCGTTTCGCTGGTTCCGCAGCGATGATCAATGCGATGGCCGCCGCCGCCGGTCTTGGCCTCGTCGCTCACGAGTCGTCGTCGACGCTTCCGCAGGTAACGCCCTCTGTTGGCGCTCAAGTGACTGCGGCGTCTACGAGCACGGAGCAACAACCCCCGACGCAACAGGCTAAATCACGCACAAAACGTCTCATCGTTGCGGGAGCAGTCGTCGCTGTCGTCGGCCTCATCGGCGTCGGCATCTTCCTTTTCCAAGGCAACGACCCAGCCCCAACGAGTCCCTCGGCATCAACCACACCCACAGCTTCAGATGCCGCGGCAGCCAAGGCCAAGACACTGAACGCGCTCCAAGCCGCATTCGACGCGCAAGCCGATTTTGCAAGGCGAATGCGCCAGTTTAATGCGAATTTCAACAAGTGCCAGGCGAAGGACTCCAAAAAAAGTTACGAGTGCCAACTTTCACCATCATTCAATGCTGAACAACGTGGACTATTGGCAGGCGCTCACGATTCGGCAGCGACAATCCCAGCGCTCCTTGAGGAAGCGGGCGCAGGGAGCCCTGAAAATTGCCGAGCCGCAATCGAAAAATGGTCGACAGATGGCCAATCCCAGCTGGAGCGGTGGCTAAAGGCAATCCGGATTGATCGCCAAGAAGGCTACCCCTCTACCGACAACAGCAGAACCGCACTGGCGGATATTCGATATCGCACGCCATTTGCCTCCGGCGACGCGAACCCCTACGACGTCAACGCCTACAGCGTCCTCACGTCATGCCAACCGGCACCAAATTGGGATATTCCCTCCGAGGACGCGACGGCACGAGACACCGCCCTCGTAGCGTATTACCGCGCGCGGTACACCACCCAGCTTTTGAATAGCGTTGCAGTTAGTTGTTACGCTTTGGTCGGCGGCAGTTTTGACTACGGAGCATCCTCCGAGACGACCGTGAAGACCTGCATCGCGAAGTACACCGACATTCAGCATGTTCGAAAGCGATCCCGCGAAATGGTCTCTGCACTCAGTGCATTGGTGGCAACAAATTCGTGGAACGAACTCTCAAATTCATGCCACAAGCACATCAAAGGCGCAGTAGCCGGGTATGACCGGCAAGCCGAGTACCTCTCGAAGCGCTACGAGGCATTGGGGGACAACGCCGATGATTCGACCATTCGCGCCATCGATAAAGAATACGAGGACATGGTAGAGAAGAAGCTGTATCTGGACGAGGACTATCTGTTCTCATGTCTCACCCCAAAGAGCACCCGCCCGTCGTGAGTCCGAAGTCCGCTTTCGTGGATGAGTCAGGCGACCCAAATCGTCTAGCCAAGAGTTCGCTCTTCTTTGCACTCGGTGCTGTCCTCCTGAACGACGCCGACTTGCCGCGTGCCTATGAACTGCTCGATGCGATTCGGCGCGTCACCGGGCGCCAAGCAGGTCACCGTCTTCACTTCAACTCAATGAAGCCGGCACACCGTGAGGCCGCAGTGGCCACTCTGAGCCAAGCTGAGTTCATCACGATTGTGGGTGTCCTCATCAACAAATCAGCCCTCGCTGCCGACGGCCTTGACGAGCGAAACCGTATGTACCGCTACTCGCTACGCCTCATGCAAGAACGTCTCTCCTGGCATGGCGCGCCTGCCTCGCGGGTTTCCACCCATGCCGCTCACATGGTGGGAATGCAGAAGGGAGAGCTCGCAACGTATTTCGATCTGCTGCGACGCCAACGAACGAGGACCAATTGGCGCGGTCTCGCGACCACAGCGCCCCACATCACGAACGAGAACAGCCAGCCACTACTTCAACTCGCCGACATTGCAGTCTCTGCGATGGCACAGGCATTCAGGACCGCAAGCGACTCGACTCCCCCATTCCTCGCTACCCTCGCACCTCGTCTCAGTCGCGGACCGGCCGGAGCCAAGCTCTCAACGTACGGCCTCAAGGTCCTGCCCTCCAACGCTGCCACGCACGAGCGTTTTCCGTGGCTCTCAACCCTGTAGACAAGGCATTCGATGACCGTGCTCCCACTCGGATCTAGTTTCGCCGGCTACGAGATCATCGAGGTGATCGGCGAGGGCTCCATGGGTGTCGTCTACCGAGCACGCGACCCACGTCTCGATCGTGAAGTAGCGCTCAAAGTCGTCGCCGACCACATCGCCAAAGATCCCGCCTTCCGCGAACGATTCGTCCAGGAAGCCCGTACTGCAGCGCGCATTGAGCATCCCTCGGTCATCACAATTCACGCCGCCGGTGAAGAGAACGGGATCCCCTTCATCGCCATGCGCCTCGTTCGTGGCAGCGATCTCGCCACGATCCTCGAGCAGCGCGGGCCACTCTCTCCGGCTGATGCGATCAGCCTATTACGGCCGATTGCCGAGGGTCTCGACGCCGCTCATGCAGTGGGGATCGTCCATCGAGACGTAAAACCAGCAAACATTCTCGTGCCCGATGATGGCGCGCCTGCGGTGCTCGTCGATTTTGGGATTGGCCGCGTTTCCCAATCCACTCGCGCGACGCAGACCGGATCCTGGGTTGGAACCGTTGACTACGTCTCACCCGAGCAGATCCGCGGTGCAGACGTAGACGGGCGATCTGATCAGTACGCCCTCGCGTGCGTGCTGTACGAAGCGATCGAGGGACAACCACCCTTCCGACGAGCCGACACGATCCAAGCGCTCTTCGCCCACGCAAGCGAAGCACCGCCTCCTCTTACACGCCTACGCGAGGACCAACGATACGCCGTCGAAGCAGCCCTCACTCGCGGGCTCAGCAAGGATCCGGATGAACGATTCATCACGAGCAGCGATCTCATTGGCGCTGCCGGCGGAAGCACGGCGCCGACTTCAGCGGTGGGTCCAACGGGGACCGTCGTCACTTCGAAGGTTGGGCGGACGGGCACGATCATTGGTGAACCGAGCAAGGCGAGTATGCCTAACAGCACGACTGAGCCGCGCGCGGAAACGCAAAAACGTAGGCGGAGGGCCGTGATCGCGGCCTGCGGAGTCAGCGCAATGCTGATCGCCATTGCACTCGTATTCTTTGTAGTCCAGGGTAAGAACACCAACTCTTCAGCGCAATCAGGAAACGCAACGAGCGCGGCGGATCTAGGGGTTAATGCGACTACAACCACAACCGCCGCGACCAGCGCGTCAGGCATAACCCCATCGTGCGATCAAGCTGTTCTCGCTGTTAAAAGGGGCATGCACAGTGCGCGCACCCACAAAGCTGGCGAGCCAAGCGGAAGCACTCGTCTCCTCTTAACGTTCGGCCAACTAGACAAAGCAACCAAAGCGCTCGACGTGTGCGCAACGGTGTCGGGATCTTCCACGCCCAATGGGCTCGAACAAGCAAAACGAGCGGTGGCAATGGTCACGTGGGGATTAAACAAGTTTGGTTACGCTACGGACGAAGACATAGATAAGTTCTGCTTTGATGGCGTGCCAAAGTCGTTTGGCGAGACCTTTAGCTGCGCGTATAGGTTCAATGTGCTCAGCCAGCAGGGGGTCAATGTCGTAAAAAAATACACGGCTGAAGCGTTCGCCCTAATGACACCAACATTTCTGCATGGATCCACGTAACAGCTGGGGCGTGATATGTCCTAATCCATCACTCGCATCGAACTGCTCCTTGCGAACACCAAATTCTTTAGGACCTCATCCGAGGAGTAGTCAGTACCACCCTCACGGATTGCAGGTTGGCAGCACATATAAATCTGTAGCCGCGCCGATCCTTTTATCTGTGACACCAACGCGATCATTGTCTCTCGCGATAGTGGCGTTGATAGACTCTTGTTGGAGCAGAGCCATCTTGTCGTGGTACTGAAGCGGATTGTCATAGCCGTCTTGACAAATGCCCGCAATGGCTGCTTGCTCCTGCGCCGTTCGCAGGATTCCAGCGAGCTGATTGTGCTGCGATTTCATCCACCGTGCGTATTGCACCCACGTATCCCACGTGCATTGGCTATCCCCCGAGGCTTTGCAAGCCTTCCACTCACGCTGAGCAGCCTTGTAATGCGTATCCGCCTCCCCTTCGAAATCCGTATTAATCTCCCCTTGGAATCGCGATGCGGCAGTTCGGTAGCGCGCGTCAATCGCCCTGAGCTTGACGAGTGCTGGATCCACGGCGGTCGTGATGGGCTGCTCTGTCGTGGTCGCGGAAACCGCACTTTGCGCATTGTCGGCACCACCGCCCGAGAACGCCACGAAGCCAATCGTGGCAGCGATAGCGACAACCGCTGCCGCACCAATGCCTGCAAGTAGCCACTTCCTGCCACTTCCTGGTGATTTGCGTCCCCCACGCACTTCGGTCTCGCTCGCAGCAGCAGGAGATGAATTCGTGGTGACGGCCTTAGCCATTCGAGGCGACCCTGAGGCAATAACGGTACCGGTCTTGCCGCTTGTCAGAGGTATCGCGTCGGCACGTCGCGTGCCGCTAGCTACCGCGACCAACTCAGCACAGGATTGGAAGCGAGCATCGGGGTCCTTCGCCAAAGCGCGGTTGAACGCAGCGCGCACCCCCGGCTCATCCACCGAACTCAGCGGAACATCCTCGCTCGCGTGCGCAAACATCGTCTGAATCGCGTCTCCACGCTCGAATGGTGGCTTGCCCTCAACCATCTCGTAAAGGACACAGCCCAGCGAGTACTGATCTGCGCGACCGTCAACATCCGCGCCTCGAATCTGCTCCGGCGCGACGTAATCAACCGTCCCAACCCAACTGCCGGTTTGTGTTGCTCGCGTGCCTTGCATCACGCGACCAATCCCGAAATCGACGAGCACGGCAGGCGAACCATCATTGGGCACGAGGATGTTCGCGGGCTTCACGTCGCGATGCACGATGCCTGCAGCGTGTGCCGCATCAAGCCCCTCAGCAATCGGCGTGAGGATGCGAACGGCTTCCGCGACAGGGATCTTGCCGCGCTCAGCGAGGACCTGCGAGAGCTCTCGCCCTCGAATCAGGCGCATAGCGAGAAACGGAATTCCGTTCTCCTCGCCGGTCTGGTAGATCGCAACAACACCCGGATGCTCAACGCGAGCGGCAGCCTTTGCCTCCTGAGCAAAACGCGCACGGAACTGATCATCCTCGGCCAAATGCTCTGCAACGACCTTAAGGGCAACCTCGCGAGAGAGCTTCGGGTCCTCGGCGCGATAGACAACGCCCATCGCTCCGCGACCGATCCGTTCTCGAATCACGTACCCGGCGAATTCGGTTCCCTCAGCAAGGTCGGCCACAGTCCACACCCTCCATTACTGCTCGCCACCATCGTATCCAACCGGACATCATGATACGAACGAAGTGTCAATACCCTGCTCCTACCGGAGCCCGAGCTCCCACACCGTCGCCAATCACGCCAATCGGGACCGTGAAGATATCGAGCATCACCGCAGTGTCCTTGCCCGTATTGACGCCGGCCATGAGGTGCTCGCGCGGCATGAAATAACAAGCCCCAGCCTGCTTCGTGGCTGGCTTACGCGCGGGTATCAAGCAAGCCTTCTCGCATGAGCGAATCGATTTAACGACACAGCGCTTCGGTTAGGCGCTAGAAACCGGTCAGCGAGTACGAGAGATCACCATACGAATCATTGGACAGGTACACGTATCGCGCATACCCCTTGCCATTCCGTTTCATGCGGACGTAGCAGAGTGCCTGAGACACGGAGTGCTTCACGCACACAGCCCCAACATACCGGCCGCGAAACTTGCGCATGCCAACCCAGCGAGCGCCTTGCTTCGCAGCCGCAAGGCTAAGAGGCGCATTCGACGCAACGATGGATTCTGCCGTCACCACATCAAGGACTCCCCCAGCCGAAGTCAAGTAGCAAGTCGGGAAGAGGCCGTCCGACGACCACGCAGCGCAGATGCGCCAGTACCAGGTTCCCACGCTCAGCCCCTCAAAGTCTGGCCGCACAAGGCGCGATGTGCCAAAAATCCAAGACGTCTTGTATAGCGAGGCATCCCACATACTCCAACTCGACCAATTTATCTGTGAAAAGATGATCTTGAACTGATCCTGACCACTATCTGGCGACCACGAAAACGTGACCAAATCACTGTCATTCACAGTCGAACTTGCCGGCGGCGAAATCGCAGCGACATCTTGAGCTAGAACTGGCGATGGCGACGTCGCAAAGAGAACACTCCATGCGGCCACTGCCACCGCACCTACAACGGCACCGGAGTATGCAATTCGCCCCAACATCTCACGCTGAATCATACACTCGAAACTATAAGGACAGCGCCTTGACGCGCGGCGCGAACGCCTTGCGCAGCGCAATGAGGCTCGTGATCATCCAATCGCGGTGTTCAGCGAGTAGATCGTCAGCATCATTAATTCTGCCTGCCTTAGCCAGATAGATCCTCGAGACCCGAATGTCGTCGCGGCGGGTCCACTCGAGTGCCTGACCTAGTTCGCTCTCGATCTCAGACTTCTGAGCGTACAGACCATCAAATGCGTGCTTGCACTGATCTTGCTCCCCAAGGTTGATGTACACCTCGACGCGCATGCGGTAGCCAGCTTTCTCCCAGCCAAACACCGGATTTGTACTGATGCCACTTCGTCCTAGCGTGAAAGCCATCCAGCCCCTAGCCGGCGCATTTTTGGGATCCAAGCTTGTGAACGCGGGATCACGCTCTCGCAAATCTTCGAGCATTCTGGCCCAATACTCGCGGTAACGCTGATTGCGCTCAGACATCGTTCCCTTTTTGGCCGCATTCCCCGCCTTTTGCCACTCGCTTGGAGCAACGACGACCTTGAAATTAGGCGCGAGTGGCGAATCGCCAATGCGGAGCAACTCGACCTCGACGCCGTAGAACCGCACGTCCTCGCTCGTGTTCTCGTTGAGCCACGTCATGGCCTGACGATGCTCATCCCGCATCGTCGGTGTCACCCAGATGAGTTCAGTCGCACCCAAACCACTTGCGTAGGTGATCAGTTGCCCAAGGTGAGAATGGTCGGTCTGTTCAAGCTGATTTTCAACAAGAACAATGGCTCCGGTCGAAAGGTCGGTCGCGACAAGATCAGCAGAAAACGGCCCCACCGCAACCTCACTATCCACGGCAGGATCGAGTTCCAGACCGAGCGCCGCCGCGAGAAGCCCGATGTTTTCCCGAAGCCAAGGCGTGAAGTCGTGCGCTTCATTCTTCCAGTACGAACGCGGATCGACGTGCTCGATCTGTCCAAGGTCCTGCGTCATCGTCACTACACAATACTCACGCGAACAATCGCGCGTAAGCGGTGCGTGACCAGCCGCGACCTACCCATGCGTCCGCATCCTGCAGACGCCTAGTGGCTTTCCAGAGGAGAACCCCCTCGTGCCTAACCAGACTCCACCCCCCGTCAACCCTGACGCGCCCTTTCGGCCGCGTGCAGACCACTACCCCGGCCTCTCCGTTGAGGCCGTGCAGTGGCTGTACAACCGCTCGAACCAGCGCCTCAACTACGCCTACACGCAGCACCAGGTGCTGATACCCGTGTTCTTCAAGGATGTGGACGAGTCACAGCCCGTCGCCGTGCTCCGCACGCACCTCGAACAGGCAACCAGCGCGTGGTGCAACACGATCGAAGTCCTCGTCGCGATCTGCAGCTTCGCGCCGGCAAAGCCCGGACCGAGACTCATCAACGAGCTCGTCTGCGACCCCCAGGACTACGACCGCACGATCGGCGAGATGACGATTCCACGCGTGCCACCCGCCCCGGCGACCGGTATTCGCGGAATGCGCGGCTACAGCCCGCCCAAGCCGCTGGAATTGTCGGCAGACGAGCTGTCGGTGGACACATGGCCGGCGAATGAGTGGACAACGGATGCACTGCCGGCGGACGAGCAGACCGAGTAAGCACCACCACCCCGCTCCCGTCGCCCCGCACGCGCGTGGTATGGCGGGAGCGGGGTATTGGTGAGGCGGGGCAGCGGCGCAAGCGGGAGGTTGAGAACACCTAGTGCCAGGCGCGTAGGTGGTGTTCCAGCCAGCTCCCTACGGCATGAGATATGCGACCAACTGTCGCATTTCCGTATCCGCTCGAAACGTCTTGCAATCGGGCGTGGAGAGATCCTCAAGGTCCTCGATGAAGCCGTCCCGGCTCGGATGCGTCGGGTCCTCGTTCGTATCAATGACGTACAGCACCACGATGGCAGCATCGCGATCTTCAGCCTTCTTGCGGAGTAGACGACCAAAGCGCTGAACCATCTGTCGGCGGGAACGGCTCGCGCTGATCACGATGCCAAGATCAGCCTCGGGCACATCGAGGCCCTCGTCGAGCGTCTGCGGTCCGATCAGCACGCGAACCGAGCCGCCGCGAAACTTTTTGAGAATCCGCCCTCGCTCCAACTGCGGCGTGTCCTTGGTGATCTGCCTCCCCGACACTCCAATCGCATCACAGGCATCCTTCGCCTTCTGCGCAGCAGCAATGGTGCCGGCGAAAACGATGGCGCTATGGCGGTACTCCGTGACGCGGAGAACCTCCGGTAACGCACGCAGTTTGCCCGAGCACGATGCCCGCAAAGAACGCTGTTCGGTGATCGCCGACAGCAGCGCGCCAGCCGCCATACCGACCTGCTTGTTATCGGGTGACTTGGCAAGACGCGAGACCTTTGCGAAGAATCCCGAGCCCTCAACACTCTCGAGATCGGGACAGAGCTTGAGCAGGCTCTTGCGTGCGGTCTTGTGCCTCGCTGCGGCCGCGTCATACATCGCCCGCTCGTCCTCGTCAAACTCACATCCGACATACGCCAGCCGGAATGGTGCGAGCAGCTTGAACCCGTATGCGCGCTGGAAATCCAACGTGTAAACGATCCCACCGAAATACGGGTCGAGCACGTCGTCGTAACTCTCGTCGGCACGATCAATCGTGGCTGAGAGGCCGAGGCGCGCGCCGAAGCCGTCCCCGAGAGCATTCCGCCAAGACGCTGCGCCGTAATGATGCGCTTCGTCTGCGATCAGGAGCCCGACCGTGTCTGGGTCGAGTCGCCCCGACTCGAGCGCTCGCGCAACCGTGGTCGGGTGCGCCACAATCACGCGAGCTCGCTGCCACGCGCTTGAGGTGGTTGCCGAAATCTCCTCGACGCTGATTCCGAGGTGATCACACACGTCCTCGTGCAGCCTGCCCGCCCATTGAGCCTTCAGGGTGTTCGTCGGCACGAGCACGATTACGCGCGAGCCGGCGTTGAGGTAGTGCTCAGCCAGCGCAATCCCCACGTCGCTCTTGCCCGCGCCCGTCACCGCCTCAACGATTCCCCGCTCATCGTTTTTGAGCCACGCAACGATGGCATCTCGCTGCCACGTGCGCAGCCGCTCCCACCGTTCCTTTCGGATATTGATCGGGCATTCTGTTGGCGAAGCCTCGGACCGCGAGCGCTCAAGCCGGGCCGTCGGCGCATTGATCAACGACCAGCTTGGCAGGCCGTCCTGAGGTGATCGATCCTTGGCAAAGTACGACCCCTCGTAGCGGTAGAGCCACTGGTTGATCGCACGAGTATCAATCTGATACTTCTGCCCGAGCGCCACGGCAAGTTGATGCTTGGTCTTGATGCCACCGCCGACCGCTGTGATCAGGTCGTTGAGGAAGGTCTGCTGGATGCCCTCGTTGGAGTTAGCATCACTCATCTGAAGTGGCGGGTCGGATCACCATGCCCGCACGATACTCAGAGTTTGATGGTCTTCGTTGCGGGCTTGCCCGTCTTGCCGTTCTTCTTCGGCGTGATCGCCACCACCCACTTCCCCTTCGAGGGGAGCTTGATCTTGCAGGGGGCTTTGCCACTGGTGACGGTGCAGGAGCCGCGGACGGTCGTTGAGACTCGCGCTGATCCACTTGCACTGATCGAGTATGTCGTCACAGAAGCCGCCGAGAATCCCGCAATCATCGGCCGGCCGACCACGGGTGGTGACCACTGAATATTGACTCATCATAACGGCTGATCAAGTGCTCTTCACTCACGGTCATCAATCGATGCTGCGAAGGATGTCAGCATGTTCGCGGAGGATGTCGTCGATGACCCAAGACCCGATCGACGGATCGTCGATTCGTGTTCCGTCCGGAAGCTGCGTCAACGGTCGCCGCGCTCGCTCTACGTACGTGCGAAAGGAGCGCCATGTCGCTGCTTCGCCGAGATCATCCTCAGTCACCTTGTCCCAGTCGCAAACGTCGCTAATGAAGGCTGCGACGAGGTCCTCGCCATCATTAAACATCCAAAGCAGTACTCGTTGAGCGGCGATGAGATCCGACTCGTCACTCAACTCCGAGTCGTCGCCACACGAGTCGCATACGTCTTTGCTGACGTACTCCCAGCACGCTGTACAAACCTTCATTTGTACTCCCTCGCCATGCGGACGAATCCGAGCGTCTTGTCGAGTTGATCTAACGGGCGCGCAGACGATGGCAAAGAGGCAGCCATGCTTAGATCGTAACAGCATGATGATTACGACTTGGGTCGTGATAGATTCACACCGCGAACTCCGTAGCAGCCATCACGGCGTGCGCGACTACTGGTAGGACACCAGGTAGGAGAGGGCGTGATGGGGCTTTCCAAGAAGAAGCAGCAGCAGAGTTCGGATGATGTTATTGCGCCTGATGATCCGGATGTGATGTCCAATCTTGGTTTGCTCGCCCATGAGGAGGGTGATCTGGATGCTGCACGCGCGTGGTACGAGATCACGGCTGCGATCGTTGATGGTCGGAGCGTCGCAATTTCGCCGGAAGACGAGTATGCAATGCCGGCGCTCGCGTTGAGGACTTGTCTTGGCGAGCACGGAGCGGAGGGAGCGTGGCCATTCTGGCTTGAGAGCCTTGCCACAAGCGTGCCCTCGCTGCCGCGCCTCATTGCCCGGCGCATTGCAACGGCTTCGGGATTCCAAGGAAAGATTGACCTCGCCATGCGGCGAGAACTGCCCGCGGATCTCTCGCTGCCGCTTCTCGGATGGCGCAGCGGTTCGCGCCCTGGTACCCACTCATGGTCGCCCCCACATCGCGCTGATATCGCCTTCCATGCGCTCCTAAAGCGCGGAGCGTTGTCATCAGCTGCACTGGAAACTATCGCGACACACCCATTTCATCCGGTCCTCGAGGCACTCGCCAAGATTGAGGCCGCGCCAGATCAGGCGATTGAAGCGCTCGCCCGATTCGCAAAGCCGGATGTAGCGATAGCGATCTGTGCTCGTGAGGAACTTCCCACTGCCGCGCACGAGTCGCTCGCAACGCACAAGAGCCCTGATGTCCGCTTCGCCTTCGCGGTCAAGCACGCCTGGGATGCCGATCGTCCAGTACTCGCCGCGCTTGCTCGCGACCGATCACCACGCACAGCTGCCGCCGTGTCGCGGGCATGCCCATCCGAGTTCGCAGAACTCGCACCTGATCGGCGCATTCAGGATGACACCGCATACAGCATCGAGGGAATGACCCGTGACCGTACGCGCGCTCCGTACCGCGAACGATGGCGAGCAGCGCACGACGAGCTCGACACGAGTTATCTCAAGCGCCTAGCGTCGCACCGTGATGCCATCGTCCGGAGCCGCATTGTTCGACGACCTGACGCTCCGAATACGCTGGTACTCCAAGCAGCGCACGATCCAAGCATCGTCGTGCTGCTCTCCGCTATTCGCTCCCAGCCTGTTCCGACCGCCGTCGAACTGTTACGCATCACCGAAAGTTCTGTGGCGGCGAACCAGGACCCAGAAGTCGCTGATCGCGAGACAGCACTCGCATGGGCGCGACGCGCTCTCATCGAACGACTCGACATCGACGACGATGCGGTTCGCTCGCTCCTCGATCTATCAAATGCCACACACATTCTGCTGGCCGAGCGATCAGACCTCCCGCGCTTTGCGATCTCGCACCTCGCTCGACACTCGGATCCGTATGTACGCGAAGCTATTGCCGAGCGCGGTGATATCACCAAAGCGATCGCAGACGAATTGCTCGGAGACGAGGACGATGTCGTTGCCCTCACCGTGCTGAGCTCCAACGCATCAAAACTCCCAGCAGGCGGAGTGACGGCGCGTATCGAACGCTTCAAACCTGCCAGCAAACTCCTAGCCGCGCTACTCATTCCGTCCGACAACAAGCATGCCAAGCGCGTCATGACACAGCTCGCCGAGGATGCCGATCCGCGCGTCAGGCACACCGTCGCAACTCGCCCAGATCTCAAAAACATCACGGGCTCGGGATTCAATTCGCTCATCAAGGCTCTCGCCACAGATCCGGAGTTACGAATCAGGACGGCCGTAGCGGCCCGACGAGACCTTCCAAAGGCAGTGCGCCAACTTGCCGACAAGCATCAAGCGGAAGCAGCGCGCGCTGCCGCAAACGTTGACAAGAGCGCCGATGAGAGACCAACCAACTCTCGTCCTGGCGATCCACAGGCACTTCCCGCGGAACTCACTGAGATTGCCGCTCTCAGCAGCGATCAATTCCGCGAGGAAATTCAGGCCCGCCACCGTGGGAAGGATCGCTCGCTCGATCTCGTTCTGCAAAGCGCTGGATATCTCCCAAACCAACTCCAGAACCTGGTGACCGAAGTTTCGACGTGGGTCACCACGAAGGGACATTCCTGGGGCGACGATCTGGCGGACGAACGTTCTGCTCGGCGGAGGGAACTGGTTCGGATTCAGAAGCTCATGCTGTCCTCGTTTCCGGCGATGACCCCACACGCAAAGCGCATATTCATACGGGGACTGCTTCCGGAATCCGCGACACTTCTCGTCGAACAACGCTATGACGCTCTGAGCGAGATGGATCGGAAGAAGCTTCGTGCCCACTCAAACCCACGCGTCGCCGCGGCTATTCAAGGGCGCGAAGCCATATTGACGACAACGGGGGCCGACACCAACAAACACGCTAGTGGCGTATCAAGAGAACAAGTCGATGCCATGACCCTGAATGCGGTCATCAGGTACGTGAGCGACCGCGTTGCATGGCCCGACCTTGTCGAGCATGTTCTCACCACACGCGTCTTAGAGCCGACGGCCACTAGTTCCCGCTACAAGCTTTCGAAGGAGTTCGATGGCATGACCGAACTCGTCATCGCCATCGCAACTAACCCCGAGGCACTTCGGCTGACGTCGCCCGCGAGCATCCGCAGCCTCCTCGGATGGAACACGGGACAGATCGCCTCCCGAGGATGGGACTCGGTCACGTCTGCGCGTCAGGGCGACAAATGGGCTGTCGAGGAGGCACTCGCACGCAACCGTGATGTTCTCCCCGACGAGATTATCCGTATGCTTGAG
Source organism: Gaiellales bacterium (assembly GCA_038911065.1). Classification (GTDB taxonomy): domain Bacteria; phylum Actinomycetota; class Thermoleophilia; order Gaiellales; family F1-60-MAGs149; genus F1-60-MAGs149. The sequence continues at coordinate 40,132 of JBCKBR010000002.1, read as the reverse complement.
GCCAGCACGAGTCGGAAGGTCAAGGCCATCCTACGAGAGCAGAACCGCGAGCCACGAGCGAGCTCCATTGCCATTAGTCATGCCACGCGTGCGTCGATGTCAGACGATGCATTCGCGGATGCGATGGCAGCAACCGATGCAGCCACCATTCAGGCGGTGATTGCAAACAACGACCTTCTTCTCGCTGCAACACCTCAGCAACAGGCTGATCTCGTACGTCGGGCCGACCCCAAGTCCGCGCGGGCACTTGCCACCAAGGCCGCAACGCTTGCTCCAGAGACGCAAGTCGCGATCGCGAAGTCGAAACTATTCGTCGCCCGCCGTGCGCTAGCCAGCATCGGACCAGCTGCACTCTGCGACGAAGCGCGCACGATCCTCGAGGATGACGATGACGAAGGCGTGTCCAAGATCGTCAATTCGTGGAGCACCGCGAAGCCGGCCCCCACCAAGCGAACGCCCTCTGCAGCAGCGAAGAGACCCCGCAAAGCGAATGCCGCACAATCCGGAACAGGAGACGTTGACGCCCGTATTGCTGCACAGGACCAAGGCGACCTACTAGCGATCATCGCCGACGATGCACTTCTCAAGTCGCTTACCCCCGCTCAACAAGTCGCGCTCGCCGAACACCGTTCAGTAGACGTCCCTCGGGCGCTTGCGAAGAAGGCCCCACTGCTTCACGCCGACGCGCAACAAGCACTGGCCTCAAGCCGCATCTTCACAGCACGTCGCGAGCTCGTTCGCACGGCCGGCAAGCTGCTCTCGCCCGATCTCCTTAAATCGCTCGCCGCGGATGACGATGAAGTCGTACGCAAGATCGTCGAGGCAATTCGCCGAGACGCTTAGCGCTCGTCGCGAGCTGCGAGGTCTTCGACCATCAGCTCTTCACAGGCGGCGCGATATCGCCTCAAGCACCGCGCCGCGTTTCACTTCGCCCTAGCTGAGTGCCAAGCGCAGTGTGTGGCGGTTGTCGTTGCGGACCGCGCATTGTTGCAAACAAGAGCCACGACTGTGGAGCAGATGCGGCTGTTTTCAACGCTATGCACAACCACGCGGATCTGATGTCCGCCCTGCTCTACACTCGGCATTTTGTGTAAGGTGCTGCCCGCCGTGCGCGACTACTAGTGGGACACTAAGTAGGCGGGGGCGTGATGGGGCTTTTCAAGAAGCAGCAGAGTTCGGATGATGATGTTGCGCCTGATGATCCGGAAGCGATGATCAAACTTGGTGGGCTCGCCTATGAGGCGGGTGATAAGGATGCGGCGCGAAACTGGTATCAGCAGGCCGCAGACCTTGGCAGCGCAGACGCGATGGACCACCTTGGAGATTTCGCGCTCTATGTGAACGATACTGCTGCGGCACGTGAGTGGTTTGGGAAGGCGGCAGCGCTCGGCCACGCAGGCGCGATGGTTGGTCTCGGCGTACGGTTCGAGAGTGAAGAAGCCGATTTTGATAAGGCACGCGAGTGGTACCTGAAGGCTCTAGAGCACGGCGATACGACTGGGCTGTATAAGCTCGGCTATCTTGCCGACAAGCTGGGCGACGTGGATGCGGCGCGCTCATGGTGGGGACAACTTGCAGACCTCGGTGCCGCGACGGGAATGCTCCACCTCGGAGACCTCGCCAAGGAGGCGGGGGACATGGATGGAGCCCGCTCGTGGTGGCAGAAGGCCGCAGACACGAGCGACGCGTATGACGGCGCCTATGACGCGATGGAAAATCTCGCAGATCTCGCCTACGACGCCGGCGACAAGAAGGCGTACCGGGCGTGGTTGGAAAAGGCTGGAAGATGGCCCCCTCCGATGGGGATGTCTGGTATCGACATGGAAGCCATCTTGAGTGGCGATGAGGGTGCGTGGCAGAATATGTTGGAGTGCAACGCCGAGCGTGGAAGTAGCGATGCGATGTGGGCGCTCGTGGAAAGCGCCCTAGATGAGGGTGACGTTGAGGCAGCGTGCTCGTGGCTTCGTCAGGGCGCCGATGATGGTTGCGCGGGGGCGATGACCAAACTTGGTGGGCTCGCCGAACAGGCGGGTGATCGGGATGCTGCACGCGCCTGGTGGGAGCAGGCCGCCAAACACGATGATCCGACTGCGATGGCCCTTCTTGGTGTGCTCGCCAAAGAGGCGGGTGACTTGGATGCGGCGCGCGCCTGGTACGAGCAGGCCGCCAAACTCGATCAACCGGATGCCATGTTCAATCTTGGAGTGCTCGCCCATGAGGAGGGTGATCTGAATGGTGCACGCGCCTGGTTAGAGCAGGCCGCCACACTCGATGATCCGGATGCGATGAATCGTCTTGGTGCGCTCGCCAAAGAGGCGGGTGACCTGGATGCTGCACGCGCGTGGTGGGAGAAGGCCGCCACACTCGATCAAACGCAGGCGATGTACAATCTCGGCGTTCTCGCCTATGAGGCGGGTGACCTGGATGCTGCACGCGCGTGGTGGGAGAAGGCCGCCACACTCGATGATCCGGATGCGATGACTAATCTTGGGCGGCTCGCCTATGAGGCGGGTGACCTGGATGCTGAACGCGCCTGGTACGAGCAGGCCGCCACACTCGATCATCCGGATGCGATGTTCAATCTTGGTGGGCTCGCCAAAGAGGCGGGTGACATGGATGCTGCACGCGCCTGGTACGAGCAGGCCGCCACACTCGATCATCCGGGTGCCATGGTCCTTCTTGGTGTGCTCGCCGAAAAGGCGGGTGACCTGGATGCTGCACGCGCGTGGGGGGAGCAGGCCGCCAACCTCGGTGATCCGGGTGCGATGATCCTTCTTGGTGTGCTCGCCGAAGATGCGGGTGACCTGGATGGTGCACGCGCCTGGTTAGAGCAGGCCGCAGCACTCGATCAACCGGATGCGATGAATAGTCTTGGTTTGCTCGCCCAACAGGCGGGTGACCTGGATGCTGCACGCGCCTGGTACGAGCAGGCCGCCACACTCGATCAACCGGAAGCGATGAACAATCTTGGAGTGCTCGCCCAACAGGCGGGTGACCTGGATGCTGCACGCGCGTGGTGGGAGCAGGCCGCCACACTCGGTGATGAGGATGCGGCGAGCAACCTCGCCGAGTTGGATGCGTCGAGCAACGAGTGCGGATGATCTGGATGAAGGAAAAGGAGGAGCCGACATGAGCGACGAGCGCATCTGCCCAACGTGTGGCACCGAAGGTGTGATCGTCGCCTTCATTAGCTTCGGCAGCGACACCATTCGGAGCATGTGCGACTACGAGTGCTGCGGCCCAGAGCGACACCGCTGGCGCTCCGAAGGCCTCTTCGACGGGAGCACGCGGAACACGCCGATTGATGATGACGACGGGTGGGACCTCGCGTGAACGACGCTGACATCCGCGACCGCCTCCACGCCGAGTTCGACAAGGCCGGCATCCCATGGGTCGATGAGATCAACGTCAAGAACTGCCGCGTGGACATGGTCGCGATGATCGACGGTGTGCTGACTGGAATCGAGATCAAGTCGGATAAGGACACACTGAAGCGCCTCGCCAAGCAGTACGCGCTCTACGACCACCGCTTCCGCCAGGTACTCGTCGTGACGGAGCCGCGGCACGTCGAGGGCGTGCGCGCGACCGTCGGCGATCGCTGCGGGATCTGGGTCTGTGAGGAGCAGGAGAACGGGTTCTTCTTGCGGACACGGTCGAAGAAGTTCGGCACGCGCAAGCCGCGGCCACGGGCAAAGGCCCACTCTGCGCGGATCGTCTATGGGTTGCGTCGCCTAGAGCTCTTGCAGGCGCTCGGGCTCGATGAGACGTCGGCAATGCCAAAGAGCGAGGCCGCCGAGCGCGTCACGAGGGAACTATCGACGGAGGCGATTGAGCGCGTTGCGATCGAGGCCTGGCAGCGGCGCAAGACCACTGGTGAGTGAAGTGATTCTGGCGCACGCACCAAGCTCCCCGTGTGGTCAATCACCCGACAATACCCCTCCACACGTGCGTCCGATTCAATACACTGCGTAAGCCAAATGCCGTGTGGATCGACTCTAGGGTGAACCCACCTAGGAGGCGCGTGATGGGGCTCTTCAAGAAGCAGCAGCAGCAGAGTTCGGATGATGTTGTTGCCACTGCTGATCCGGAAGCGATGACCGATCTTGGTGAGCTCGCCTATGAGGCGGGTGATACGGATGCTGCACGCGTCTGGTGGGAGAAGGCCGCCAAACTCGGTGATCCGGATGCGATGCTCTATCTTGGTTTTCTCGCCGAAGAGGCGGGTGACCTGGATGCTGCACGCACCTGCTACGAGCAGGCCGCCACACTCGATCATCCGGATGCCATGTTCCGTCTTGGTGTGCTCGCCGAAAAGGCGGGGGATCTGGATGCTGCTCACGCCTGGTGGGAGAAGGCCGCCAAACTCGGTGATCCGGATGCGATGACTAGTCTTGGAGTGCTCGCCTATGAGGCGGGTGATCTGGATGCGGGGCGCGTCTGGTACGAGAAGGCCGCCAACCTCGATCAACCGGATGCGATATTCAATCTTGGAGCGCTCGCCGAAGAGGCGGGTGACCTAGATGTTGCACGCGCGTGGTGGGAACAGGCTGCCAAACTCGGTGTTCCGGAGGCGATGACTAGTCTTGGTTTGCTCGCCTATGAGGCGAGTGATGAGGATGCTGCACGCGCTTGGTACGAGCAGGCCGCCACACTCGATGATCCCAAGGCGATGATCCACCTTGGAGTGCTCGCCGAAGAGGCGGGGGATCTGGATGCGACACGCGTCTGGCTCGAGCAGGCCGCCAAACTCGGTGATCCGGTTGCGATGTATGGGCTTGGAGCGCTCGCCGAAGAGGCGGGTGACCTAGATGCGGCACGCGCGTGGTTCGAGAAGGCCGCCAAACTCGGTGATGAGGATGCGGCGAAGTGGCTCGCCGAGTTGGATGCGTCGAGCAACTAGTGCGGATCTGACGAATGCGAACCGACGAGAGCAGTAGGACTAGACGAGTCGGATGCGGGCATCCCAACCGACTAGGCGTAGGCTGTGGGCGACCCAGGGAGCGGTACGTCCTCCCAGGTCAGGTACTGCGACCTGCGCGTGCGGGTAGCCGTTGCGGCGACGATCGCCACCACCGCGCGGATGTGATGTCCGCCCTGCTCTACACTCGCCATTGCGTGTAAGCGGCTGCACGGCGTGCGCGACTACGAGTGGAACCCTAGGTCGGAGGCGGCGCAATGGGGCTTTTCGAGAAGCCGCAGCAGAGTTCGGATGATGCTGTCGCGTCTGATGATCCGGATGCGATGATCAATCTTGGTGAGATCGCCTATGAGGCGGGGGATCTGGATGTTGTGCGCGTCAGGTACGAGCCGGCCGCCCACCACGAAAGGAGCCAGCCACCATGAAAGTCACCATGAACGCCACAAAGGCCGCCGCGATGCGCGTCTATCTCTCGACAGTCCTCGCCGTCAACATCCAGCACAAAGGAGACGAGGTTGCGCGCCTCGCCGCGCATGACGCCGCCGCCAAGATCTACGAGGCTGCCTACGATGCTGCCCAAGACAAGCAGGACAGAGAGTGGGCTGATCGGGATGCTGCACACACCTGCTACGAGCAGGCCGCCAAACTCGATGATCCGGATGCCATGTTCAATCTTGGAGCGTTCGCCCAAGAGGCGGGTGATCTGGATGGTGCACGCGCGTGGTGGGAGAAGGCCGCCAAACTCGGTAATCCGGATGCGATGACCGTTCTTGGTTTCCTCGCCCAACAGGCGGGTGACCTGGATGCTGCACGCGACTGGTACGAGAAGGCCGCCAACCTCGATCAACCGGATGCGATGACTAAACTTGGAGTGCTCGCCCAAGAGGCGGGTGATCTGGATGCTGCACGCGCCTGGTACGAGCAGGCCGCCAACCTCGATCAACCGGATGCCACGTTCAAGCTTGGAGCGCTCACCCAAGATACGAGTGGCCTGGACGCTGCACGCGCCTGGCTCGAGCAGGCCGCCACACTCGGTAATCAGGACGCGATGCTCGGTCTTGGTGGACTCGCCAAAGATGCGGGTGACTTGGAAGCTGCACGCGCCTGGTGGGAGAAGGCCGTCAAACTCAGTAATCCGGAGGCGATGACTAATCTTGGTTTGCTCGCCGAAGAGGCTGGCAACTTGGATGCTGCACGCGCCTGGTACGAGCAGGCCGCCAAACTCGATTATCTGTGGGCGATGTCCAATCTTGGTCGGCTCACCTATGAGGCGGGTGATCTGGATGCTGCACGCGCCTGGTACGAGCAGGCCGCCAACCCCGATGATTCGAATGCCATGTTCAATCTTGGAGCGCTCGCCGAAGAGATGGGTGATCTGGATGCTGCACGCACGTGGTACGAGCAGGCCGCCAAACTCGATCAAAGCGCACGAGAAAGGAGCCGCATGGATTACGTTGTGATGGGAACCAAGCCAAACTACTACGTCCTGTATCGCGCCTACGGCTTTGAGGCTGACGAGTTGACCCCGGGGGCCGACTCTTGGAAGCGGTCGATACGAGGTATGGGCTACGAACTAGCGGTTGAGAATGATGAGCGGCTGACCGAGTCCGGCGCTGCTGTGCTGGCGGCTAGTTGGGGCGTCCCCCTGATGTTCAGGAATGGCCTAGTGCCGCCACCAATTAAACGCAAGAATCCCAGCGTGAACGAGAACCTACGCGGCGACCTCGGCGACTACACGATTGTGGATCCAGAGACACCGCCGGATACCGAGCCTTCCTGATGAGCACGATGGCGCTGACCGGATGAGTCGCATCTACGTCACCAACGGGTCTCATCGGCGCCTCTTGTGGGAGGACGGCGTCGAGCACAAGACCGAGGACAAAGATATCCGCATCTGTGCCTATCTCTTCGACTTCCACAAGATGAGGATGACATCAAGCTGACACGCGCACTCGCGATGACGCCGGACATCGACTTCTATCGGTATCGCGTCAACTTCAGCCTCGAAGCAACAGTGTGATACTTACCGACTAGGACAATGAGAGCAGGCAGCATCAGCATGGCGGACTACGCAGACACCATCGACCTCGCAACGCGCATCCATGCGGGCTGTGGAGACAAGGCTTGCAAGCCCTACATCGAACACCTCAGCCGCGTCGCCAAAGCAGTCCGGGATGCGGGCGGCAGCGAGGCGCAAGTCGTAGCCGCATACCTGCACGACGCAATCGAGGACACGCTCGAGACAGCCCAATCGCTTCGCGCCAGCGGCGTCTCCGCCGAGGCAATCACACTGATTGACGTCCTGACACGCAGAGAGGGAGAAGACCACACGACCTACATCGCTCGCGTGGTGCTGACCCCGGATGCGATACCGATCAAGATCGCCGACACGCGCGACAACCTCTTGGAGGAGCGGCTCGCGCTACTCGATCCTGAGACACGGGCGCGGCTAGTCACGAAGTACCAGCACGCACTCGTTCAGCTCGGAGTACGACCCGGCGACGCGTGAACACACGCACTGCGTTTGATCGAAGTGCATGCCACGCCCCCAGCCAGGCTTGCCGCCCAGCGCTCTCTAAGCCGCGTCAACGCCACTCAATAACTCGGAACACTGACGCCTGTCCTGGCAGGTCAGCAAACAAAAACAGACGCTATGGAACCCGGGGGCTATTCATGGTGTAAGTGGCTGCACGGCGTGCGCGACTACTAGTGGGACACTAAGTAAGGCGGGGGCGTGATGGGGAAGAAGAAGAAGCAGCAGCAGAGTTCGGATGATGTTGTTGCGCCTGATGATCCGGAAGCGATGATCAATCTTGGTGAGTTCGCCTATGAGGCGGGTGATCTGGATGCTGCACGCGCCTGGTACGAGCAGGCCGCCACACTTGGTAATCCGGAGGCGATGACCAATCTCGGCCTCCTCGCCAATGAGGAGGGTGATACGGCCGCGGCGCGAGACTGGTACGAGCAGGCAGCAGCACTCGGTGACGCGAAGGCGATGTACAACCTCGGAACGGTCTTAGAAGAACGCGGTGATACCAACAGTGCGCGGGAGTGGTATCTCAAAGCGGCGGAACACGATGACGCTGCGGCAATCAGGGCTCTTGGTGTATTGGCGGATTTTCATGATGGAGACGCCGACGCGGCTCGGCCACTGTATGAACGGGCCGCAGCTCTCGGTGACGCGCAAGCGATGATCAATCTCGGCTTTCTCGCCCATAAGGAGGGTGATACGGCGGCGGCGCGAAACTGGTTGGAGCAGGCCGCAGCATTCGGTGACGCGACTGCGATGCACAATCTCGGCTTTCTCGCCCAAGAGGAGGGTGACACGGCGGCGGCGCGAAACTGGTGCGAGCAGGCCGCAGCACTCGACAACACGAATGCGATGACCCATCTCGGCGCTCTCGCCAAAGAGGCGGGTGACACGGCGGCGGCGCGAGACTGGTACGAGCAGGCCGCAGCACTCGACAACACGAATGCGATGACCCATCTCGGCGCTCTCGCCAAAGAGGCGGGTGACACGGCGGCGGCGCGAGACTGGTGGAAGAAGGCTGCAGAACTCGGCCACGAGGACGCGATCAAGGGCATTGGACGCCTCTATTGGGCAGGCGATGTGGAGGCTCTAGACCTTGAGGATGACGACCTGATTCGTGAGGTGAAGGTGCGGGCTATCAACCTCGGTCCGTCTTCTGAGGACAACGCTATCGCGATTTCCGAGAACTACACCGCCGGATTTCTCGCAATGGTCGAGGGCAACACTGAAGAGGCAAGAGCACGATTCCGGGAACTTGCCCTGTGTGGGAGCGCCGCTGCTATGGAAAGGCTCCATGAGTTTCGGAAGCGTTCACCTGAGATGACTGATGATGATGGTTGGCTTGAGGAGTTCGCGGAGATAGGTAACCCCCATGCCGTTTATCTGGTCGCGTTGGCGGCGCAGGAGCGTGGGGATCTCGAATTGGCTGAACGCAACTTCGCCATTCTTGGCAGATGTGGTCACGAGAAATCGCAATTCGAAATGGTGTTGCTGGAAAAGACGGGACGCGTTTGGGACGGACCACGACCTATAACATCCTTGTCAGATCGGGCGGGGTGGGTTGTCCGCCCCGACACAAGACTTGAAGTTCCCATTCTGCGGTTGGAGGGCGTTGACTTAGCCGGTGCTGATCTTCGGGGAATGGAGATACTGGAGGCAAACCTGACCGATGCCAACCTGGCGGGTGCTGACCTGCGGGATGCACGGCTCTGCGGTGCGGTCCTTGCAGGAGCCGATCTCACTGGCGCAAATCTCGCCAAAGCCTCGCTGACAAGTGCTTTCATCTATCAATACTGTTCCAGCTGGGGACTCAGTGAGGATCCGGACCTCACCAATGCGGTGCTGACGGACGCGGATCTGACTAATGCGAATCTGATGGGTGCGACCCTGGAGAATGCGGATCTGACGCGTGCGAATCTGACGGATGCAGACCTGACCAATGCGTTGCTGATGGGTGCGACCCTGGAGAATGCGGATCTGACGCGTGCGAATCTGACGGACGCGGATCTGACTAATGCGAATCTGACGCATGCGAATCTGACGGACGCGAATCTGACCAATGCGAATCTGACAGGTGCGAATCTGACCAATGCGAATCTGACAGGTGCGGATCAGACGGATACGGTAGGACTAGACGAGTCGGATACGGCCATCCCGACCGACTAGGCGTAGGCTGACGCCTTGCCTCGTCTCAATCGGGGGGTGTCAAAAGTGTGCGCAAACGCGATCGGTAGATGCCCCCGCCACAACTATGCACGCGGCTGGAGAATCCGACGGGAACTTCATTGCTGATCAGAATCTCCAGCCGGTTGTACCACCAACTCTGCTGCAGGTGATTGATGAGGACGACATCGACCTCCTGGCATGGATCGGCATTTTGCCGGCAGGGACGGTTCCCTCCGACGGCTGAGCTCGGTACTGGCTCAACGCAGATCCACGGAGAACGACGTCCCGTCGCCCACATGCGGGGAATGCAGACCAAAGCGCTCGGCGCGTATTTTGACCATCTGCGCCGCCAGCGTCTCGCCGGTTCGTCTACGGCGTGAGCACAAAAAAAACCGATACCCCTCCCCCACGACCCCGTCACAGATCCCGGCGTACTTGCCGACGCCGCCGACGTACGGCAGGAAGATGCGTGGCTTCCCCGGGATGTTGGCGCCCATGTACCAAGAGGCGGCCTGCCGATAGAGGGTGGCGTAGGCCTCGTCGTGGACCTCCTGGTCCCAGGCGGCCTGGGCTTCAGAAGTGGCCTCGATCGTCGCGATTTGGTGATGCTCGAGGTGGCCGATGCAGGCGTCGACCAACTCCCCGCACGACTCGTACGAGCTCGACCCGGATCAGCCGATCCCACTGAAGCCGCCACGCCCACTCGCGCAGGTGCAGTGCTTCCTCAAAGAAGACATCCGCCAGATCGCCTTCCGCGAGCCCGACAATTACAAGGCGTGGTGCATCACCGCCGACCACTCGCTGATGAAGGCCGACGACACCGACGCGATCTTGATCTCGCGCACCCACACCGAAGTACACAACGAGCAGGAACTCGTCTTCTGCCTGCTCGTATTCAACCCTGGTGAAGGGGTCTATGACCAGCCCGGCGTCTTATTCGGCGAGCTCGCGATGAGCCCCAGCCTCTTTGCCGAACTCGTACGCGAAGTCGGTCGCAACCGACCCCTCCCACAAGAAGCCCGCGTACCCGACGAGTACGACCGGACGCCCGACGAAGTCGAAGACGAACAGTGGGCGAGCCTGCTGACGGGGACGTATGAGGAGTCGGGGGACTCGGATCTGTTGTTCTGAGAGATCTCGCAGCTTGGCGAGGTCCTGTGAAGCAGAACAACCACGCTCGTCCTCCTGGTAAACGTGTCATGCCGACAAGAGTAGAAACGGACCCATGCAGCACCGCGAGGACGTGGAGTAGGACTGATTATGTGACGCGGTGCCATTCCCCCGCGTGACCGCGGGCTTGACAACAAGCTCCAAGCGCGACGTCGTTTGGTGCGCAGAGGAAATCAGCCGTCCTCGCTGCGCGTCGGATAGTATCCCGCCAATGCCTAGCCTCCCCCGGATCGGCGTGATCGGTTGCGGTAGCCATGCTGTTCAGAACCTCTATCCCTGCTTTCGGCTCGCGGTCCACAATCCGCCCGAGCTGATCGGCGCGGCGATTGGCGACCTCGCAGAGGGCGGTGCGGTCGGCGAGCTCGTCGCGTGCTGCGACATCGATGAGGCGCGAGCGCGGGCGTGCGCGCGTGACTTTGGCATTGCCGAGGTCTACACGGACCATCGCGACATGCTCGCCAAGGCCGAGCTCGATGGCGTAATCGTTGCGATGCACCCGCGGCTGCAGCCGAGCGTGGCGATCGACTGCCTCAACGCGGGTGCCGACGTGATGGTCGAAAAACCACCGGCCGAGACTGTTGAGGACTGCATCGCGCTCGCAGAGGCAGCGCAACGCAATGGTCGTGAGGTCATGGTCGGCTTCATGAAGCGCTTCTCCGAGCCGTATCAGCGCGCACTCGCGATTATGCAGCGACCCGAGTTTGGCCCGTTGACAGCGTACGAGGGCCGCTGGACGTTTGGCACCTACCCTCCCCGCTCCGTCTACGACTTCCTCAACGGGTTCGGCTGCCACCACCTCGACCTCGCGCGCTTCTTCGGCGGTGACGTGCGCTGGGTGATGGCTACACGCGCCTCGCGCATGCCGGGTGATACGCGCGAATGGACACCGGGCACCCTCGACCTGCCGATGACGGGGTCGGTGTGGCGCGACATGTCGGCGCTCGCGGAGGGCAAGGAGGCGCCGCAGGAAGAGGCTTGGGCTGTGCTGCTCGGCTTCGAGAGTGGCGCGATCGGCACGCTGCAACTGAACTGCCTCGAACGGATCAACGAGCGCGTCGTCCTAACGGGGCACGGCAGTGCGGTCTACATCGACGAGTGGCGGCGCGTGACCGCATGGATGAAGGGCGCCACCACACCCGAGATATGGGAGCCGCACGACCAGGTGCCACTCGACGCTTTCGACCCGCGCCACCTGCACGGCTTTGCCGGCGAGGTGCGCCACTTCGTCGAGTGCGTCCGCGACCGCCGCACCCCCGACGTGACAATCGCCGACGGCCTCGCCGCGATCCGACTCGAAGTAGCAATCAAACGCTCGGTCGCCGAGCAACAGCCCGTCAACCTCTAGAGCAGGCAATCAATCCCTGCATCGACCTCGCCCGAACCAGACATCATCGGGCGCGCACGACGTAGCCGCGTCTGATGGAGACGCCAACGGTTCCTAGTCGGCATTTCGAGATTGCTCCCGAGCCGGGTGGTGCCCAAATCGTCGATCGTCAATCCACCAATGGCACAGCGGCAATTGGTGCGTATCTCGCGATGCGGCGTGTGCTGATGGGCAGTAAGGCAGCCCCGTGGGGGAAGGCGAACGGGAGTCGGCGGAGCTATTGGAGAGGTGCACTCGGAATCGGGCAAAGCCTTATCCCGCTGCCGCCCCAACTCCAACCACAACGAGCATCGCGACAACCGGCAGTGCTGCCCACACGACGCTCCACACCGCCAGGCGACGCCGTGGTAGGGCAGGAAGACGCGGGGTTTGACGGGGATGTTGGCGCCCATGTACCAGGCGGCGGCTCCGGTACCGGCCCCCGAGCGCCTTGCAGATATTCACGAAATAGGCTATATTCACAAGCGTTGTGAATAAGAATGATTTAGTGAATATCCAAGGACCGCTTGAGCGTGAGACGCTCAGGATCCTTCAGGGCGTCCCGAGGGTCGGCGTTGAGCCGACGCCAGCCACCAAGCGGCACCGAGACGTCGTCGTCCGTGCCGGAGACGTGACCCACGTGGTCGAGGTGAAGACCCAACGGGTCACGAATGCTTCCGCGGCACGGCAGCACGCCGCGTACGCCGAAGGCCTGCCCGAGGGAACGCACCTGCTCCTTGTCGCTCGGACAACGACCGCAGAAGCCCTCCAGATCCTGGAAGAGGCTGGCGTCGCCGTCATCGATGCAACCGGGAACATCAGGATCGAGCTTCCCGGCCTCTTCCTGTGGACGGAGGGGAGGCGCGCAACGCCAGCGCCGACAACAGGAGCACCTCCGGTCAAGCTGATGGGTAAGGCGGGAGTGGCGACCCAGGTACTACTGGCCGACCCCGAACGGCAGTGGCAGGTGCACGACCTCGCCGAAGCCGCTGGGGTTTCTGTCGGGCTAGCGCACCGATTGTTCACTCGACTCGAACGCGAGGGCCTGATCCAGGTCGAAGGCGCTGGACCTCAGCGAACGCGTCTCCTCACGAACCCGACCGCTCTCCTCGATCTCTGGGCCGAGGAGATGCGCGATCGCGGCGTCAATCAGGTGCGAGCATTCCGGCTCGCTCGCGATCCCAGCACGCAGGCACAAGCGTTGAGCGAACTGCTCACGAAAGCGAAGATCGAACACGCGGTCACGGGCGCGGCGGGAGCAGCCCGACTAGCTCCGTTCATCACCGCGATTCCCATCACGGAAGTCTGGGTAACCGAGACGGTCGCGTTGGACTATGTCGTTGACACGGCGCGTGCCGACCAAGTCGCCGACGGACACAACATCGTTTTGCGGCAAGCTATGGGTGACACGCCGCTGGTGCTCAGGCAAAAGGTCGGCGACGTCTGGACAGCCAACCCGTTCCGACTGTTCCTCGACCTTCGCCAAGATCCGCGGCGAGGTCGAGAGCAGGCAGATCGGCTGCGCGAGGAGGTCATAGGGTTTTGAACAAGCGCCGCTTCACTGACTACGACGAGGTAACGACGGCACGTTGCGAGCGAGCGCTCGTCACGCTCCTCGGCGACATCGGCCCATGGCGCGAGCGCGTGTACCTCGCTGGCGGGCTGGCGCCTATCTTCATCTCCCTGCGGTGCATGCTGCTTCGCACCTCTCGGCGGCGAAATCGAAGCGCTGCCCTGCTGACCTAATGCCGGAGCCCGTGTCGCAGCGGCTTCATGGAGTAATGGCCCGAGCGCGAGTCGATTTTCGGACTAGTCCGAGGCGCTAGGCAGGGCCGTTGTTCAATCCATCTTGCCTACGTCCACTGCCGTCACCGGGCACTAGTCGGAGGATCTATCCGGTACCAGTGGCAAGTGGCTGCCGTCGTGTCCAGCACGCAGACAGTTCCCTGGCGCGTGGTATGCCGGACGCTTCCGGGGCTGACGAGCGCTGATCCGCCGACCACGATGAGTCGATTCGGTTCGACGCTCCAGCACCCCTCAGCGGTGAAATAGTGGGCTTGGTGAGTGTGCCCTAGAGCGAGGTAGCGCCGATCGGCAAGTGCGAGTTGATTGTCGGCGTCGAAGCGGTCGACGACGTGATCGGTGAAGTGATCGAGGCCTGCGTGCGCGCCTTGTAGCTCGGCGTTGGATTCCCGCGTGGGCAGAGCGCGGAGGGAGGCCATTTCTTCGAGGCTCAGTTCGCTCCGGATGCGCTTGATCTTCTCGGCGCCATGTGTGGCGAGGTAGCTCTCGGGTAAACGCCCGGCAACGAGGAGATCGTGGTTCCCTGCGAGAACGACATCGCAGGACGCCAGTGCAAGCGCCAACGTCTTCGCCGAGTCCGATGGCCCGACGAGGTCGCCGAGACACCAAAGCTCGCCGCAGGAGAGGGTCGCGAGCAGATCAAGTCCTGCGCCAAGCGCGTCCGCATCGCCATGCGGATCGGAGATCAGTCCGATGCGGGCGATGTCTTCTGCTCTTGAACGAAGCGACCCGCCGTTTCCAACGTCAGCATCGCATCGTGCTTCATTGCTACAAGTTCGCCGTCCGTGATCTGCTCGGTCTCGTAAGAAACGCTATTGCGCTTTCGACGAGCTCGGTCGAGACGACTCAGGAGCGCCGCGTGCTCCGCTCCAAGATGCTTCTTCGCCTCCCGGATGAGCACGACGTGGCCGCGCTCACCACTACCGACGCGAAGACCGATCGAGATCAAGACCGCCGCCAGCGCCTTGTGCACGGCGGAATAGAGCAGGATGTACGCGCTCTCATTGTCGACGCACTGCTCGGCGCTCTCTGCGTGCTTCATCGCCTGCGCAATCTTGCGTGCCGCCTCGTTGACGTCCGCCGGGACAGGTTCGGTCGTTGCGTCGATCATGCTGCCCCCCTCTCGCGGAGCGTCTCTACTTCGCCGAGTAAAGCTTTCATCGGGCCGTTGAGCACGTTCTTAACGAAGCCGCTGTCGGCAGCGATGCGCTGGTCGAGTTCTTCCCAGCTATACGAGATGATTTGCACGTCGCGCCCGATCAGCGCCTCGACCTCGCTCGCGGCGTCGGCGAGCTGTTCGTAGGCGGGAGTCCCCACGACCAGCACGTCAACGTCGCTCGTCGGGTGAAGATCCGTCCCGCGCGCCCACGAGCCGAAGATGACTGCGACATCGATGCCGTCGATCGTCGATAGGCGGCCGCGAAGTTCGGCCTCCGGCCCCATCGCGAGCTGGACCAGGGCACGAAGGTGCTCGTAGAACGGTGAGTTGGTCGCCGCCTGGGAGTACTTCGCAGTCGCAACCTCTTCCTCGCGGATAATGCCTGCGCTCACAAGGCGCCTTAGCTCAGGGTAGATCGTGGACGCCGGGCGCCCAGTCAACTCAGCCAGTTCGACACCCGTGAACTTCCTGTCAGGTTGAAGCAGCAGTAGACGCAACAGATCAGCCTGATGCTGGGTGCGGAAGATCGGAAAGACGTCGATGGTCGGCGACTTGGACACGGGCCTCAGCATAGCAGCTTGTATCTATAAACGATGCAATTCTACCGTTTATAGATACAAGCAACCTCGAAGAACGTGTTATGGGTGCCAAAAGCTCCGCCTCAGCTTTTTCAAGTGCCGCAGTCAGCGGGCAAAGATCACCTGATCTCAGGAGTCGTAAGGCTCTGGGTCAAAGGAGTCGAAAGCCGGGGAGTTCTCGTGCCCGCAGGGCGGACGCCACAACCGCGCGGATGTGATGTCCGCCTTGCTCTACGCTCGGCATTATGTGTAAGTGGCTGCACGGCGTGTCAGGGTTGGGTGAGGCCAGTTGGGCGGAGGGATCCGGTCACGTCGACATAGACGCGAACTTCCCGGCGAGTGGTCGGAGGCCACGATGAACCGTAGGCGAAGTTCCCCGAATAGTAACGATTGACACGTATCTTTTTAACGTATACCGTAGTAACCAATCGTTATCAATTATCGCGAGGTATTGCGTAATGAACACCCGCCGAATGATCCTCGCCATGACAGCAGTGGCCGCCTCACTCGCGTGGGTCAGTACCGCCAGTGCAGTGTCGTACCCCACTGGCGAAGTGAGTGGGAATACCGTGCCTTATGTCACTTCAATCATGTACGTTGATGAACCGGGAGATTGGGCTGGGAAGACGATCACTGGCTATTGCACTGGCACGTTCATCGCACGTGGATACGTCGTCACGGCTGCTCACTGCGTCGCCGACGTGCGGCCAGAAAACCTCTACGTCGGTGTCGGCAAAAGCACGAAGACGCTTGCCTACTGCGCAGTCTTGTCATTCGAGTCGCACCCACGGTATTTCAAACGGAGGATCTCAGTCAATGACATCGCACTACTTCGCGTAACCGCCGGGTGCGAGCCAGCAAGATATCCAAGGCTCCCTGGCCGCGGAACTACGTTCTATGCTTCGCTGATGCTCTATGGGTGGGGTCTAAATCAGAACTCCGAACAGCCCAGTGAGCTCGGAGCGCTCCGAGTCAAAGACTACTCCGACGTCGGCGCACGGATCTTCGGTTCGTCCTTCAAGCCAGCGGTGCAGATCGCAGCTGGACGCTACTTCGCCAATGAAGAGATCTTTGGAGGGGCTTGCAGTGGCGATTCAGGCGGTCCTCTAATTGCGAAGCAGGGCGGGCGAGCAACTCTCGTCGGTGTGGTCTCTTGGGGGACGTTCTATCGCAATACCTGCGAGCCGACCGCGCCAACGGTGTTTGGTCGCATGGCCAACTTCACCGCGTGGCTCCCGACAGCCAAGCGCCGCATTAGCCGGCTGATTCGGGAGAAAGTCTATGTCTACACGCGCTCGGGAGGAAACGGGGCGGCCGAAGATGGCATCGACTTCTTCGCCGGAGCGGCCAGTACCACAGCAGCAACCACCACGATTTCGTGGTTGTACTTTCAGCACGCTACGCCTGCTGGCCCCGTGGGTTACTCGTTCTCGATCGACACGAACTTCGATGGGACACCTGACCTAACGGGTGACCCAACGCAGATCGTCGACGCCTCGGGTGTGCAGCAATGCACCGCGACCACAGACACGATCGATCCACTCGACCCGCCAGCTCTCGCGCGAGACGTGACTTTCCCGACGTCTTGCATTCGCAAGTTAGGGCAGATCGGTGACCTGTCGATCACGTTGACTGCGGGAGGATCAGTCGAGACAATTGTGCTCGATGCAGTGGCTTTTCCACCGGATTCGTAGCCACTCGGTGGTGTCAACTGCGCGCGACCATCAACTGGAACTCGTAGCCAACTTCAAGGAGGCATGATGATCTGTCAGACATGCAAGACAAGCGTTGGTGTAGACGACGAGTTCTGCGGCGTCTGTGGTGCCAAAGTTGTGCACGCATCGTCGGAGAGCGTGATGGCTATGCCAGCTGCATTCAGCGAGCCTGCGACCACGCCGGTGACAATCGATGCTGGCACGGATCTGGCGAACTTCGCAATAGGGCGGGCGATCGTCTTCTACATCATCTCCTCCGGGATCTGGGGGCTTTACTGGTTCTACTGCACCCGTAAGCAGATATCCGCGATCAACCACGATGGGCGTGACGATCCTGGTCGACAGACTTTCGGCATGGTGGTCCCAATTTGGCAGATCTTTGTGGCGCGTGATCTCTGGCGCGATATTGACCTCGTCGCAAAGAAGGCAGGCACTGAGGGAATCAACACGAGACGCTACACGACGTGGTTCGCTTTGGCGTATATTCCCTACCTTGGTTCTATTGCAGCGATTGTGGTGTTCTTTATGTACGGACACACGTTGCAGCGGCTGCGCGGAGCATTGAATGCGCTGAGCGGGGGCACGGCACCCACTCGATGCTGGACCCGCTGGAGCGTGGTCTGGGCGTTTGGCCCAATCTGCCTCGTCGCAATCGCATTCGCAACCTTGATCGTAGTCACGGCTACATGACCAATGGCTTCTGCGGGTCCTGTGGCGCGGCGCGTGTCGCGGGCGATCCTTTTTGTGGCCACTGCGGCGCTCAGATCAAACCATCAGTAATTGAGCCAGCGGTAGCAAATCGCACCTGACCCCTGCCGATGTCTTTGATGGTGTGGGTAAAAAAAAACCAAGGGTGGGTCTAAGTTGGGAGCGTCACGCGTGATACACCCCGGCCCCCTTCCCCTGTGACGGAAACTCTGCCGCCCGGGAAAGATCCCGCATCGTCGAGCGCGCCGGGCTTTCTGATCGTGTGCTGCACGTTGTAGTAGCGTCACCGGTATGAATCGACTGCTGCTTCTCATGTTTGCCTCAGCTTTCATCGTTGCTGGGTGTGGAGGTTCTACGGAACCGACGGTAGTGCCCGCGAGTTCTGCTGCCATCAGCGCGCCAGCCGCCAACCTCGATGATCCGGAGGCGATGTTCAATCTTGGTTGGCTCGCCGAAAAGGCGGGTGATCTGGATGCTGCACGCGCGTGGTATGAGAAGGCCGCCAAACTCGGTAATCCGAAGGCGATGAATAATCTTGGTTGGCTCGCCTATAAGGCGGGTGATCTGGATGCGGCACGCGTCTGGTACGAGAAGGCCACCAAACTCGGTAATTCGGATGCGATCAATAATCTTGGTTGGCTCGCCGAAGAGGCGGGCGACATGGATGCTGCACGCACGTGGTACGAGCAGGCCGCCAAACTCGGTAATCCGAAGGCGATGACTAATCTTGGAGTGCTCGCCGAAGAGGCGGGTAATCTGGATGCTGCACGCACGTGGTACGAGCAGGCCGCCAACCTCAGTAATCCGGAGGCGATGACTAATCTTGGTTGGCTCGCCGAAAAGGCGGGTGATCTGGATGCCGCACGCGCGTGGTATGAGAAGGCCGCCAAACTCGGTAAACCGGAGGCGATGTATAACCTTGGTTTGCTCGCCTATCAGGCGGGTGATCTGGATGCTGAACGCGCGTGGTATGAGAAGGCCGCAAAACTCGGTGATCCGAAGGCGATGAATAATCTTGGTGTGCTCGCCAAAGAGGCGGGTGATCTGGATGCTGCACGCGCGTGGTACGAGAAGGCCGCAAAACTCGGTTATGCGGATGCGGCACGCGCTCTCGCCGAGTTGGATGCGGCGAGCAACTAGTGCCGGTGAGTGTTGGAGACGATTCGGAACGCGCGGCCGGTGTCTTGTGTGTCGTGCGTGTTGGTTGGAGAGTGCTGTAGGCGATAGTCACGACACCATGACCCCGGGTGCAGCATTTGCGGGTATGCGTGAACAGAGAAACCGGGCGCGGTGTCCGCGGCCCTTTTAGATTGACCCCACTCCCCTGTGGCGGCCTAAAGGGCACCTGAGGGCGGACGCCACAACCCCGCGGATGTGAGGTCCGCCTTGCTCTACGCTCGGCATTATGTGTAAGTGGCTGCACGGCGCGACTACGAGTGGGACACTAGGTCGGAGGGGGCGCAATGGGGCTTTTCAAGAAGCAGCAGCAGCAGAGTTCGGATGATGCTGTTGCGCCTGATGATCCGGAAGCGATGACCAATCTTGGTGTGCTCGCCGAAGAGGCGGGTGACATGGATGCTGCACGCGCCTGGTACGAGCAGGCCGCCCACGATCCTGGCGTGGTCCTGCTTGAAGTGCTCGCCTATAAGTTGGGGGATCTGGCTGCTGCACGCGCCTGGTGGGAGCAGGCCGCAAAGCTCGATGATTCGCAGGCGATGTTCCTTCTTGGAGCGCTCGCCCAACAGGCGGGTGATCTGGATGCTGCATGCGCCTGGTGGGAGCAGGCCGCCAACCTCGGTAATCAGGATGCGATGATCAATCTTGGTGTGCTCGCCAACGAGGCGGGTGATCTGGATGCTGCACGCGCCTGGTACGAGCAGGCCGCCACGCTCGATCATCCGAAGGCGATCAATAGGCTTGGTTGGCTCGCCTATGAGGCGGGTGATCGGGATGCTGCACGCACCTGGTGGGAGCAGGCCGCCACGCTCAACCATCCGGAGGCGATGACTAATCTTGGAGTGCTCGCCGAAGAGGCGGGCGACATGGATGTGGCACGCGCGTGGTATGAGCAGGCCGCCAAACTCGGTAATCCGAAGGCGATGTTCAATCTTGGCGTGCTCGCCGAAGAGGCGGGCGACATGGATGCCGCACGCGCCTGGTACGAGCAGGCCGCCACACTCGATGACCCGGAGGCGATGAATAATCTTGGTTGGCTCGCCCACTCTGCGGGTGACTTGGAGGGTGCACGCGCGTGGTGGGAGCAGGCCGCCCAATTCGATGATCCGCAGGCGATGTTTAATCTTGGTTTGCTCGCCAAAGAGGGGGGCGACTTGGATGCCGCACGCGCCTGGTACGAGCAGGCCGCCACACTCGATCAACCGCAGGCGATGACTAATCTTGGTTTACTCGCCGAAGAGGTGGGTGAATTGGATGTTGCACGCGCCTGGTACGAGCAGGCCGCCCAACTCGGTAATCCGAAGGCGATGACTAATCTTGGCGTGCTCGCCGAAGGAGCAGGTGACTTGGATGCCGCACGCGCCTGGTACGAGCTAGCCGCCAACCCCGGTAATCCGATGGCGATGACTAATCTTGGCTTACTCGCCGAAGAGGCGGGCGACTTGGATGCCGCACGCTCCTGGTACGAGCAGGCCACCACACTCGATCATCCGGAGGCGATGACTAATCTTGGTGTGCTCGCCGAAAAGGCGGGTGATCGGGATGCTGCACGCGCCTGGTACGAGCAGGCCGCAGCACTCGGTAATGAGAATGCGGCGAGCGCTCTCGCCGAGTTGGACGCGGCGAGCAACGAGTGCGGATGAGTGTTGGAGACGATTCGGAATGCGCGGCCGGTGTCGTGTGTGCCAGGGCGGACGCCACAACCGCGCGGATGTGGCGTCCGGGCCAGTGACGGCGGCGTACGTTTCTCCATGAAACGTACGCAATATGCGAAAGCGTGCGTATTGGTCGAATATGGTCTACACTCTTTGCATGGGTCAGCGCAGCGAACCGTTAGTTGTTTTCGGCCGTGATGTACGGCTTCCCTCGCAGGCACGGCAAGCCGTTGCGCTCAAGCGGTCTGTTGAAGTGCGCGCTCACGACAAGGCCGCTTTCTTCGTCTTGCATCCAGATGACTACGCGATCGTAGAGGCGACGCTAGCGCGGCATCGCGAAGGTCGTCCGATTCCTGTCGCCGAGCTGCTCACCGATGACGACTTCGCGGTTATGAATGAAGACCGAGTGGACGATGCTGAGATAAATATTGGGATTCTTGCGAGCTGGACGTCCTGATCTTTGCCCGCTGACCGGTCAGAGTTGGTCTGTGGCGCCGTTTGCCTTGCGCTTTATCCTTTCACCACCGGGTTCCCGCTGACGGCGGCACTTGAAAAAGCTGAGTCGGAGTTTTCGGCCACGTTCGAAACCTTCGAAAACATCGAAGAGTT
The DNA here is from genome assembly GCA_038911065.1 of Gaiellales bacterium. Classification (GTDB taxonomy): domain Bacteria; phylum Actinomycetota; class Thermoleophilia; order Gaiellales; family F1-60-MAGs149; genus F1-60-MAGs149. The sequence goes on along the minus strand of JBCKBR010000002.1, from coordinate 18,582 downwards.
TCAAGCCACTATCGCTCCGGGCGACGTGCCTGAAGTAGTCACGCAAGTCAAGCTTCGCCGCGTTCTGCTCCTACAGACCGCAACAGACGAACGCATGAAAGACGTTGTAGTAGCACGAGTGAGCTCAATTAGAGACAAGCACCGCGATCGGAAGCAGTTCTACAGGCGTCTGGAAAGCGGATCCCATCCGACTTCGATACTGATAGGTAAGGAGGGGCGCCACGGCACCAGCGGCTCGGAGTGTTACATCAATTTCACGAGCATTTCGACGATCTCAGCGAACGCAATCCTGCGTCGCGTCGGGTATCTAAACGAGTCCGAGATGAGAGCGGTTTCTCGTCGCCTCGTTAGAACTCTCGAACTCGACTTGTCTGATTTGGACTACGGCCAGTTGTAGCCCCAACGAGTAACTCCACGACCTGGCCCCAGGCCCGCAACACACATGAGTTACTCCGGCGCGAATCACGATCGTCTACGTGTCATTTCGATTATTTACAACCGCGCGGCTGTCATGTCCGCCTACCCGGGCGGACGCCACAACCGCGCGGATGTGAGGTCCGCCTTGGCTCTATGCTCGGTCGAGGAACGCCACAAACCTGTCTTCCCTAGGCGGAATCTATTATCAGCCGCATTCGCGGCAGGAGCACGCCGCCGACGCGTGCCTGGCTCGCAGCATCGGGTGTACTGGGTTGATTCAGCGGCGCGATGGGTGCTCCAGCGGCCCGAGTGGACCGCGCTAGAGCGGATCGCCGTTCGCGTCGAACTCCTCCGAGTTGTACCTCCAACGCGCGCGATAATCGGCCTTGACAGGGCGCCGACCAATACTCACGCTCCCCGCCAACTCTCCAATCCGGCGCGCGCCCTCCTCGGGATCCAGCGTCAAGCCGGGCACCAGATGCGCGCGGAGCCACTCGTCGGAGACGACCTTAACGGTGCCCGAAAGGTCGGGACCACGACCATACGTCACCATCATTCCCGGAGGAATCTCGAGTGTCGCGAAGGGATCTGGAGTTGCAGCCACGCTTTGAGCATACGCCGTCTCTTCGACGTGTGGCGAGCCCACCACTCTCTGCACTCGTTGAATGAGAGCTGGCCAAAACTCCGTCCTGGCGTCGCGTGGCGACAGTTCCGCCTCGCGCTGATTCGGCGCTGATTGGTTCCATCCAAGCCACACCACGTTTGAGAGGCGGCACATCGCGTGCGCGATACCGCTCGTAGCCCGCGGCGGCTGCACATATTCTTCAATCAGGCGGCTTTAGCGTGGAAGGTAGATGCCGGAGCCCAATTGACACGAACCAGTGCCGTCTATTACCGGGCAGTCGATGGGTCGGAACCCGTCAACGATTTTGTTCTGGGGCTGGGCGAGCGCCGCAAGCATGCGCTGCAACTTCAGATCAAGCACCTCAACGATCTTCCCCCAAATGCGCCTCCACTACCGTTTCCCCTAACGTCGAACCTGACGCATGGCTTGCGCGAACTGCGCGCGCACTTTGGCAGCGAGCAGTACCGGATCATCTACCGACGATCGGAAAATCTGATCGTGCTACTTCATGCCTTCAGGAAGACGACCAATGCGGTACCCCGCCGCGACATCGATATCGCACGCGCCCGTTGGGCCGACTTTCACATGCGGATGAATGCACCAAGACGATCGTCGCCGAGAGCCGCAGGAAATGACGCGCCATAAACTCCCAAACCATAATTTTACCATTCCTGATAAAGTGAGCGATATGACTGACACCCCGCACGAAGACGAAACGTGGATCAGCCCGATCGGGCAAACCGTCCAGGAATCCATTGAAGAGAGCCTCCGAAACAGCCCGGAGTTTCGAGCTGAGTACGAGCGAACTGCGCCGTTCCGAACAATTGCCCGCACGGTCATGTTCCGTCGTGGCGACCTCGGCCTGACCCAACAGGAAGTCGCCAAGCGGGCAGCCACGAGCCACTCTGCCATCTCGCGCATCGAAAATGGGCAGTACGCAACCAAGCCCGAAACGCTCAGCCGCGTCGCCGCCGCCCTCGAGATGCGGTTCGTGATCGGCTTTGAAATCGGGCCAGAAGACAATCCGGAACGCACGCTCGTCCGGTTCTGAGCAGCACTCCAGGGCGAGCGCGCTGCGCCTGAGTCTAGAACGCGAGCCGCGCGAAAGGTGCTCCGGTGCTACGGGGCCAGCAGAATCTAGCTCCCGGCGTTTGCGTGGCTATACGTGAACTTGTGCACCTCAAGCTCGAGCATCGTCTCCGTCTCGATGACTCCACGCAACGACCGCGCACGCGTGAGGATATTGCTGAGTGCCTCAGCGTCGGCACAAATGATCTGGACGTAGACATCGGCGCGACCGGCCAGCGTCGAGACGTACGTCGTCTCTGTCCATTCCGTTAACGCAGCGATGACTGCTTCAACATGCGCGGCTTCGATACGGAGCAGCATCAGCGCGAGTACAGAATTACCAAGCCTCATCGGGTCGACGAATGCAAGTATGCGTAAGGCACCGAGGTGTTCGAGTTTGCGCGTGCGACCTCGCACCGTGCCTTCGGAGACACCAATCGCGCGCGCTATGTCACGGTACGAACGCCGCCCGTCCGCCTGCAACGCGCGGAGGATCGCCTGATCGGTTGCATCAAGAGGAATATGTACCGTCATGATTGCTGATCTTACGCAACGCGCAGGCGTAAAGGAACGAATACCGCCAAATATGTCGCTATTCGTTACGCGATGCGTAAAACGCACGATTGTGTCTGCCTCGTCGCCAGACTATGCTCAGATCATTCTTGTGTCACTTGTCGCTAGCAAAGAGGAGTCGAAATGGCTGAGATCGAAATGCTGGGGCCCGTATCCGTTTGGGAGGATCGCGGTGTAGCCCGATCGGGCACGCTGCCGAACGATTGGTACACCTCGCGCGATCTCTTCGACATCGAAATGAAGACCCTGTTTCGCGACATCTGGACGTGCGTCGGACAAACCGAACAAGTTGCGCATCCCGGCCAATACTTCACCACCACCGTCGCAAACGAAGAGGTCGTCGTCGTCCGTGACGGCACAGGCACGTTGCGCGCGCTTTCGAACACGTGCCTCCACCGTGCTGGTCCAGTCTCAATCGGTACAGGCACGCGCAAAACGTTCCAGTGTCCATACCACGGCTGGATCTACGAACTTGATGGTCGACTGCGAAACGCAAACGGCATGGACGGAACTGAAGACTTCGATACGGACACGATGCGCCTCCCAGAATTTCGCGTCGGGACATGGGGACCGAGTATCTGGGTCACGCTTTCCGATGTCGCGCCACCGCTCGAGGAATGGCTCGGGGACATCACCCCTCGCCTGCAAAACTACAGCGTTGATCAGTTGGAGTTCGCCGGCGGTCGCCGCTGGGAAGTCGACTGCAGCTGGAAGATGTACGTCGATAACTACATGGAGGGCTATCACATCCCCTTTATCCACCCCGGTCTTACGCAGGGCCTAAGCCCCTCGATCTACACGTACAAGCTCGGCAAATACACGAATGAGCAGTACGGTGCCGAGCCGCACCCGCGCGGACCAGGCTCACGCATCGCCGGCATTCTCGGCAGCGTCAACGAATTTCGCAAGCTCAAGCCACCGATGCCGGACCTCGATGAAAAAGAGCGCGTGGGCTACTACTTTCATTGGGTCTTCCCACTGACCACGATCAACTTCATGCCAGACGGCATCCTGATTTTCCAGATTAGCCCGCTCGGCCCAGAGCGCTGCGAAACGCGCTTCACGTGGTTTCTCCCGCCAGCTAAATCGTTTCAGGACAAATTACTCCAGGCCGCCGTCGTCAACTTTGGACACCTGATCAACACCGAGGACTACGAGATCTGCGAACACGCCCAACGCGGTATGCGTTCTGGCGTGTATCGCCAGGGCCGATATGCAGCGGAGCAGGAGATGTGCCTCCACCACTTTCATCAGCTATTAACCGACTACATGCGCCCACACTTTGAGGAGTGGCAAGCCGAGCACGAGCAACCCGACTTCACGCCCATTGGCAGCAACCACAATGGGGACGCAAGCAGCAACGGGCACCCAATAACCAGCAGTATTGCTCAATGAGTCCGTACGCGACCAGCGATGATCTGACCAACGAACTCGTCGCCTTCCTCGAACGGTTCTTGCAGTCCGATGACGGCGAGAAAGTCGCCGCCGTACTCGATATGATCGAGGGGACCTCGGTGCTCGAATTAACGGTATGGGCGCCGGACGCTGTCGTCCACGCCGATCTCAAACAACTCACGGTAACGGTCGGACCAGCCGCGGATGCCTCCGCCCGTATCCGCATCACCGCGACTGGACTGCACAATCTGCTGCTAGATCGACTCGGCCCTGTTGAGATCTCACGCCTCCTCGAAGAAAACCACCTCGAACTCCATGGCCCACCCCCCGCGCTTGCCGGTCTTCTGCTCGTCGCCGAGCCCCTGCGACAGCACTACGAAGCCAGTCTGACCGAGCGCGGACGTGATGATCTCCTCAATTTCCCGCGACCCGAAATCGGTGGCATCTGGGAGAGCGACGAAATCTCGCCGCGCGTATTCGGCGTCCGTCGACCGTGGCAGCCGCAGAAATCTTCGCGAGCGCAAAAGGTCTAACTCACTCCAGCCTGCGCCAAATCAACCCCGGGCACAGCGGAGTTTCCGAAAGAGGCCGCACCGCAGGGCGGACGCCACAACCCCGCGGATGTGAGGTCCGCCCACCCCACGCCGCGTCGAACGTGTTGATGCGCCACGGCGTGTACGCAACTCGCATCAACGCTACGCAATCCCCGTTCGAGGCAGCCCCCCGCTCGGAAGCTGCTCAGGACCCCATCGTCCCCCCACGGAACCCGGGCTGGCGCACCGTCCACACGGGATCGCCGATCGGAACCGTGAAGATATCGAGCAACACGGCGGTGACCTTGCCGGTATTGACGCCAGACATGAGGGGCCCGGGCGGCATGAAATAACAGGACCCGGCCTTCTTCGTGGCTGGCTTACTGCCGTCCAGGTAGAGCGTCATTTGGCCCTTCAGGACACAGGTCGTGCCACCATAGCCGTGCGTATGAATCGGCGACCGCGTGCCGGCCTTGCGCGTCGTGCGGATCACGATCGTCTGATAACCATTTCCGTTATCGCCAACCGACACGGTCTGTGACTTGAACGCGAGCGTGGTCGTCAACGGCGGCACCTCCCCGTTGATCGTCGTGACATCGGGCAGGTGCGCCGCACCAGCAGCAGACCCACCCACAGAAACGGCGAGCACAACCAACAAGAGTACGACTAAACGAAGACGGCGCATGCGTCAAGCCTAACAGGGCTTCCGATTAGGGTATCGCCGCAGCACCGCAAACACGACCCGAGGGCCTGGCCCCTCGCAGGGCGGACGCCACAACCCCGCGGATGTGAGGTCCGCCCTAGGTGGTGGCAGCAAGGCGGACGCCACAACCCCGCGGATGTGAGGTCCGCCTACCCCAAACCACGAGTCCGAACAATTCTAGGTCGCGTCGAACGTGCCGATCCGCCACTGCGCATACGCAACTCGCATCAACGCTACGCAATCCCCGTTCGAGGCAGCCCCCCCGCTCAGAAGCTGCTCAGGACCCCATCACCGCCCCACGGAACCCGGGCTGGCGCACCGTCCACACGGGATCGCCGATCGGAACCGTGAAGATATCGAGCAACACGGCGGTGACCTTGCCGGTATTGACGCCGCTCATAAGGTGCCCAGGCGGCATGAAATAACAGAACCCGGCCTTCTTCGTGGCTGGCTTACTGCCGTCCAGGTAGAGCGTCATTTGGCCCTTCAGGACACAGGTCGTGCCACCATAGTCGTGCGTATGAATCGGCGATCGCGTGCCGGCCTTGCGCGTCGTGCGGATCACGATCGTCTCATAACCATTTCCGTTATCGCCAACCGACACGGTCTGTGACTTGAACGCGAGCGTGGTCGTCAACGGCGGCACCTCCCCGTTGATCGTCGTGACATCAGGCAGCTGCACCGCACCAGCCACACCCACAGAAACGGCGAGCACAACCAACGCGAACACAACTAAACGAAGATGACGCATGCGGCAAAACTAACAGGTCATCCGATTGGTGTCTATCCCAATCGGAGATGCCTGCTCGTCACCACGACCGGTACCCAAAAACTGCGTCTCTATGAGGCCCGGCGGGCTTCAATTCTCGGACCAGTGCTCTATACCGACGAGAACGACAAAGTGATCCACGTCGAGGACAACGTCGGCCTGATCGAGCACTGCAAGAAGGCCTACAAGGCAAACGGGCTCGGCGAAGACTTCGTCGACCAGTTTATCCGGTAGGCGTGGCGCGCCTCCACTCCGTGGGGTCGCGTCGCGGGTATCACCACGCCCTAATCGAACAACGGGGCAGACCCGTTTGTGTAGCACGGCTGTTTAGTCACGACTTATTTACTCTCAACTAAATAAGTCGTGACTGGACACATGCCACGCGCCGTTTGCGACCGACGCGAGTAGCCTGTCGTACGAACGCTGACAATTGCGGAGATCCGAGCGATGCCACTGCAAAGCACGCCGCCGAAACCAGACCGGCCCGAAGTCCCGTACCGCCGAGAATAAGCCAACCCGGCCGACGCAACCAAGACGAGCTGATGGCAGGCGCAAACCTGCCCAAGGCCGCGAACGCGCCCAGACCTGTCAGCAAGATGCTGGCAGGTCTGGGCGCGCCGCAACAGATTTTCCTTATTTAAGGATGCTGAAGACGCACAAATTACTTCTTGAAACGGGCGGCTTCTTCAGATCCCTTCGTCGCGTTACCAGCACTGTAAGAGTGCGCACCGACGCCGGCCAGCTTGCCGCCTTCGACAATCAGGTACTCGTTGCGGATGGGGCGGTTTTCGAAGTAGCACTCCAGGATCTCACGGGTGCCTGCGGCATAACGTGCCTGGGCCGGCAGGCTGGTGCCTGAGATGTGGGGTGTCATGCCGTGGTGGGGCATGGTCCGCCACGGATGGTCCGCCGGAGCTGGCTGGGGGAACCACACGTCGCCTGCATAGCCGGCGAGCTGGCCGCTCTCCAGCGCCGCCACGATGGCATCGCGGTCGCACAACTTGCCGCGTGCGGTGTTGATCAGGTAGGCGCCGCGCTTGAAGTTCTTCAGCGACTCCGCATTGATCATGTGCTCCGTCTCGGGGTAAAGCGGGCAATTGAGCGTGACCACGTCGCATACTTTGGTCAGGCTGTCGAGGCTGGTGTGGTGAGTGAGGTCCAACTCCTTCTCGACGGCCTCCGGCAAACGGTGGCGATCCATGTAGTGCAGCTTCACGTCGTGGGGCTTCATTAGGCGCAGCACGCGTAGGCCGATGCGACCGGCTGCCACGGTGCCCACGTTCATGCCTTCGAGATCGTACGAGCGCGCGACGCAGTCGGCAATGTTCCAGCCGCCCTTGATGACCCAGTTGTAGGACGGGATGTAGTTGCGTACCAAACCAAGCGTCATCATCACAACGTGCTCTGCCACGCTGTTGCTGTTGCTGTAGGTAACCTCGGCGACCGTGATGCCGCGGTCCATGGCGGCCTGCAGGTCGGTATGGTCCGAACCAATGCCCGCCGTCACGATCATCTTGAGCTTGGGCGCCTTGGCGATGCGTTCTGCCGTCATATAGGCCGGCCAGAATGGCTGTGAGATCACGATCTCGGCATCGTGCAATTCGCGGTCCAACTCGCTGTCAGCCCCGTCCTTGCTGGAGGTCACGACCAACTGATGGCCATTGGACTCCAGAAATTTGCGCAGACCGAGTTCGCCAGAGACACTGCCGAGCAGCGTGCCCGGTTGGAAGTCGATGGCCTTGGGTGTGGGTAGCGTCTGACCGTCCGGGTAGCACTCCAGCTTGGGCAGATCATCCCGAGCATAGGACTTGGGATAGCCAGTCACAGGGTCGTCATACAGCACACAAATAATTTTTGCCATGCCTTGTCTCCTAAATAGTGGCTTAAACGCTGAAAGCCAAAATGGTTGATTCGGTGAAAAATTTGGTAACGCTCAACGCCGTCCTGTAGATGCCCCAGGGAGCCTAACCCTGTCCGGAAAACCGGATCAAGCTCCGATTGTCGAAGGGATGGGGTCCACTACAGCGTTGGCAGGAAGATGCTGCTGGACGAATTCCGTCTGCGTGCCGGTGGAGTGCCTAGCTGCAGGCCACGGCGTCAATACCAGAAGCAGGCGCGTGATCGCGAGCCCGCGAAGCGTGCGGCGCTCACCCGGTTCGAAGATGATGAGCGTGCCCGCGTCGCACTCGACGGTTTCCCCGGACGACTCGATCGACACGCGGCCGGTCACGACCTGCACGACAGATCGCTCGCGAACCTGGTGGTAGCCCATCGACTCGCCACTCTCGAGATCAAGGATGACGGCCCGACACTCAGGCGAACTGAAGAGCACGCGCGGCATCTGTCCATCGCTGCTGGGCACGCGCGGAGCATCCGATCCCGGCTCACGCGAGTTGCGCTTCTCCGACGAGGACGGCAGAGACATAAGATCCCAGCGTTTCATCGCCCATAACCGTACATCATCAGAGCCCCGTGAGCACGAACTGTTACCGGGTGGCGCAATCGCCGCAATACGCACTTGTCCTTAGGATGAGCCCAAACACACAGCACATTAGCTAGCGCCTACGACGACCGGCTAGTAGCGTAGCGATCACGGTAGAGCGTTGTGGACCGCCCCACCGGGGCCGCACCGCACACACTGATCCGGATAGGGACGACCTGCACGGCGCCGCGCTTGTGCCAATCGGTGCCGTAGTGCCCGACCGGATGAGTTCGTTCGGGCTCGGCTCGGTGTATCTAACGCAGCGATCCGGAATCCAGATTGGAATACCGATCACACTCGACAACGATGTGCCCGCTGAAACCGGGAGGCGCATGACCTACACCGTCACAGAGCCCTGCATCGAGACCAAGGATAGGTCCTGCGTTGACGTGTGGCCTGTGGCTTGCATCCACGAAGGGCCCGATCAGTTATTCATCGATCCTAGAGAATGCATCGACTGTGGTGCGTGCGAGCCAGAGTGCCCAGTGGAGGCGATATTCACGCAAGATGCAGCGCCCCAAAAGTGGGAGAGCTTGATTCCAAAGGACCACGATTTTTTCAAGTTGGACTGATTTCTTTCAGCCATGAGTCACTGCTGAAGCAATCGGACATGCTCGCAGGCGCCCTCCTTGCCCGGGAAGATTTCCATCGATTCTCAAGACACCCGCAACTGCTATAAGAGAAGTAATGGGCATTTCCATAACATCACCCGACGCACCGCTGGTGACAGACCTTGACCGCCTACCGTTTGAGAATCGCTTCACCACGCAGCTGACCGGTGATCCCGACCACACCAACCAGCGGCGCCAAGTACACGGCGCGCTCTACAGCGATGTCAAGCCAACGCCTGTGTCGGCGCCGGTGACGCTCGCGTGGTCGCCTGAGGTGGCCGACCTTTTGGGCCTCGATCACGCCGTGTGTGCGAGCGAAGATTTCGCGCAGGTGTTCAGCGGCAATCGTGTGCCCGTTGGCGGTGAGCCTTTCGCCGCAACCTATGGCGGACACCAATTCGGTAGCTGGGCCGGGCAGCTCGGTGACGGCCGCGCGATCGCGCTGGGCGAGGTGCTTGACCGCAACGGTCAGCACCAGACGCTGCAGCTCAAGGGCTCGGGTGCAACGCCGTACTCTCGGAGCGCTGACGGCCGCGCGGTACTGCGTTCTTCGGTACGCGAGTTCTTGTGCAGCGAAGCGATGTATCACTTGGGGATTCCGACGACGCGTGCGCTTTCGCTGATCGCGACCGGTGATCCGATCGTGCGTGACATGTTCTATGACGGCAACCCGTGCCCTGAGCCTGGTGCAGTGGTCTGCCGGGTTTCCCCGTCGTTCATCAGGTTCGGAACGTTCGAGTTGCCGGCATCGCGCGGCGACGTCGGCCTGTTACGTCAACTGGTCGAGTTCACCATCCGGAATGATTTTCCCGATCTGTACGACGCCGGTGTACCGATCGAGCAGCTCGTGGCCGCGTGGTTCAGCGAGGTCTGCAGGCGCACTGCGGCGCTCATCGTCGACTGGATGCGCGTGGGCTTCGTGCATGGCGTGCTCAACACCGACAACATGTCAATTCTCGGTCTGACGATTGATTACGGCCCGTATGGCTGGCTTGAGAATTTCGACCTCGGCTGGACACCCAACACGACCGACGCTGATACGCGGCGCTATCGGTATGGCACGCAGCCGCAGGTCGCACAGTGGAACCTGTTGCAGCTCGCAAACGCGCTGGTGCAGCTGACCGGCGATCCGGAGCCGCTGCAGGAAGCTCTTGAGCGCTATCCCGGCCAGTACCAGACGCGCTTTGACACGATGATGGCCGAGCGTCTGGGTTGGGGTGCCACGCGCGCGGGCGATGACGTGCTGGTACGCGATCTGTGGGAGCTGTTGTCTCGAACGGAGACTGACCAGGTGATCTTCTATCGCGATCTGGCCCGCGTGCCCGTTGCCAGCGCACGTAATGGCGAGGTGTCGGACGACGATCTGCTCGCACCGTTGGCCGAAGCGTGGTACGCACCCGACGAGATCGCAGGCGCGTTACGCGATGACTTCACCGCATGGTTGCGCGCGTGGGGCGCCCGGGTTGTCGTCGGCGGATTGGGCGATGATGAGCGCCGTACACGCATGGACGCGCTGAACCCGCGATTCGTGCTGCGCAACTACCTTGCGCAGGAAGCTATCGACGCTGCCCAGGAAGGCGACACCGGGCTGCTGAATACATTGTTTGACGTTCTACGCCACCCCTACGACGAGCAGCCCGGACGCGAGCGCTTTGCAGCCCGCCGCCCCGAGTGGGCACGTCATCGCGTGGGCTGTTCGATGCTGTCGTGTAGCTCATAGCAAGGCGGCCGCATGGTCTGCCCTGGATCGCAGCATCCCAATGTGGGCGCGCCCGGGCAAGCGAGTTCACGTTGCTGTTCGAGGTCGCGATGTTGGCCTACGCCAAGCAGATGCCGGTCGCGCCGTTGGCGAGGATGGCCCGTGCGCATCTGACAGCACCGAGATGCCCCGCCCCCTTTATCAGGATTACGATTCCGAGGCGATCGCGAAGACGCTGACTACCTTGGCCTGAGGTGTGCCGTAGTCCATCGTGACGATAGCGGCCTTCCCAGCCGCGCCGTTGTAGCCCAACGAGAGCAAGGTCGGCGGTTTGTTGCCGATCGTCGTTCCCGGCAGCGGCCCCACGAGGATATACATCGTCGGAACGTACTCGTAGTTGGAAATCACCTGGCCGTCGAAGATGACGTCTCCGCTCGCCGAGATGATCAGTTCATGCTGCCCGGATTTGTCCTTCATGGTGCCTGCGAAAGCGGACAGTGGGATTGTGTTGAACATCGAGGATCCCTGCACATCTCGCTGCTTGATCTTGCCCGTCATCGTGAATAGGGTCCCCGCCGAAGGACTGTATTGCCGCTTGATGCTCAAGGTGATGCCCTGCTTGGGCATCCTGAGGACTCTGCCGTCGAAGGTCATCTGGCGGCCCGTGTCGTAGTACCAACTCTCCACGGTCTTCCCGTCCACCGAGACCGAGATCAACACGCGATAGAGGCTTCCCGGCGAAGCTCCTGGAACCGTGCCCTCGATGCCTGGGATGAGGGTGAGCCCCACTCCCTGGATTGATACAAAAGCCTTGGGGTGTTTCTTCGTCGGGATCGGGTAATAGCCGCTGAAGTCGGAGAGCGTGGCGCCCTCGCGGATATTTAAGCTTGTCGGGCCTTGACTGAGATGGAATTGTGGGTACCAGTTTCCCGTTCCCGGCTTGCTCGCCCCCGGTTGCGTCATCAACGATCGCGAAACGGTCACGCCGTCCTTCGTGAACAAGTCGTTCATCGCGAAGCCCGACTGTCCGGCCGTGCCCATGATCAGGTTGGTGCCCGTGAACCTGAAGTAATACATGTCGAGGTTGTATCGGTAGGACTTGACCCGCACTAACGGCTTTCCGTTCGAGCCGTTGTCGTAGAACAGTTCGCCTGACTTGCCCAACTTGACCGCAGCGATGGGCTTTCCGCCAGGCTTCGACGCAGGAGCGTAGTAGGTTTGCCCGCCCCAGAAGGACTGAGGTATCGGGTTGGAGTATGTGACGCCCGAAGATGCGGCCGGCGTTTGCCCGGGCAAGGTGATCGTTCCAGAGACCGTTGCTGTGGGTCCGAGGCGATCGGCCTTCCGCTTGAACATCAGATCGAAACTCGGACCGCCCGCTGTCCGCTGGGTAAGGTGCTTGCCGTCGAATCGACCTTTGAAGTCGACAGACTGGGAGGTCTTGCCGTCCAGGGAGACTCTCAGGGAGACCACATATTTGGGCTTGGAGGAGCCGGGGGACACGTACATGTTGGTGTCGACGTAGAACCAGGCAGCTGGTGAGTTGCTCAACGAGTAATATCCGTTGAAGGCGATCAAGGCCTTCTTCTGCTGCCAGTTGCTCATGCCCTTCTGCTGCTTCTTGCTCGTGGCCGAATCGGCGAACGCAGTGTCGGCTGCACCCACAACCGACACGCTGAAGGCACACAGCGCGATAAGCAACGCTATTGATCTTCCTATCCCGGCCCGCATCTTGCGACTGATTTTAACACGAGAAGATGACTGTATCCCCCTGCCAACCTCGATATTTCAGAGGTCCTCGGCACTGCCGCGGACGCCACGTGGCGTGCGGATGTGATGTCCGCTTATTGATGTGCTCGCGCATCGCCACGACCTGAGGGCGGACGCCACAACCGCGCGGATGTGATGTCCGCCCTGCTCTATCTACGGCGTCAGCGCGAACCCTCGATACCCATCCCCCGCCACGTCATCACAGATCTCGGTGTACTTGCCGATGCCGCCGATGTACGGCAGAAAGATGCGCGGTTTACCCGGGATGTTGGCGCCCATGTACCAGGAGGCGGCCTGTGGATAGAGAGTGGCGTAGGCCGCGTCGTGGACCTCCTGGTCCCAAGCCGCCTGGGCTTCAGCAGTGGCCTCGATCGTCGCAATATGGTGATGCTCGAGGTGGCCAATACAGGCGTCGACCCACTCCGCGTGCTGCTCAATGGCGGTCATCATGTTGCTCAGCACGGAGGGGCTGCCCGGGCCCGTGATCGTGAAGAGGTTCGGGAAGCCGGCGACCGTCACGCCAAGGTAGGAGTGCGGGCCGTGCTTCCACTCGTCGCGCAGGCTCAGGCCATCGCGGCCCCGGATATCGACGGCGAGGAGGGCGCCCGTCATCGCGTCAAAACCCGTCGCAAAGACAATCGTGTCGAAGGCGTAATCGGTCTCGGCGACCCGCAGACCCTGCTGGGTGATGCGCTCGATCGGGGATTGTGAGATGTCGACGAGAGTCACGTTGTCGCGGTTGTACGTCTCGTAGTAGAACGAGTCGACGCAGAGGCGCTTCGTGCCGAGCGGGTGCTCCTTCGGGCAGAGCAGATCGGCAACCACCGGGTCGTGGACCTTCTCCTTGATCTTGCGATGCACGAAATCGACGGCAGTCTGGTTGGCGGCTGGATCCGTCGTAATGTCCTCGAACGTGGCGAGGAACGAGAAGCTGCCCTCGAGCCAGCGCCGCTCGTACTCCGCCTCGCGCTCCTGTGGCGAAACGTCAAGCGCCTTGGCCGTCGGCTCGTCCCAGATGTCACCGGTTGCGGCGGCGCGGGCGAATGCGCGAGTCTCGCGGTAGATCGCCTTGCGCGCCGCCTCCGCCTCCGGCGTGAGCGGGCCGTTCCAGGCGGGAATGCTGAAGTTGGGGGTGCGCTGAAAGACCGTCAGGTGCGCAGATTCCTCCGCGATGATCGGGATCGCCTGGATCGCGGTGGAGCCCGTGCCGATCACGGCCACGCGCCGGCCCGCGAAGTCGACGCCGCCCTCGGGCCACGCAGTCGTGTGGTGCCAGTCTCCCGCGAAGTCGTCGAGGCCCAAGAAGTCGGGGGCGTTCGGCACCGACAGACAACCCGTCGCCATGATCAGAAAGTGCGCATCGACCGGGCCCTGACTCGTCTCCACGCGCCACCTCCTCGCCGCGTCGTCCCACGCGGCCGCCGTGACCGCGCACTCGAGTCGGATGTTGCGCAGCAGATCGTGGCGCTCAGCGACGTGCCGCATGTACGCAAGGATCTCCGACTGGCGGGCATAGCGGCTCGACCAGTGCCACTCCTGTTCGAGCTCCTCGTCCCACGAGTAGGAGTACGTCATGCTGACCACGTCGCAGCCGACACCCGGATAACGATTCCAATACCAGGTACCGCCGATGCTCGGCGCCTTGTCGACGATCTCGACGTCGAGGCCGCGCCCACGCAACAGATGCAGCAGGTAGAGGCCGGAGAAGCCGGCGCCGACGATCAGGGCGTCGAGGGAGCGTCGCTGCGTCATCTGCTCAGACCTCGAGCGCCAGCAGTTCGGCGAGATGCTGCTCGACCTGCGGCAGGTAGCCCGGATCGGTCGCGAGCAAACCCATATGGCCATCGATCGAGTCGATCACGCGCAGCTCGCCCCGCGGGACCATCACGATCTCGCGCTCCACGTCGCGCGGCGGGAAGAACATGTCCGCCGAGATCGGCATGGCGTAGACCGTGGCCTTGATGCGGCCGAGCGCGGCGGCGAGATCGCCACCCGTGTTGCGGGCGACGTCGGCGCGCTGCCACTTCCACCCCATCGTCAGGAGCGCATTCGGATCCATCGGCGCGTGATAGGCATCCGTCACCTCGCGCTGAAACTCCTCGACCGAGCCCCAATCGCCTGTGCGGCGCCAGCCCTCCTGCCGGAACCATTCCGTCGACCAACCCAACACATCCGCGTAGCGACCATGCAGGCGCAGGCCGGCCGCGACGTCGGCGGACGACGCGTAGTTGCCGCCGTTCCAGCCGGGATCGTGCTGGAGCGCAGCCATCAGGTTGCCCGTGTAGAGAAAGTCGTGCGGCGTGTTCTGCGCCGTGCCCGCGATCGCCGCGGCGCGCCGAACCTTGTCGGGAAAGCGCACCGCCCACTCCCACGTCTGCTGCGCGCCCATCGAGCCACCGACCACGAGCGCGAGCTCCTCGACACCGAACGCCTCACGCAGCAGTTGCTCCTGCGCGCGCACGTCATCGCCGATGCGAACCTTCGGAAAGTTCGCGCCCGCGTGCGCCCCATCGACGTTGTGCGGCGAGGACGAAAGGCCATTGCCGATCTGGTTGACGACAACGATGAAGTACCGCGACGGATCGAGCACACGGTCCGGGCCGATATAGACGTCGCGCATGATCGCGTGCGTGCCCGAGTACCACGTCGGTACGAGAATGCAATTGTCGCGCGCGGCGTTAAGCTCGCCGAACGTCGCCACCGCCAGCTGCAGGTCGGGCAGCACGCCGCCCTCCTCCAACTCGAAATCGCCGAGGGCGTGCAGGTCGAACGAACCGTGAAACTCCTCCGTATAGAACGGATTCGCGATGCCCATTCCCAAACCCCTCCTCAGAAGCGTTGGGGCAGTTATAGCAAAGGGGTGGGGTTTGAAGACAATCGGAGCTAGGTCGCGGGCGCACCCGATTGGTGCGCAATTTCCGGATGGGATCTGACCCCAACCGGACGCTAAATCGATCTGAAGGGCGGACCTCACAACCCCGCGGATGTGAGGTCCGCCTCCATCACGAGTTAGAGGAGCCCGGTGGACGTTGCGGACATGATGGGCCCGGGCCCATCATGTCCGCCAGCGCTGTTTTGTGACGGGATTTCGTGGGGGCGGACGCCACAACCGCGCGGATGTGATGCCGGCGAACGGTTCGAACTTATTCGTCGAAAGCGAGAGATCCGTGGCAATCGATAACAATCTTGCTATTGTATGGGATGTGTCGAAGACCACTCCAGCCACGCGCCCCTGGCGCGACTATGCCAACGACGCAACCGACCACGACCCGCTACTGCGGGACCTGGTCTACGCGCAGGCAATCGCATCCGCAGTTGGACGCGCCGTATACCTCCATCGCACACAACGAGGACTCTCACAGGCGGCACTCGGACGCCTGATCAACATGCCACAACCACAAGTCGCACGGATCGAAACAGGCGACCACACCCCAACTGCCGCAACACTCCTGCGGCTGTGCGATGCGCTCCGACTCAACCTCGAACTATCGATCTGGCCGCGCACAGCCAAGCGACGAACTGCGCCCCACGTACCGCACGGCGCAATCGTCGAAACAACGGACCAACTCGTCATCACAATCCGCAACGCGGACTAAAACGCGGCTCGCTAGGCGGACCTCACATCCGCGGGGTTGTGAGGTCCGCCTACGCACTACCCCTTGAACGGGTGCTTCGCGTCGTACCAATCCGCGATCTCATCGAACGTGCACCACTGCACACCCGCATGCTTATTGATGTGCTCGATAATGCGCTCGTGCATCGCCAGGACCTGCGGACGACCCGAAATGTCGGGGTGGATCGTCATCGTGAAGACCGCGTCCTCCTCCTCGCGATAGATGTAGTCGAACTGATCCATCCACATCTGCTCGATATCACGCGGATTCGCAAAACCGTACGAGTTCGGCACCTTCTTCATAAACATCATCGGCGGCAGATCATCGAGATACCACGAAGCAGGAATCTCGATCAACTTCGTCTCGACACCACGCGTCAACGGCGTCATCCACGACTCTGCCGGCTGCGAGTAATCGATCAGCTTCCAGGCATCGCCAACCCGCACGCGATGACAATGAAAGTCCTCGCTCATCAACGAGTGGTCGTACTTGATGCCGTGCTTGAGGAGCAACTCGTTCGTGATCGGGCTGAACTCCCACCACGGCGCCACATACCCCGTCGGGCGCTTGCCCGACAACTGCTCGATCAGCTCGATGCACTTGAGCATCACCGTCTCTTCTTGATCAGGAGACATCGCAATCGGGTTTTCGTGCGTATAGCCGTGCATGCCGACCTCGTGGCCCGCATCGACCACAGCCTTCATGTCCTCGGGAAACGTCTCGACCGAGTGGCCCGGAATAAACCACGTCGTCGTAATGCCGTACTTCTTAAACAACTTGAGCATCCGCCGCGTACCGACCTCGCCCGCGAAGATGCCACGCGAAATATCACACGGTGAATCGCCACCCGCATACGAACCGATCTGTCCCGCAACCGCATCGACATCGACGCCGTACGCGACGTGAATCTCCTTCGCCATCTGATTCCTCCAATATTCGTAAGTCTTAGGATGTGAAGGGAACGTACCGCCCTCACGACCAGTCGGCAACCCCCAACCGCAAACAACGACGGAGAAGACACCAGATGTGCTCGCTGTGTGGAACCATCGGCGCCGCGGCGCACTGGTCGGAAGGCGGCGGCGACCGCAGCATCGTCGGTGCGCGCCGCGACATTCTGCGCGAGCGCCTGCGCCGCGTCGCACTCCTCAACCAGGTCTTGCGCCCCATCGCGATGAGCGTCGACGAGTGGGAAGAAACCGCCTACATTCTGCGCGGATCAAGCGGACAAGCCGTGCTCTGCAACGACCTCGGCAGCGTCTTCGCCGAAGTCGCGCGCCTACGCGGCGGCGTGCCACTCGACCCACTCGACCCCGCACTGCTGGCGCGACTCCAAACATGAGCACCCCCACGCAAGAGCGGATTCCACTAACACTGATCACGGGCTTTCTCGGCTCCGGCAAGACCACGCTACTCGGCGCGCTGCTACGCGACCCGTTGCTCAGTGACGCCGTCGTGCTCGTCAACGAACTCGGAGAAGTACCCCTCGACCATCACCTACTGCGCCACGTCGACGAAAAGACCGTCGTGCTCGACTCGGGCTGCATCTGCTGCACCATCCGCACCGACCTCGTCGACGAGCTACGCGACCTCCAAGTCCGCGTGCACCGCGGCGAACTGCCCGCCTTTCGCCGCGTCATCGTCGAAACAACCGGACTCGCCGACCCCGTCCCCGTCCTCGCCACGCTCCTGCAAGACCCACTGCTCGCCGCCCACTACATGAGCGATGGCGTTGTCACCACCGTCGACGCCATCAACGCCGAGCTGCAAGCGCGACAGCAACCCGAGTGGACGAAACAGGTCGTCGTCGCCGACCGCATCGTGCTGACCAAAACCGACCTCAGTGGCGTCGACGAGGCCAGCGTGACAGCACTCGTGCGCAGCCTCAACCCCGTCGCCGAAATAATCGTCGGCGTCGCCGGCGACGTACCCGTCGCCGCCCTGATCGGACTCGGCGTCCTCGCCGAAGATCGCCGCGCCGAACAAGTACAGGCCTGGCTCGAAGCCGTCGAAGCCGACGCGCACCATGGACACGACCACCACTCGGGCGTCCACGCCATGGCACTGCGCTTCGACGAGCCACTCGACTGGACAATGTTCGGGCTCTGGCTCTCGATGCTGCTCCAAAGCCACGGCGACCACGTACTACGCGTCAAAGGCCTACTCGACACCGGCGCGGACGGGCCACTCGTACTGCACGGCGTCCAGCACGTGATCCACCCACCAACGCACCTCGCCAGCTGGCCCGACGACGACCACGCCTCGCGGATCGTGCTGATCGTGCGCGACATCGCACGCGCGGACATCGCAAACTCGATCGCCACCT
>JBCKBR010000001.1:0-141419 GCA_038911065.1 Gaiellales bacterium | reverse complement strand
GCCGATGGTTGCCACGCGAGTGCCGCACTCGGCGGTTGCACCGTGGACGGCACGATCCTCGAGAAAGTATCGACCGTATCGGTCAGCCCCGACGGCAAGAATGTCTACGTCGCGGGCAACGTTGACCTTGGCGGTGCAGGTGTCGTCACGACATACAGTCGCGACGTCACAACCGGGGTCGTCGCATTCAACTCGTGCCTCGCCAATGCGGCAGCGAGCACGTGCACGGTACTGCCCGATCTGCTCAACATTGACGCCCTAGCCACGTCGATCCTGATCAGCCCGGACGGCAAGGATGTTTATCTCAACGCCAAGATTGGCAATGCAATTAGCGCCTTCGATCGCAATGCTGCTACCGGCGCGCTGACCCTCAAGGCAGGCGCTGCAGCCTGCATCTCCAACGCCCTAATCCCCGGCCAATCCTGCGTTGTCGCGGCAGGGTATGTCGACTCTCCCGGGCAATTCGCTGTCAGCTCGGATGGCTCGACGCTCTACGCAGTGAGCGGCAACAACGCGACAACAAACAGGACGATCGTGGGCTTCACTCGCAACGCCGCGACGGGCGCGTTGACCCAGTCGGCAGATCTGGGTGGATGTTTCGCAGCGGTCGCTCTCGGCAATTGCACGGTGCTCGGCGCCCTGCTGTCGGCCCCAAGCGGTCTCGCTGTGAGCCCCGATGGTCGTAACCTGTACGTCAGTGATTCTGGCGCGAATGCGTTGCTCGTCTTTGACCGTACGAGCGCGGGCGTGCTGACACAGAAGACTGGCGCGGCTGGATGCTTCGTGTCCGTCGCGACGGGCTCCTGCAGCACTGTCAGCGGTCTGCTCGGCGCCGTCGCGGTGGTTGTCGTCAGCCCCGATGGTCGCTCGGTCTATACCGGCTCGGCGAGCGACCCGAATATCAGCGTCTTCGCGCGCTCGCGTCCACCCGCACTGACGACCGTCTCGCCCGCTAGGGGCCCGACGGCAGGCGGCACGTCCGTTGTGATTACGGGTGTCAATCTCGACGGAGCCACGGCGGTGATATTCGGCGGCAAGACCGCGACCATCACCGCAAATACGGCCACGTCGCTGACTGTCACGACCCCACTGCATATCGCTGGCACTGTCGATCTGATCATCACGACCGCGGATGGCACGCAGACATCAAAGAACGCGTTCACCTTCGTGCTCCCCACGATCAAGATCGTGCTCGTGACGGCCAAGCCGACGATCAAGATTGCGCGGAAGTCGATCACGCTACGCACGATTACGACCATCAACATGGCGGGCACCATCAAACAGGTCGTCTCGCGCACGATCCGTGGCAAGGCGCGCGCCGTCTGCACGATCACGAAGCGGTTCACGCGCGCGGGCAAGTTCCCCATCACCTGCACGATTGGCCTTACGACACGCAATGCTCTCAAGCGCGGCCAGTTGCGTCTGAAGGTGACCACGACATTTAGCGTCACGGGCGCGCAGTCCAAGAGCACGACGCACCTCGTCACGCTGACTCGACGCCGCTGAAGTGCGACGCCGGTTTGCGCGAATCCGCGTAACCCACCGACCTTCTGCGATACGCTTCTGCCCGTGGCAACGCTGACGCACCAATGGGACGCGCTCCTCGCCGACGAACCGGCGGACTGGGAGAACCTCTTTATCGAGTTGCGCATCGCCGACGACGACCGCATGGAAGAGGCCGGCCTCGCGATCTGTCCGCTGAATCCGTGGCATGGCGAGTCGTGGCGGAGCGGCTGGTTTCGCTTTCGTGTCGCCCGCACCTTCGGGTATGGCGCAGACGACGAATTGACGCGCAACATGCTCGCCAAGCTCGACCGTCGCGGTATCGCGGGCGAACTCGTGCTGCTGCGCTCCATCGATCACTTCCTGCCGGTGCATACGCAGGGCACCGTCTAGGCAGCGGGGGCGGTTGTGTCGCCCTGGGTACGCATTGATGGTGACGAGGTGCGCGTCGACGCTGCGCGCATCGTCTGGTCGCCTGCCATCTGTGCGAGCGCGGAGGGCATCGCCTTTTGGTTGCGAGCCTCCGGCACGCGGTCGCTCGTGCATATTGCGGGCTGGGCGCCCGGCAACGAGGCGGCAGATCTTGATGGCGTCGAGGTTCGGATCGAAAACCCGGGGCCAGATGCTGGCGTCGACGGGCGTTTTTTGAGTAGCGCGCTGCTGCGTTTTGGACGCGTCACGAGCGAACGCGCCGTGGTCAGTATTGATGGTGAGATCGAGGCGCTCGAACCCGACGACGAGACACGCGCCATATTCGCTGCCGATCTCGTCTGCACGGTCGCTCCGGTTGCCGAGCGCGATCACTGCATCGGCTGTGGTGGACCACTCGATCGTTTTTCTGAGACGCGCGACCAGTTTGTGGCGGGCTTTCGGATTTCGCAGCGCGTCTTGCCCGTACTCTGCCCACCCTGTGTGGGCAATGTTGAAGCGCCACGCTTCTGCCCAACCTGTGGCTCAGCATTCGACGTAGACTCGATCTTGACGCATGGCGAGGAGGGCCGCACCGGCTATAACGCTCGCTGTCCTCACGGCCACGTGTTCAGCGGCGCGCTGCCCAGTTAGGTCCGCGCGATACCCGCGCGAGCCCGCGCGCCAAGTGTCATACAGTATGCCGATGCAGAGCACCCGCTTTGACGATGCCGCACTGACCCAGATCAAGCGCGCGGCCAAGCACGAGGGCGTCAGCGTGTCC
This sequence comes from Gaiellales bacterium, assembly GCA_038911065.1. GTDB lineage: Bacteria > Actinomycetota > Thermoleophilia > Gaiellales > F1-60-MAGs149 > F1-60-MAGs149. Next base: position 138,724 of record JBCKBR010000001.1, on the reverse strand, counting down.
GAGTTCATCCGACGCGCCGCTATCGAGCGTGCCCAGAGTGCGCCGCAGATGACCGCGCTCGAAGCGTTGGGAGACTTCGTCGGCTTCATCTCGAGCGGCCCTACGCCACTGACCGGCGACGATCCGTTTGGCGACGCCCTAGAGGAACAACACCAGCGGGTGGCAGCAGAATCGCGTGCACTACGGGAGCAGCGGCGCGCTCGTTGATTTGTGTGGGCAATGTTGAAGCGCCACGCTTCTGCCCAACGTGCGACTCAGCCTTCGACGTAGACTCGATCTTGACGCATGGTGAGGAGGGCCGCACCGGCTATAACGCTCGCTGTCCTCATGGCCACGTGTTCAGCGGCGCGCTGCCCAGCTAGGTCCGCGCGATACCCGCGCGAGCCCGCGCGCCATCTGTCATACATGATGATGCTGTATTGTCATACAGTATGCCCATGCAGAGCACCCGCTTCGACGATGCCGCACTGACCCAGATCAAGCACGCGGCCGAGCACGAGGGCGTCAGCGTGTCCGAGTTCATCCGGCGGGCCGCTATCGAGCGCGCCGAGGGCGCGCCGCAAATGACCGCGCTCGAGGCGCTGGGCGACTACGTTGGCATGTTCGATTCGACGGACTCCACACTCGAACGGCTTCCGATGGATGACTGGGGCCAGCATCTGCTCGAGCAGCATCAACGCCAGTCGGCCGAGTCTCGCACACTGCGGGAGCAGCGGCGTGCTCGTTGACGCCGGCCCACTGATTGCGATGATCGACCGGGCGGATCCCGCGCACGAGCGCTGCCGGTCCTCGATTGCGAGCGCTCGCCCGCCTCTTGTCACAACGTGGGCTGTACTGACCGAGGCATCGCACTTACTCGCCAGGCACGTCAGTCTCGGCGCTCAGACCGCCCTGCTTGATCTCGTCGATCGTGGCATGCTCACGATCGCGCCACTCACCAGCGACCACGTCGCAGAGATCGCAGAGCGAATGACCCGATACGCGGATCACCCCATGGACCTCGCCGACGCGACTCTCGTCGAAGCGGCAGAGTTGACAGGCGACCACGAGATCCTCACCCTCGACGCGCACTTCCTGGCCTACCGACTCTCGCGCAACCGCCGCTTCACGGTCTTGCCCGCTTAGCGGGAGAGGTCGGGACGAGAGGATTTGAACCTCCGACCACTCGACCCCCAGCCGAGTGCGCTACCAGACTGCGCCACGTCCCGATAGTTGGGAGTCTACCCGAGGCCGTGCAATACGGGCTGGGCTACCACTCGCCTGATTGAAGAGTGCTCGTGCCAGCGCCGGCGCTCCGGGCGGCACGTTTTGATCATCACAACGGATCGCATAGTGCCAACGTGACGTAGGCTGGTGGTGTGAGCGACGACGCGTTTGAGCAGGCGATCCAAGACGCTCTCGACGAGTTGCCCGATTGGGCGTTGCCGTTTCTCGAGAACGTTGCCGTACTCGCAGAGGAGGAGGATATGCTGGAGCCGGACCTCTTGGGTCTCTATGTAGGTGTACCAGAGACGGAGCGAGGCCACGAAGAGCCGTTTGAGCCGCCCCGGATCCTGATTTTTCGTAAGCCGCTCGTTGCGATGACGCGCGATGCGGCCGAGTTGCGCGCCGAGATCCGCATCACGGTCCTCCACGAGATCGCGCACCACTTCGGTATCAGCGAAGAGCGTCTTAGAGAGCTGGGCTACGGCTAGGCTCCACGCCCGCGCGCGCTGAACGGCCCAGCCGACAACCTGCAGACCGAGAATCAACGCGGCACACAACGCCGCAGGGATTGGCCGGACGATCAGCGCGACCGCCAGCGGCATGGTCAGGATCGAACAGAAGCGCGGCACGACGCGCAGCGGCAGCGCGTCGACCGCAATCGAACCACAGCCGAGCAGGAAGATCAGAATCGCTGCGGGCCCTGCGACGATAAACGAGCCGGGCGCGGGAATCGCCATGCTGGCGACAAGCGCGGCGAGCGCGAGTACGGCGATCAGGATACGTAGGGTGCACACGGGATGGGCCCGAATCACGCTCCAAAGAAGTTGAGGAGCGCGTGCGCTCCTCCGTCGTACTCCCCAGAACGTTTCCAAACGAAGTGCGAACCCACTTCAGCCTGGTTCCAGTGCGCGCTTGTGAATCCTTTGTACCCAGCTTTTCGGCGAGTAAGGTGCCACAGCAGGTTGGTCGGCATCTTGATCCACGTGACATTCGACGTGGTGGCATCCTCGCCAAGCAATACGGAATGCAGGTCCCCTTCAAAATTAACGGTCACCGCTCGCGTTCCATCACCAATTATGAAGGAGCAGTCATGGTTGGTCTCAATCGCCTGCATTCGTAGTGTGATCCCCCGCGCAGCGCGAACAAGATTCTCCTCTAATTCCGTTTCGTCAATGTCGGCAGATCTGTCGTACGGGAAGACGGCTCCAGAAATAGAATCGAGGTACTCACTGAGCACACTTCGGTCCGGCTCGACATAGTCGCACGATTTCTCACCACTATTCAGATCAATATGCCCGAGCGGCTCCACCGAGAACACCTCCGCGCGGGTCTTAGGACGCAAGATGTCAACGGCGCGGTCAAGAGAAACGACGGCACGAGTGTCATTCAAACCGGAGAGGTGGCCACCGAGAATATATTGCCCCGCGAATGGCATTAGTAGCTGAGCGTCTAAGGCGTCTGCAGCAGCGGCGAGCTTCGAACAAGCCGACTCCACGAGACTTTGTCCTGCGGCGGCTTTGTCTTCAACATCAGGAAAACACTGCGGGAAGGGCCCGGCGCCGCCGTAATGCCCCATCAAGAGATCGACCGAACCGATTGCCTTGGCCAGCCGCGGTATATACGCCACCATCAACCCGTCGTTCGCATTGCAGAAGGTTTTCCCATCAGCCGTGAAGATCCCAACTGAGTCAATCCCACGCCTCCAACCCTGTGGCACGCACGGTATGGATACGCCGCAGATCCGCGGATCACAGACGTCAGTGACCACAACCCGAAGACCGATGTCGCCGATCGCGATCACTTCAAACGAATCGAGTTCAACAACCTTATGTGAGCCACCTGCGAGCCGCGCGACCGCTGACCGCAGCCAAGGATGCGCGTACTTGGCCACAACAATCGGTGTCGTGGGGTGAGCGCGGATACACTTAGACAGAAAGACCCTGTCAAAGTGATCCGGATGAAGATGAGTAATATAGATGGCATCCCACTTCGTTTCGAGAATGCCGCGCGGGACTTCAGGATCGACGGGTGGCCACTGAAACCAGGAACCCAAGAAAGCGCCCGGCGTGAACCAGGGATCACACAGCACCCGGGTACCTGACTTTGATTCGACTGAAAGACACGCATTTGTGAACCAGCGAACCTTCATGTAACAAGAATCGCAGGTTTGCCTTCTCGGCGCAAACAGTAGGACTTGAGCGATGACTGGCATACGCGGATGCAAACGCGTTGATCTAAGAGAACACCGGTACCTTCACGGCCGTGGCACCGTCACCGAATCGCGCACCACACCAGCCTCATCGATCATCTCGATGCGCCTCCCCGCCGGCGAGCCATCGGTACGTAGGGGACGAGCGCCCATCGAACCTCGCCACGCCGGGGCAGGTCGATCATCCGGAGGACCGCCCGCTCATGCTGTTCCACTCCTCGTTCGTGAGTTCCTCGTCGTCGTCACGCATCGCCTCAAGCGCGGCGTCGCTGTAGCGGAACGGTTCGGGCCGCGTCCGCGCGATCGCCGCCTTGAGTCGCTGCAACAGTTGGAAGTCCTCAGCGCTGATCACCACGGCGACGTCCTTGCCGTGTCGTGTGACGATGATCGCCGCATCGTTCTCGACGCGCGGGATTCGCACCTGGTGAGCCATTCGTCGCGAGATATCCATGCGCAGAGCATAGTCCGATCCGTACGGAGAACCGCCATTTCATACGGATAGTGGTCGGGTGACGCGATCAGAATTGGCACACCACCATCCTGTCACAGCACCCGTATCCGGCGAGCGCCGCGGCCACGGCGAGCTGCCGCCCGCCGAACCACGCCACGCCCTGCAGCACCAGGGCGGATCTCACATCCGCGCGGTTGTGGCATCCGCCCTGGTCGTGATGGGTGGCGCGGCGCGTGGAGGGCGGACCTCACATCCGCGGGGTTGTGAGGTCCGCCTTGTCGTCACGATCGTGGCACCGTCACCGACTGGCGCCTTCGGCCACGCCACCCCTCCGCTGCGACCCATGGATGTGGCCAACTTCGATCAGATCGTTGAGGACGCGCTCGACGGGTTGCCCGAGTGGGCCGCCGCTGCGCTCGACAATGCCGTCGTGCTCGTCGAGGAGGAGGACACTGACGATCCGGACCTCTTCGGCCTCTACGTCGGCGGGCGGATGCGCGCACAGGAGGAGTTGTTCGGACCAGCGGCGCCGTGGTCGCTCGCACAGCACGCGTCCCAGTGATGGACTCTGTTCACAAAATTGCATGAAACGTATTGTTCGATGCTATTATGTGAATAATGGTTTTGACGCTAACCCCAGATCAGTACATCCTTTCAGCGGTTTCGGCGCGGGGCACTGCGCATCCACGTGATATCCCCCCGATCGAGGGGTTGAGCGCGAGTGCCACCCGACACCGGATGCTCCAACTGGTAGATACCGGCGCGCTGATGTCGCTCGGGCGTGGCGCATATCGCGTTCCCGGTCCTGCCCTCGACGGTACAGCGCAGCGCGTGTTCCAGATCATCTCGCGCGCAGGAGCCAATGCTCATGTCTCAGGGTTCCACGTCCTCGCCCGTTTCGCGCCGCAAGTCCCGATCAGCGGATTGCCGATTCTCCTGCTCGTCGATCCAGCCGATCAGGACTTGGTCCAGTTGGAACTCGCCCGCCATGCGCTCGTTTCACTGCCTCGAGCGCAGGCACCTGCTGTGCGCGCACCCGATCGCCGCAGCGAACTTATATTGATTGAGCGACAGACAGCGGCCGTGCAGGCGCGCCTCGGTGCAATCAGCCACATTGCCTCCACGGAGAAAGCCTGGGTTGATCTGTTTCGACTGATCATCGACGCCGAATACCCCATGAGTCCCTTCGAAGCCGGCCGAATGCTCGGCGCTGGTATCCGGGCGGACGTCATCGATCGGAGGCGCATCCGCCGGGTTGCGCGTCATTATCCCGGCATTTTCCGCTTGATTGCGCCGACGCTCGACGCTTCCACGCCCCCAGCTACGTCGCCCGTGACGGCCGCCCTGCGAGCCGGCTTGGACGCTGAGACATGACCAGAGAAACGTCTACGTCGCCGTGAACGTCCGCCCTAGTGGTGATGGGTGGGGTGGGGCGGCGCGACGCAGAGGGGGCGGACCTCACATCCGCGGGGTTGTGGCGTCCGCCCTACCGTCACGGCCGCGGCACCGTCACCGAATCGCGCACCACGCCAGCCTCATCGATCAACTCGATGCGCGTTCCCGTCGGCGAGACATCGACGCGAGCGAAGCCATAATCGAGCGTCGAATAGACGGCTTCGGGGGTCCGCAATGTATGGACCGGATCGCCGGGCCCCTGTCCCCCATTGCCCGCGGTGATATTGAGCGTGCCGTCAACGATGCGTCGTTCGTAGCGATGTAGGTGCCCACTAAAGACGGCAGTGACTTTGCCTTTGACTGCGAGTGAGAGTGGCTCCCCGGGCTGGAGGGCATTGTGGATCGCGATAAACCGCACACCACTCCACGGCTTGGCGAGCTCGGCTTTGGCATACGCGACCGTTGCAGCGTCGCCCTCGACGCCAAGCACGATCACCTGCACGGGCCCGTACTGCCAGACGTAGCGCAGGCCACCATTCGGTAGTTGCAACGCGTCCACTATGGCCTGGCCTCCCCCAAGGAAGGTGTCGTGATCACCCAAGTTGACAATGAGCGGAGCCTCGCTCATCACGCCCCGTAAGGGGCGAAAGATGTTGCGGTCGAGGAGTTGCGGCAGCGCGAGTGGGTACGAGTTGTCACCCGTGGTGAGGACAAAGGCCGGGTCGATCGCGTCGAGACCGCGCCCGACGGCATACTCGTGCGCGCTGCCCGAGCCATAGTCACCGAGTACACCGAACGTGACGCGCGCATCCGGATCGGTTGGCGCCGTCAAGAACGATCCCGATGCCTGACCAATGCCGGCGACTGCAGCGGTCCACACATAGCGCTGACCCGGCTCGAGCCCCGCGAACAGGCCATCCTTTGCAACGACGTGCGTGCCGTCGGGAGCGATCGCCGTCAACTGCACGGCCGACGTGTCGGGCCCCGAGAAGCGCACCTCTGCCGACGTCGCCGACAACCCTGCCACAAATGGGCCACGCGTAAACGGATCGTCGCCTCGATCGTCCAATAGGTACGTGTTCCAATAGAAGACAATGGCGATCACCGCCACCAAGGCAACGCCGAGCAGCATCGCAAGCAGCACGAGCGCCACGCGCAGCCGGCGGATCAGGCGCGCAGAGTCTGGCGGAACGCTCATGCACTCACCTTTGCACAGGTTTGCCGTGCGGCGTTATCGAGTAGCGCTAGAGGGCGGGCCTCACATCCGCGCGGTTGTGGCGTCCGCCCTCGCGCGCCCATTACGCGCCGGCGACGTGCGTGCGGGCCCACGCCAGCACCTGCTCGCCCACGACGACGGGATCGAAGCGCTTTGCCTCTTCGCTCTGCACGGCGACCAGCTGTTCCCGCAGCCCCGCATCGGTGACGACAACGCGTAGGACATCCGCGAGCATCGTCGGATCGGCCGTATCGACTGCGAGCGCGGCACCACAGGTGTCCGTGACAGCACTCGTGGCGCGCGCCACGACCGGCAGGCCGAGCCGGAAGCTCTCGACGATCGGCACGCAGAAACCCTCGTGGTCTGAGGTGCAGAGGTAGGCAGCCGCAGCGCGCATCAGTCGCAGCTTCTCGGCTTCGGTGACCGACCCGACCCACCGCACGTTGCGCACGCCAAGCGTTAGTGCGAGTGCGTGACAGGCAGCGCTGTACCGTTCGAGCCCACGATCCGAACCAACAAGGACCAAACCAAAAGCCGGGTCGTACGTACGCTGATACGCGGCAATCGTCCGCAACGCAAAGTCGATGCGCTTGTTCGGAGCGATGCGTCCGACCGAGACGGCGTAGTTGCCGGTCGCTACGGCTGGGACACGCGTTAGGTCGGCGGGCTCGAGCAAGATCGGCACGAGGGTAACGTCGCGCATGCCGACCTCCGTGATTTCGCGCACGTTATGAGCCGAGTCGGCAATTGCACTTCTTGCGATGCGACTGAGGCGCGTCATCTCGGCCCAGCCTTTGCGCGACGACTGCTCGAAGCCGATGCTGACACCGGCGAACCATGCGGGTGGCGTGTTGCTGTGGAAGCGCAGGTGCAGTGGGCCGGATCGCTGCTCGAGGATGCTCATCAGGCGCGGCGCATGGACACAGACGTGTATGAGCACCGCGTCACGATCGACTGCCGGGTCGCTCAGCTGGTCGACACTACGCACACGATCGCGCAGCGATGGGTCGATGTGCTCGGCGAAGATCTCACTGAAGAAACCGTTGGAGCGCAGCAGGTTCTGGATCGCGAGCGTGTCATTCGACACGGCATCAAATGGGCGCATCGACTGCGTCACCTGATGCAGCACTGGTCGGCCCGCACGATCACCAAACCCGACACCCGCGTCCGCCGCGCCCCGCCCGCGCAGGCGTTTGCGCGTTTCGCGTAATCGGACCGCAACGTGCGTCAATTGCGTGATGGCCTTGCTCTCGAGCACCGCGCGCCTCGGCAGCATTGGCAAGACCAGCGGCAAGCCGTCGGCGACGTCGGCCAGCCCAGTATCGACGTGCATCGCCCGCGCACGAGCGATGACCCTCTCTTTCGGCGTGTCGACCGTTCCCACGCAACAAAGTATGCCGGTGAGGGACCCTGCAACTCCGTGCAACCCCGACGGATACGATTAGCCGTGTGATTGCGCCCGAGGAGACCCTGCAGACAGCCCCCACGCGCTCTGCCGACCCAATCATGGGAAGCACGCGCGACAGACGGCGAGCCCAGCTCGAACTGCTGCGTACACTTTTGCATCGAGAACTGCGCGGAAGATATCGCGACTCAGTGCTCGGCTCAGCATGGACGCTGCTCCAACCGCTCGCAATGACGGGGGTCTACTACTTCCTCTTCTCGTTCTTGTTTCCGAACAACACGATTCCCAACTACGCGATGTTCATTTTGACCGCTCTGCTGCTTTGGAACTTCTTTGCGAACTGCCTGAGCCTCGGAACCGCTGCGATCACGGGGAGTGCCGACATTGTGCGTAAGGTTTGGTTTCGTCGCGAGCTGCTGCCGTTGGCTGTCGTGTTGGCACAGGCAATCACCACAACCATCTTGTTAACGGTTGTCATCGTCGTCGATGTGATTGTCTCGCCTGCTTCGCTGGCGACTGCGGTGCTCGTTCCAATCTTTTTTGTTTTGCTGATGATGCTCTGCTTTGGGATCGCCTGCCTGCTCGCTACTGCCAATGTGTTTTTTCGCGATGTCGGTCATCTTGTCAGCGTCATCTTGCTTCCCTTGTTCTTCATGACGCCCGTGTTTTATAGCCTCGATAACTTCCCGCGTCAGCCCCCAGAATGGGTGATCACGCTCTTGCGCTATGGCAATCCCCTCACCCCCTATGTCGAGTCGATTCGAGCGGTTGCGCTCGAGGGCGCCGTCCCTGACGCTCCACTGCTGCTTTACTGCGCGATCGTTGGGCCGACAATGGCGCTGATTGGCGTCTGGGTGTTGCGACGACAGGACGACAAGTTTGCGGTGGCCTTGTGAGACAACTCGAGCGTGGGCGTATCCAGGCCGTCGATTTGGGACGCCAGTTCCGCATCTCGACCGGTGGTGGCCGTTCACTGAAGGCCACGCTGTTGCGCCGCGAAGCAAAAGCGGTCCACGAGTTCTGGGCGCTGCGTCATGTCAATCTCGAGATCGAGCCGGGCGAGACCTTCGGCATCGTCGGCCGTAACGGTTCGGGTAAGTCAACGTTCTTGAAAATGCTTGCCCGCATTTATGGTCCGAGCGAGGGACATTGTGCGGTTGGTGGTCGCATGAGTAGTTTGATCGAACTCGGTGCAGGATTTCACCCCGAGTTCAATGCAATCGAAAATGTCTTTCTGGCGGGTGCTGTGTACGGGATACCTAGGAAAGAACTCAAGCGCGACCTCGATGAAATCATCGGGTTTGCAGAGCTCGAGGCGTTCGCCTACCAACCGATTAAGACCTACTCTTCCGGCATGTTTATGCGGCTTGGTTTCTCGGTGGCAATGCATGTTCGCCCTGACGTGCTGCTGCTCGATGAGGTGCTGGCGGTCGGCGACGAACGCTTCATCCAGAAGTGCCTCGCGCGCATCGCGCAGTTTCGTCGCGAGGGCGGCACGATGCTGCTTGTCACGCACGATGCTGGCACCGTCAAGCGCCTCTGTCAGCGAGCGATGCTGCTCGAGAAGGGTAGCGCCGTAATGATCGGGTCAGCCGACGACGTCATCATCGAATACCACGATCGGCTAGCAGCGCAGGATAACCCCGAAGATCACGCGGCACCAACGCAACGAAAACTCGACCACTTTGACGCCGACGTCGCGATTCTCAACGGGACGGGCGAGCAACACCATCAGTTCGTCGAGGGTGAGCCATTCGCCATCCGCCTTCAGCTGACAGCGAAACGCGATGCCGCCGACACGACGCTGGCGATCGGCCTTCGCGATGAACTCGGTCGCGACATCGGTGGGCAGAGCGTTCGTGATATCTCATTCGTATCTGGCGAAGCCCGAACGTTCGAATTGACAATCACCGATCCGCCACTCCGCAACGGCCTGTTCCAGATCGATGTGCTCGTGACCGACTCAGATTCGAGTAGGCCGCTATTGGAACTGGATGCCGCTGAGACACTCTCAATCTACGGCCAGAAGGCCGATAGTGACGGCCCGGTGCAACTCGGCGGAACTTGGTCGATTGGCTAGCGCGCGTGATCGATGAGGGTTGCAGCAGCCTCACCGCTTGGCACATCCTCCTCATCGGCACCCCCACGCCGCTTGATTGAGATGACGCCGTCTTTTTCGAATCGTTTGCCGATTGTGACGCGGAGTGGTACGCCGATCAGGTCGGCGTCTGCGAAGCGTACACCGGGCGAGAGGTCGCGATCGTCGACGGTGACGCACAATCCGTCTGATGATAGTTCGCGGTCGAGTGTGTCAGAGAATGCGTGGTCGGAGGCCGATTGGCGTGATCCAGACGTCGTAGGGCGCAACACTCGCAGGCCAAATCAGGCCGCGCTCGTCGTGGCATTGTTCGGCGATTACCGCGACAGCGAGCTCGGTCTCGAGCTGACGGATGCGCTTCTTAGCGGCAGCGAGTTCGACCTCCTGGTTGGCGCTCAGACCGTCGATCTCTCCATGATCAATCTTGTCTTGCCTGATCCAGTTCTAGATCGTCGCCTGGCTCATGCCAAAAGTCTTCGCGAGCTGCTTTGCGCCGGTGCCTGAACGAGCTAACTCGGTCACCTGACGACGAACCTCTGTTGGATACTTGCAGGGCATCCGATCCTCCTTCACGCCGAAGGATTCCAGAAACCCGTGTCAACTCTTTCGGGGGAACACCACAGACTCCACGAAACCGGGGGAACGCCAAAGTGTCCACCAAGCCGGGGCAACCCCATCGGCTGGCTATCGCCGGTGGAATTCGAGGGCCGGGTATACCCGACCCTCGCCGGAACAGCCTTAGGCTAGGATACTCCGACCGTTAGGAAAGTGTCGTTCGCAACGGGGGAGTTCCACTTCCGTAATTCGATACTATTACTGCATAGCTGTCCCCCAGCACCATTACTAATTGAACAAACCACCAGAATCTCACTTTCCCTCTCGAGCGCAGAATGAGCGTGGCGCCGACCCGTTACTTCGCCGGATTGCTGCGCTTGAAAGAAAACTGGAGCTGACACGAGGCGATCTCGCCACGGTTCATTTGTCTCGATCATGGCGCTTCACTCGGCTCATGCGGTGGCCGAAGAAGTACCTACGCGGACGCGGCAGCCCCAACACCCAGTTCTCCACACCCCGGACATACGCCGACTACCCTCCTCTTGCCGAACCGAATAGGAATATCGCCAGCCGATCACACGTTTCGCCGACCGAATTAGGCGTGTCGATCGTGATCGTAAACTGGAACAGGTCAGATCTTACTGTGAGGTGTATAGGGAGTATTCTCCGAGCGAAGACAACCTTCCAGAATTTCGAAATTATCCTACTTGACAACGGCAGCTCGGGCAGAGATTTTGCGAGCCTTATCGAAGTTGCTCCCTTTGTTCGAATTCTACGCTCTCCCATAAATCTTCACTTTGGGGAAGGAAACAACGTTGCCGCAGAGGTAAGCAGTAGCGAGATCTTGATTCTGTTGAACAACGATACCGAAGTTGCTGACTCATGGATTGACCATCTTGTACAGCCACTACTCAACCTGCAAAATTGTGGCGCAGTTGGTGCTCACCTCACTTCACCTAGTGGCGTTACCCAAGAAGTAGGGTGTTTCATAAATCCTGATGGAACGATTAGCCAGATTGGCAAGGTTGCTGAGCCTCCACGCGGCTGGATGGATGGCCCACAGATCGTGGACTACTGCTCCGCGGCATGCCTCGCCATTCGGCGTACTGACTTTCTGGCTCTCGGTGGCTTTGATCCGATCTTCGAACCTGCATATTACGAAGACGTAGACCTATGTCTTCGACTGAGAACAGAACTCGAAAAAATGACATACGTACAACCGCTCTGTGAGATTCTGCATCACGAAAGCGCGACAATGGGGAGTGTGGGACTACAGAATGGGATGCGATGGTCTAGTGATTACTGTCGATCGACGTTTCGGACTCGATGGAATCTATGGCGCGGCTATCGACCCCTGGGGACAGATAAATCGCAGACGTTGATACACCGGTCAGATGAGGCCCCGAAACGTAAGATCTACATCAATGAACAACTCCCAGGAACCCGGAGCAACGAACCCGTTCTGAGCAATGATTTGCCAGAACGACAAGACGTGGTCACGGAGACAGTGGACTCCCCCTGCTTAGCGACAAACCAATTAAGAATCGTGATTGAAACACCATTCCCACTAACTCATGGCGGCGGCGAGGTATACATAACTTCGGTCGCATCGGCCCTGCAGAATCTTGGTAACGCGGTCACGCTGGTCACACCAGCGCGCTATTCAGTCGGGAAGCTCGCATCTCTGAGCCAAGCATTAGGTGTGGACCTAACGCACGTAAACTTCCAAACCACTAGCCAGGGTCTCCCCAACCACGACGTCTATATATTGATGGGCAATCAAGCTCTACCGTGGAAACCGGCAAGCGCAAGTGTAACTGGAATTTATATCTGCCAGTTCCCGTTTCCCATGACGGCAGACGACGTTACGAACCGCTGGGATTTCCTCAAAAGTTACAAAGCATGCGTAGTGTACAGCGAATTCTCTGCGGTTTCTCTCACGACAAATCTACGACGAATGACCACCGACATCCCCCCCGTGAAAGTAATTTACCCTGCTGTTACTTTCAGCGAGAATGAGAATATCGTTGATCCGAAACCAGCGACTAACTTTACTGAGGCACCAATTATACTAAGCGTAGGACGCTTTTCCCAACTTGGGCATAAGAAGAATCAGGAGCGTTTGATCGAAGCCTTCATCCAACTGGCATCCCGCTATCCGAAGGCGATCCTCCACCTCGCAGGCTCAGCAGCCGCGGCGGACTCTATCCTCACGTTACGAAATCTGACTTTACTGTCGAGGGGATACAACGTACAGTTTCACCCCAACTGTAGTGATAAAGAGCTGCATGAACTCTATCAAAGAGCTGACTGGTACTGGCATGCCGCTGGCCTCGATGTCAATACTGCCACCCACCCCGAAGAATGCGAACACTTCGGGATCGCGCCGCTCGAAGCTATGCAAAATGGATGTATAGTTTTCGTAGTTAACAATGGCGGCCCTGCGGAGTATACGGTCCACGGGAAGAATGGGTTCCTATTCTCATCTGTTGATGAATTGGTCCGTATGTCGATAGAGGAGGTAGCTTGCCTTTCACCAGCGGATATTTCTACTCTCCTCCTCGAGGCTCATAAGACTTCCAGTCGCTACAGCTTCTCGCAGTTAGGTCAACAGTGGGCGTTACTACTACAGGAACTGCACACCAAATAGGTCACCCAGCGCTGAGACGATTTTCTTGAATCAGAGTTATAAAGGTACTAATGTCACTCATCCAAAATTTTGCCCCGCTAAAAAAATATTACAGAGTTTAGTGGTATCTCATGACGCAGTTCTTCACGAGCATGGCTCGACTCGCAGCTCGTGGCTGAGATCCACTGACACACGACAAAACTGACGGCCAATAAACAGCTCAGTCTCCCACGCCATACGTGCAAGCGGAACCTGAACACGAAGCGAAGCCAAGCTTCTATCGTATTTGTCACGCAACTGATCTACCTTTGACTTTTCTTCAACTTGGTATCCACGAATAAGATTCAACGGGACCACGATCCATCGTACGGAGTCGGTGTCATAAACACAATTCTTTGCAAGTTCTTTCAGGTCAGGATTCGCAGTCACCACCGTCGCTCCCCTCGGTAAGAGATCGAGTCCACTACAAAGCGATGTCTGTGTGTCGCCATCCCACCACTGCCGGTCACGAAAAGTAGCTGAAGTAGCACCTAAATAATATCCGTCCCACTCAACGCCACTCCACCCGTTCAGTGTGGAATCGTGGTACCAGCCAAGTGCGTCAAAATACATCACAGGGCCTGTCGCCGGACCTCGCTCAATGAGATATCGAGCCGCGCTGGACGCCCGGTCTCCAGCAGCCATTGAGAACCAAGGAGCGGGCAGTGTCGAGACGGTAATTGTAGAGAGGATAACTACCAGAGAAATGAGCACCAATCGAAAAACGCCAACAGTCCCAGCACGTACTTTCGACGCAGTGAAGGAGTATACGAGAAGTAGGAGTGCAGTAATAACAACCCATAAAAGCTTATAGGGATAGTATGTATATGCCCACTCTGGAACGGGGAGCGCCAGCAAATCACTGACCGGTGCCATGTGAAAAAGAAGCGATATGCCAATTACACTACCAACTGCGGCACCAATAAAGCCCGCTGCCGGTCGAACAATGCGCCAGCCACTTTTCCGATTCGCAAACAGAAGCCAAGTAACCACTGCTAGCGCGACGAGAGGGACACCATAGAAGCGCCCAATCGACCGCGTTTCCCCAACGTTCGTCATCTTCGATACGAAGAAGAAGAATAACAGCGTAAGCAAAAACCCTACGAAGGCCGTCCTCGCAGGAGAACCGAGTATGAAGCAAGCGGCTTTCCGAAGTGCCGGAGATACGTCGGCCAAACGCCACAGTACGAAGTAAAAAACTGTTGCAGCAGCCAATGCGCCGAGTGGCGCCCAAACGATAAATAGACTCGCGGCCACGGCGATTACCAATACGATCTCGGCCAAAATCCACTGCAATTTCCGCGTTGCTCGTGGAAGTGATACCACACAGAAAAGCATGACAATAAAGCAAATCGCTGTTGGAATCGAGAGAAACCCATTCTCTCCAACAAGGCCCAAAACCAGACCAGATACGCAAATCCACGCCAGAACAAACGCGACAAGAAAAGTACGCCAGACACCACCAATCGGTGCAGAGAACCGACTAGCAACCAGCAGTAAGATAAAGAGAGTCATTACCAAGGCTGTGCCATATAGCGAACTAACGTCGTCTAGTAAGTCAGGTCTACCGAGAAACGGCACTTGCGTTGCAACCGCTAGGATTTGAGTCCCAAAACCACCAGCAGACAACTGCCCTAGAAACACGTCCGGTATGGCACGACGCACCCAGCGCAGGCTTTCGACAGTCGTCATTGCATCACCGTTCATTACCCAGGAAAGATGCGTCCGACTTGACGATGGGGGTTGGAGATACAGTCCCCCCAACAATAGTAGTGAAGCGAGCATTTCAATCGCACGAGGCCAGGGAAAGACGAGTTTAGCTCGTGTTACCTTGGGCATTAGACCTGCTACGACAAGCGCGCCCGTTACCGAGATCACCAACACTATAAGTCCATATGATGCGGGATACCCTAGAATTTTCGATGCGCTGGCGGCGAGAAGCGTGAGGACGGGCCCGAGCGCATAGCCCCGAGTCCGTTGCCCAAGTACCAATCCGAAGAGAATCGCCGTGAGTGAGCATGACAGCCACAATATGAGCGAGTGGACTGAGAGCGTGTAGAGAATGCACGACACCGCCAGGTACCAGAAAACACACACTACTCTGGTGTCAGATACAAGAAACGCCATGCTCGTCCGACTCGATTTCAAAACACCCCTAGGACTCACACCAATCATGTACGTATTGTAATGGGTGGATGAACCACCCCGAGTTTGATGCGCACCCGATTACTTGGACAGTCCGCCGGTTTTTGACGACACCTTCCAATCTGGCGTGTTTAGTTCTCCGGGGGAAGATCAAAGTATCGTGGAAAGCGGGGGAGTTCCAGTGAGAGCGAAGGCAACTGGCGCGGCACTCCCCTCACCATCTACAAGGTCACGTAAACACCAAATCTCGCCTCTTGGTTCTACTCTAACTTCCAGAAAAGGCCAGCAGAGCCTCCGCCGCATCCTCTACCGGCACGTCCACTTCGTCTGCTCCCCCACGCCGCTTGATCGAAATAACGCCATCCTTTTCGAGCCGCTTCCCGATCGTGACGCGGAGGGGTACGCCGATCAGGTCGGCGTCTGCGAAGCGTACGCCGGGCGAGAGGTCGCGATCGTCGACGACGACGGCCAATCCAGCTGATGAGAGTTCGCGGTCGAGCGTGTCAGCGAACGCGAGTGCGGCTTCGCCGATTGGCGTGATCCAGACGTCGTAGGGCGCGACACTCGCCGGCCAGATCAGCCCCTTCTCGTCGTGGCACTGCTCGGCGATGGCCGCAACCGTGCGCGCGGGACCGATCCCATAGGACCCCATCCAGATCGATTGTTCGACGCTGTTCTCGTCCAGGTATGTCGCGCCGAGCGCGTCGGCGTAGCGCGTGCCAAGTTGGAAGATGTTGCCAACTTCGATCGCTGACTCGATGCGTAGTGGACTGCCGGTCTCGACGGACAGTTCGCCGGCTTCGACGTGGCGGATATCGACGAGACGGCCAGTGAAGTCGCGGCCGTACTCGACGCCATGTAGGTGCCAGCCGGTGCGATTTGCGCCTGCCAGGTAGCCACCGTGTTCGAGTACGGGATCGACGATTAGGTCGCGGAGCGCGCCCTCGCGCACTCCGACGGCTCCGATCGAGCCGGGCTCGGCACCAAACACGTTGCGAATCTCTTCGGGCGTGGCCGGTCGAAATGGCCCGCCGATGGCGCGCGTCAGTTTGAGGTCGTGCACGCGATGATCGCCGCGCACCAGCGCGAGCACCACCCCGCCCTGCTCGTCTTCGGGCACGACGATGACAGCCTTCATGGTGAGGCGCGGGTCGCGACCGACAAACTCGGCGAGCTGGTCGATCGTGGTAATGCCAGGTGTCTCGATTTCGTGGGTCGGCTCGGACGGACCAAAGTCGGGCAGCGTTGCACGCGACACAGCCAACTCAACATTCGCCGAGTACGAGCCGTCTTCCGACAGCGCAATGCGATCTTCGCCGGCGGGGCTTGGCGCCATGTATTCCATCGCTGCCGAGCCACCCATCATGCCGACGTCCGAATCGACCTCGTAGTACTGCAACCCGAGCCGATCGAAGATGCGTCGATAGGCGCCCGCCTGCGCGGCATACGAGGCCTGTAGGCCCGCTTCGTCACGATCCAACGAGTAGGCGTCCTTCATGATGAACTCGCGCGTCCGTAAAAGACCACCTTGGGGGCGCGGCTCGTCGCGTGCCTTGGTTTGGAACTGGTACCAGCATTGCGGTAGGTCGCGGTAGGAGCGAATCTCGCCGGCCGCGTGCAACGCAACTGTCTCTTCGTGTGTCATCGCCAAGACCAACTCGGACCCTTTGCGATCTTGCAGTTTGAAGAGCTCGGGGATCATGTTGCGTCCCGTCTGCCGCCAGAGCTCTTCGGGGTGCATGATCGGCATCAACAACTCTTGACAGCCGATCGCATCCATCTCTTCGCGGATTACCTGCATCGTGCGGGTTAGCGTGCGAAACCCGAGCGGCATAAACGACCAGAGACCCGATCCGACCTGGCGCACATACCCCGCACGCACCAAGAGTTTGTGCGAGGCCGCGACGGCATCGGCCGGATCGTCGCGCAGGGTGGGCAGAAGCAGTCGGGAGGCGCGCATTGCCAGATTCTACGGGGCTACCACATAGTGCGCATCAGACTTGGAATGCGAACTGCACCGGCGAGACACCTTCGACGCTCGCTGTGAAGTACCAGTTGACCCGCTCAGCCGAAAGAATCTCGAACACCGACACGTGATCAAACACCTCATGAATGATCTCGCCCAACTCCTCTGCACTCGCATACTCGTGTTCATGATGCTCGAGGTGTGAGCCCATCTCTGCCGCTTTGAGGGTATAGCCACATAGACGCCCCCACGGGCGCAGCCCCGCCCTCATGCGCTGCAGAATGCTTCGCGTTTCATCCATCGTGAAGTGCTCGATTGCCGCGTCCCAGACGATGAGGTCCCACGGACCTTCGGGTAGTGAATCGCGTATATCTCCGAGCGTATACTCCACGCCTGTATTGCTGTACCGGGCTCGGGCATGTCCTACAGCCTCGGGGTCAAAGTCGACCCCTACGGTGGTGTCTGAACGCTGAGTGAGATACCGCGCTGGTGTTGAACCATCCCCAACGCAAAGATCGAGCACACGAAACTCGCCCTCGATGCCTGCTGCGTCACGATCTCGACGGGCACTCTCAAGTGCAATACGGCTGAACACTCCGCGTTGAGCCGCGAGATCATCTGCGCCCGCATGGTTTGTGAAATACGCATCAATGTCGTGATCGAACCATTCCGGCGTGGGTGGTACACCTCACTGCGCAACGAACAAAGCCTCGTGCGTGCGGGCGGCGTACCATCGGGGAAAACGAGCATGACTCGAACATGCACGGACAATCCAAGGCTTCGCCGGTGCGAGCGTGGTCGCGATGCGCCGCGCGTGCCCGGATGTTCCAACACGTTTCCAGTCCATGGGTGAACACCTTAACGGAAGAATTCGGAGATCAGACGATCAGAGCTGCCACCCCCATCGGCTTCATCCGTTGAGAGACGCATTTCACTTCAAGCGCTGACGAGAAACCCCCGCCGTAGGAGCATGCCGACGTTTGGCCGTCTTCGACCATCAAGCAGTGGGCGATCCTCGGGCACTTCCCATTGCAGGATGATCTCGTATCCGAGTTCGGCGAGTTCGCTGAGGAAGGCTTGCTCAGAAAACACCCAGGTGGGGTAGGTCACAGCTCTACCGTTGTAGCGGGTGTGTTGTTTCATCACGGTGTGCGCGTCTCGAGCAATCAGCGGGATGCGATCCAAGATCAGGAATTGGGAAACCGCAGCGAACTCAGCAAGCAACCCGATTGGGTTGGGTACGTATTGGATTGTGCCTGAAGAGAGAACGAGGTCGATCGGGCCAACGGCTTCGGGTAGTGATGATTGCGTGCTCGATACCCACTCCAATGTGGCACTACCAAACGGGTGGAGTGCCCGGGCGACTGCTGGGGATTCGACGATGATGTACTTGTCGATCGACAATGCGGGAATTGTTCGAGCGAGGTCGTAGTGCGCGCCGGAGGCTCCCCCATAATCGAGGATCCGTAGTGCCCCTCCTGGGGCAGTTTCGTTGATCCGCTGGAATGTTTGAAATGCTGCGACGAGTCGTAGCGAGCGCGAGTCGTACATATACACTCGCGTCGACTGCGTAGCGCCTCGACTCTCTTGTCGTTCTTTCGCTGCGGCTTTGTAGAGTTCGACGACCTCTGGCGACTCGTAGCCACTACATTGCTGAGCGGCCTCGTCCCACGATTCGAAGTTGCCAGTAAAGCCTTCGCGCGTGCGTGTTGCACGCAGGGCAAGGTCGATCATCGCTGGTGGGATCCAGTGCTGCAGCTTCATCTTGTCTCCGTCATCCTAGGCACTAGCGCTTCTTGATCGGCGGCAAGTGAATCGGCCGGCCCAGCGCATCACGCTCGAGACCCAATAATCGATTGCCCGATGATCTACCAACAGCGCTATGCGACCCGCTCACGATTCGTCGACTGGGCGGACAAGATCGGCACTAACGAGAGTGTCAATGATGGAGGTGACGGCGCTCTGCTCCAATTCCAAGCGCTCAACAAGGTCAAGAACGGTGTGCTCGCCATCGCAGTACGCGAGGATGTTCATTAGGTCACGCATGTGGTCCGCAGAGCCTCGATAACTGATTGTCGGATAGAGTCCTCGCCGCCCAAGTTGAGGCTCACCCTGCTGTGTTGCCATCCAGCGACGACGATCATCAATAAGGAGGATGCATTCTTGAAGAACTGCGAGGCCGCCTGCAAGTCCGGTTGGCGTCACCAGACTAAGGTCGTCCAACGACGTGTGGTACTCCGGGTACGTGCCGTACTTGGATCGCATCACTGAGCAGACCGGTAGATCGACACCAGGCGAACACCACTGCCGCTCGTCGCTTCCACGATCCAAGAATGTGTACCACATGACGTTCTCACGTGTTCGAAGCACCGCAAGGGAAGCCCGGTCGGCAATCGTTCCACCAAGCCTCGATGGAACATAGGAGTACGCACGCTCATCACCCATGCACGTAGCGACCCAACCCGCGATAACACGTTTCCGCAATGCATCGCCATGGCGCGCGATATAGGCTATCGAGCCAATCGTCTCTGGAACGTAGACCAATCGGTACGTGAGGCGACGAGTTGGAAGTGACCGCAGCCACCTTCCGATAGCCGTCAATACAACCGGTCCGGAGAGTTCGTTGTTAGCCATCGCGGGATAACAAACGTAGGTCGACAGCAACACCTCATCCTCGGTTTCGCCCGGGATTACGCAGTCCGCGTACGAAAGCGCCCCTGGAGCAAGAGTTGCATCTATCACAACGCGAAATGGCCCGTCACCAAGACCCTCGCGAACGCGGTGCGAGAGGCAGAACCCCCAGTCCTTGCGGTAATACGAAGTGACGTATGGAATGGCATCCGGCTGATCCGGCAGTGAATACAGGTGTGGCTCGATCTCGGCGCGGCTGACAATCGCATCGATTGGTGTTGAGTAGCCAACGACGTGAAGGTTGGAATCCGCAAAGTCCACTACGACCGTACCGTCTAATTCTTCAATTCGGGCTCCGCGGATGTTCCATTCGTCAGGCACAATCCAGTCGAGAACTTTCGTTCCTGTCGGAAGCTCATGGGTTTCTAGGCCAGGAAGTAGTTCCGTCAAGTAAGCGAGGGTCTGACGGACTCCATCTCCAGTAAGACTCCTCGGCACAGACCAGAGATCATCCATCCATGTATGCATCTCCTGTCCGATCGACTCATTCGTTGGATGCGCCTTCATTCGAAGTCCCCGATTTCAAAAGGGCGTCCGAGTTCATCAAGTCTTGAAGCAACCACTACGCGTGACTCTGCCGATAGGAGATGGAGCGGATCCCTTGTGAGACCTGCCACCCAAGTGTCTAGAAGATCGCGAGCCGAGGCCCACATGACGTTCGGAGCCAGTGCGTGCTGGCGAAGAACTCCACTCTCGCGTGCGGCCGTCTCAAGGGTTTCCCACCCGTAGTTCAAGTCCAGACTGAGTGGTCGTACGTGGTACACAAGCGTGGTTTGAGATCGCACTTCGCCGCGGGTGACATTCCCGACAAATCTCTTGTTATAACGATAAACCGGACCTCCAACTTGCCGCTCGACGTGATGAATAAACGTTGTGGACGCGAATGGCGCCCCGTACCACACGATCACGCCATTCCGAGCCACCAACTCGCCGAAGATGGAAGACTGGTCGAATGGGTCGATCTCCGCCGCAACAATGTCGATCAGCTGATGAGAATCTGATGATCCACACACCGAAAACACCGGTGTGGGCGTCCGCCACACAGCATGCTGCGTACGGTAGAACTCTGTAATTGGCCCGACCTGAGAAACACTACTCCCCACATCGAACTCCCCAGACGAGCAGTAGTCGTAGTTGAACGTCGGTATCCAAAGTTCGCGACCATCAGAAAGTGATTCAAGGTTCGCAACATGCGATTCGAGCATGTCCCCGCGAGAACCAATCGATACAAACTTCATGGTTCGAGCCGCATCGCAATGCACCAGCATTGGCCCGTCTGGCGCACGTGGCGACAATACCATCCCCATGACTTCAACCATAAGGTCATCATATCGACCACCCCCCGTCGGCGCGTTCGGCATAATGAGACGAGGAGCGACGCAGCAACTACGAGGGAGCGAGGTCTCATATGACCCATCGGATGGTTATCGAGGAAGTGCTGGGTGGGATCTGGAATGAGTACACAGATGGACGGCCAATGCCGACTTGGTGTGAGAGCGTCGTATTGCTGCAATCAGGCCTCGATAGTCTTGGGTTCGCGGTGTTGGTAGTTGAACTCGAAGACCGAGTTGGGTTCGACCCATTCACAGAGAATTCAGAAGCCGTCTACCCGAGAACATTCGGCGAATTAGTGGCGTTCTATGACTCGCGAACTACCCCCTCGTGAAAATCAGTGATCTCCTGGCCAACCGGGATCCCGCGACGCCGGTAGCAATCGGGTCACAAGGCGCACGGTTAGAGACCTCTGATTTTGAAAACCTTGAACCACCAGATTCTCTGTATGTTGACCTCGTGGATGAAGATGCTTTAGTGGCACTTACCAAGTTGGTGGCGGCCGATGGTGTTGCTGCGTCGTTGCATATTGGGTTTGCCCATGCAGGTGCCAACGCACAGCACAATCTTGTAGCACCGGGCGAATCCATGTGGCTGCTTCGTACCTCCGGAACGACCGGGGAACCGAAGTTGGTTGCCCATACTCTCGCGACACTTCTCCACCACAGCACGACGGTGTCGGCTGGCCCGCCACCACGATGGGGCCTCTTGTACCCATGGAGCCGATTCGCCGGATTACAGGTTGTGCTGCACGCCCTCAACAGCAGAGGGACATTGCTGGCTCCCGATCTAACTCGAGGATTGCACGAGGCAATTGCCTTCCTTGCAATTGAAGGGTGCACGCATCTGTCCGCAACTCCATCACTATGGCGCCTGCTTCTTGCCGCCCCCGCGGCCTCTCGACTCAACCTCGAGCAAATTACCCTTGGAGGGGAAATCGCCGACCAAGCCATCCTGAGCGCTCTTTCTTCTCGATATGACAATGCTCGCATCACCCACGTGTACGCTTCGACCGATGCGGGTAGCGCCTTCGCAATACACGATCAGCTAGCAGGGTTCCCAGCTTCGCTCCTCTCCAGTCCACGTGAACGCCGTGGTATCGACGTTCGCGATGGGGAGCTCTTCATCCACAACCCAAACGTCGCAGGTCTCCAAGGAAGTCCTGGGAATGATGCTTGGATCGCGACCGGCGACCTGGTTGTTGAGGCCGGAGGCCGCTTTCTGTTCAACGGACGACGGGACTCGCTCATTAACGTCGGCGGCTCAAAGTTCTACGCCGAACAACTTGAGCAATACGTTCTCGCAATCGACGGAGTACTGAGCGCACATGTTCACGGGGTGCCAAACCCTGTACTTGGGACGCTGGTCGTCGTGGACGCAGTCGCCACTGCCGGCAATGTTGCAGAGGAAGTACGCCAGCGAATACTCCATGAGTGCAAGACGAATCTCCCGCGATACATGGTGCCGGGGCGAATCCGAATGAAGGACAATCTCCATGTCGAATCGAGTGGAAAGCTGGCCCGCCGATGACCACTCATCCAAGAATGATCATTGTCACTGGCGCCTCCCGAGGAATAGGTCTGGCAATCACAGAACGATTGCTGCAGGACGGATTCAACGTCGCCGCTGTCAGTAGGTCCCCAACCGCAGAATTGGACGAACTCCGGAGGTCGGCCCATGGAGTCTTGACGCATTATGCATTCGATCTCATCGACCTAGGGGCGATCCCTAAACTCGTGAAGGAGATCATCAGCGACCACGGTGCAGTCTTTGGACTCGTCAACAATGCGGCCATTGGCACAGACGGTCTACTGGCAACACAGCACGCGTCAGAGATCTCCTCCACTCTCCGCGTCAATCTTGAGTCCCCAATAGTTCTCTCCAAGTACGTGCTCCGTCAGATGCTCCGGCAGCGAGAGGGGCGTATCGTGAATATCAGTTCAATCGTTGCGCGTACTGGGTTCTCGGGACTCGCAGTGTATGCCGCATCGAAGGCAGGAATTGAAGGCTTCACACGATCCCTCGCGCGTGAAGCCGGACGAGCCGATATCACCGTGAATGCGGTGGCACCGGGATTTGTTGAGACGGCCATGACGGCCAACCTTGTTGATGAGCGCCTGGCTACTATCGAACGCCGAAGCCCACTAGGTCTTGCCAGGCCATCGGATGTTGCCGGTGTCGTTGCATTGCTGCTTGGACCAGATGGTGCGCGCATCACTGGCAGCGTGCTCACAGTCGACGGAGGGAGTACTTCCTAAGGCTGGCGGCGTTAGGTCAGCAACCAACCGCCACTACCGCTTCTTGATCGGCGGCAAGTGGATCGGCCGGCCGAGCGCCACGAGCCCCGCTTCTTTGAAGCCCTCAGCAAGTGTCGGGTGTGCCGCAATCGAATCGGCGACTGTCTCAATCGTCGCCTCGGCGTCGAGTGCGATTACGCCGGCGTTGATGATTTCGGTCGCGTTGATGCCGACGACGACGACTCCGACGAGTTCGTCGTAGGGTCCGGCGTGAATGGTTTTGACGAAGCCGGTCTTGTCGGCATACATCGCGGCGCGTGCGATTGCGGCGAAGGGGAACGACCCGACGACGACGCTGTCGCCATACGTCTCGCGGGCTTGGGCTTCAGTTAGGCCGACGGCGGCTACTTCGGGGTCGGTGTAGATGCAGCGTGGCACGTGGCCCGACATCTCGACGTGATGACCAGCAATGTTTTCGGCCGCCACCTCGCCTTCTTTGAAGGCCGTGTGGGCGAGTTGCCAATAACCGGCAACATCACCAACGGCATAGATGTGCGGCTGGCCGGTGCGGCGTGTTGCGTCGGTGCGGATGCCGCGCTTTTCGTCGTAGGCGATGCCGATGTCGTCGAGGCCGAGGTCGGCAACGTTTGGGAGGCGTCCGGTCGAGACGAGTACGAGGTCGCCCTCAACCGAGCCAGCACCATCCGCGCCTTCAAAGTGAAGCACCACGCCCGTCTTGGTCTCTTCGACGCGGGTTGCTTTGGCGCCAAGCTGCATGGCAATGCCAGCAGTCTTGAACGACTTCTCGAGCTGCTTGATCGCATCCGCGTCTTCGGTGGAGATCAGGTTCGGCATAAACTCGACGATCGTCACCTGCGAGCCAAAGTGGTGGAAGATCGAGGCAAACTCGCAACCGATCACACCACCGCCGAGCACGATCAGACGCTTGGGGACATCAGACACGGCGAGCAGTCCGGTCGAGTCAACACATTTGGCCGACGCGATGCCTTCGACGGGTGGTGCTACAGGGTGCGATCCGGTCGCGATGATTGCGTGCTTGAAGTGCACCTCTTCGCCGCCCTCAACAAGGATCGTGTTTGGTGTCGTAAAGCGCCCCTTGCCCGCGACGACGGCCACGCCATTGGCCTTTAACAAGCCGCCAACACCCGACACCAGCGCCTTGACGATCGTGTCCTTGTTCTTTTGGACCTGCCCAAAATCCAGGGCTGCATCCGATACCGAGACGCCAAGCTGCGCAAACGTCTGAGTCGCGTCCTTCATGGCGTGCGCCGACTGCACCCAGGCTTTCGTTGGGATACATCCCACGTTGAGGCAGCAGCCGCCCAGGTTGCCCTGCTCGATCACTGCAACTGAGAGTCCGAGCTGTGCGGCCCGGATCGCCGCCGGGTATCCCCCGGGTCCACCACCAAGCACTGCAACATCAACATCCATCGGTTCGACCGACTCCTCGTGTCAAGCATTCCCCGCCCACCACGATCGGAAGGCGTCCCATGGAGAGAGTGTACCGCGAGTGACGGCGCTAGAACGTGCCGCGCAGCGAGCCGAGCTCGACGAGGCGCGCAAAGCCCGCGTTGGTGCGATCCAACGCGTCGAAGGTGTCGAGGCCCGCGACGCGACCATCGTCGAGGTAGAGGATGCGGTCGCAGGAGCGTACGGTCGAGAGTCGGTGGGCGATCACGATCATTGTCAGCCGGCCGTGCAGCGTGCGCAGTGCATCGCTGATGCGCCGCTCGGTCTCGTTGTCGAGGGCAGAGGTGGCCTCGTCGAGGATCAATACGCGTGGTCGGCGATACAGCGCTCGCGCGAGCCCCACACGCTGGCGCTGCCCCCCCGACAGGCGCACGCCGCGCTCGCCAAGCATCGTGCCGACTCCTTCGGGCAGCTCGGCGACGACATCGTCGAGTTGTGCGAGCGTGATCGCCTCTGCGAGTTGTTCGTGCGAGATCGTGTCGGAGACCTCGCCAAAGGTGATGTTGGCGGCGAGTGTGTCGTCGACGAGGAAGATGTCTTGCGGCACGAATCCGATCTGTGCGCGCCAACTGGCGAGGTGTGGCAAAAGTGGCTCGCCGTCGATCCGAAGTGCCCCTTCGGTCGGCTGCAAGAACCCGAGCAGGAGATCCACGAAGGTGCTCTTGCCCGACCCGGTCGCCCCAACAATGCCGAGCGCCTCGCCAAAGGCAACATCGATCGAGATGCCTGTCAACGCGGGCTGCTCACGCGTGGGATAGCGAAAGCCGACCTGGTCGAAGTCGAATGACCCCGTTGGCACGATCGGCTCCGCGCCACCCTCCTCCCCAACCACGGGCGCGATCTCGTCGGGCACGGCGAGGCGCGCCAGTTCGGCTTCGACAATCGTGATAGCTGGCTCGCTCACCCGAATGCTATTTACTGCGATCAGGAGCGTGTTGAGCGCGGGCAAGAGCCGCAACCCACCCGCCAGTAGCACGCCAATCGAGACGAGCACCGTCGTGGTCGAACCAGAAAGCGTCGCGAACGCGATCACCAACGCTGCCCCTGTGATCATCAAGATTTCAAGAAAATATCGCATCGATTGGTTGATTACCAAGATCAACCGCGTCGCCTGAAGGTATCCAGCAGCAGCCAAAATGAAACGGTCGAGGTAGGTCGAGGCGCTGCCGCGAATTGTCAGCTCTTTAATGCCGTTGACGAGCTCGATCAGGGACGAATTCATGCGCTGCCCCTCGACCTGCAACTGCAAGCCACGTGTTTCCACGCGCCGTCGGATAACGCGTAGGTAGATCAAGCCTGCAAGGACGAGGTAGACCAAAGCGGATATGGCTAGTACTGGATTGATAACTACAAGTGCTACTGAAATGGATAGAAACACCGCTAAGTCGGCAACAACCCCCATTGACGATCCCACTGCGCCTATCAAAGCTAGCGTTGAATTGCTAGTCGTCCGCAATAACTCGCCCGTCCCCGACGATTGCTGCACCAACCATGGCGCGCGCGTAAACGACTGCAAGAGTCGGCGCTGCAACGCGACTTGCGCACTATTCAACACTCCTGTCTGTAGCCACAGCAAGATCACCGACGAGATGCCCTTGAGGATAAACAAGAGGGTTGCCAAGAGCGCCAAGACCAGCACGATCCGCTCGCTACTGGCCCCAGGCAGCAGCTGCTCGGCGATCCTGACCCCAAACCCCGTTGGTGCTGCACTATTGCCAAGAAAACCGAGAAACGGTACCAAGAGCAGGATCGCCAGCGCGTCGAGCATGGCCGCCAGCACGTTGCAGAGTGCCAACACACCGAGTCGGCGCCGCGCCGATTGATCAATCAGCGCGAGAGCGCGCCGAATGGTTCGCACAATATCCACAGGCCGAGTGTGTCAGATTCTTTCCGAGGCGTGGGCCAGCGACCGAATGATTAAAAGCCAGTAACCTCGAGTCCCAATCTACTGACGAGGCAGCACAGGCACGCTGCTACGTGACCCTAACGACTAGTCGGCTCCGAACAGAAGAGCACAATCGTGGCGATGCACCGCCTATCGTCGCCGCGTCGTCGGCGGGGTACTCGGTTAGAGTTGACTGCCAGTGCAAAGCACGAGCCACACCACAACGTACCTCCGTGAGACCGCCGAGATAGCGGCACTCGTCGACGTGGCAACAATTGACTTGCTTGTGACTGCGTTGCTCGATCTCCGCGAGCGTGGCGGTCGCGTGTTCTTTGTCGGTGTAGGCGGGAGCGCCGCAAACTGCTCACATGCAGTCAACGATTTTCGTAAGTTGTGTTCGATCGAGGCGTATGCACCAACCGACAATGTGGCTGAGTTGACTGCCCGCATCAATGATCAGGGCTGGGATGATGCGATCTCAAGTTGGCTCGCCGCGAGCAATCTGACGAGTAACGATGCCGTTTTTGTGCTTTCGGTGGGCGGTGGCGACGAGCAGCGGAGCATTAGCGTCAACCTGATCCGCGCGATCGAGCATGCTCAACACATCGGCGCCACAACGCTGGCAATCGTCGGCAAGCCCGATGGTTATGCCGCAACGCACGTCGATGTCGCGGTCGTCATCCCAACCATTGCTGCTGAGCGAGTGACACCGCACGCCGAAGTCTTTCAAGCGGTGATCTGGCACTGCATTGTGTCGAACCCGCTATTGCAGAGCCATGCCACGACGTGGTAACCGGATGATGTTGAAGCCGGCAGTGTTTCTCGATCGCGACGGCGTGGTGTGCCGATCGATCGTGCGTGACGGAAAGCCCTATGCAGCGCGCACGCCGAGTGAATTCCGACTTGTCCCCCACGCTGCAACATCGGTAGAACTGCTCAAGCAGGCCGGGTTTATTGTCGTAATCGTGACGAACCAACCAGACATCGGTGCTGGGCTTGTCGACCGCAGCGTCGTCGATTCCATGCATGCACGGCTGAGGAGCCGCTTGGACGTCGATGCGATTATGACCTGCCCTCACACGCGTAGCGATGGCTGCGAGTGCCGCAAGCCCAAGGCGGGGATGCTGTTCGAAGCGGCGAACCGATTTGCCATCGATCTGTGTGCCAGCGTTCTCGTGGGCGATCGAGCAAGCGATATCGAAGCCGGCAAAGCAGCCAACTGCCGCACCATCTTTATCGACCGCCACTACCGCGAACCGCGCCCAGAACATGCGGATCAGACGACTACCTCCCTGGCCGCTGCAACGCGCCTCATTCTGCGCGGGATAGGCTCCCACCACGAGTCCGATTGGTACGATGGACTCAGTCAAGGGAGAGCCGCGCATGGCAATTGAGCACCTCAACATCAGCATCTACGCGGACAGCGCGGACCTCGATGACATTCGCGAGTCGGCCACAGACCCACTGATTGCGGGCTTTACGACCAACCCCTCGCTGATGCGCGCCGCCGGGGTGGGAAACTACCGCGAATTTGCGCGCCAGGTTCTGGCCGTAACGGGCGACCGCCCCGTCTCGTTTGAAGTGTTGGCAGACGATTTTGTCGAGATGGAACGACAGGCATTGGAGATCGCCACCTGGGGCGAGCATGTGCAGGTCAAGATCCCGATTACCACGGTCGGCGGCGAGAGCGCCCTCCCACTCGTGGCGCGCTTGGCCTCGCACGGCGTTGTTTGCAATGTCACGGCGATGTTTACAACCGACCAAGTCGAGCAGGCAATTGCAGTTCTACCAGCGTCGTCGCAAGCGATTCTCTCGCTGTTTGCAGGCCGCATCGCCGACACGGGTGTCGACCCTGTGCCGATCATGCGCGAAGCAGTCGAGATCGCGTCGTCTCACGCTGATGTAGCAATCTTGTGGGCGAGCCCACGCGAGACATTGAACATTTTCCAAGCGGACGAGGTCGGCTGCGACATCATTACGTGTACGCGCGATCTGCGCGCAAAGTTTCCGATTATTGGTAAACCGCTCGAGACGTATTCGCGCGAGACTGTCCAGATGTTCTTTCGCGACGCCGAAGCAGCAAACTATGAAGTCTGAGAAACGAGTTGTCCGTGTCTGAACAGCAGCAATTCCCGTCAGTGTTTGTCACCGGCGGCGCCGGCTACTGTGGCAGCCGGTTCGTACCGCAACTGCTCGAACAGGGCTATCGCGTGACGGTCTACGACATTCTCTACTTCGGATCCGACTTCCTGCCACTCGATCACCCGAATCTGACGGTGATCGAGGGTGACATTCGCGACACGGAATTGCTTGCCGCGAGCGTTGCGGGGCATGACGCTTTCATTAGCCTGGCCTGTATCTCGAACGATGCGAGTTTCGAGCTTGATGAGGCGCTCTCGACAAGTATCAACCTCGAGGCATTTGAGCCGATGGTGCTGGCAGCCAAAGCGGCAGGTGTCAGGCGTTTCGTGTACGTGTCGTCGAGTTCGGTCTATGGCGTGTCGGATGCGCCGGATGTCACCGAAGACCATCCACTCGTGCCTCTGACGCTCTACAACGATTACAAGGGACAATGCGAGCCCGTCCTGATTCGCCATACAGACGACGCGTTCGTCGGCGTGGTCATGCGCCCAGCGACGGTCTGTGGCTACGCGCCGCGCCAGCGCCTCGATCTCTCGGTCAATATCCTGACCAACCACGCAATCACGAACGGCGTTATCACGGTCTTCGGCGGAGACCAGTTACGCCCCAACCTGCACGTGCAGGATTATTGCGATGCACTCGAGTTGATGCTGACGGTAAGCGACGATCGGATTCGTGACGAAATCTTTAACGTTGGCTATGAGAACCTCTCGATCCGCGAGATCGCTGATCGAGTCAAGCGTGTCGTGATGGAGGAGTTCCCGGAGATCACCGACATTCCGATCGTCACGACACCATCCGATGACAATCGCAGTTATCACATCAACTCCGACAAGGTTCGCAACGCGCTGGGCTTTCAGCCACAGTTCGCCGTCGACGACGCCATCCGTGAGTTGTGTGCCGCTTTCCGCGATGGACTACTACCGGACAGCATGACGGACGACCGCTACTTCAATGTCAAGCGACTTCAGCGGTTGCAGGCGTCGTGAAGCCACTTGCGGTGGTGACGGGCGGAGCCGGCTTCGTCGGCAGCCACCTCGTCGACCTACTCGTTGAGCGTGGTTACCGTGTATCCATCGTCGACGATCTCAGCGGCGGACACCAGAAGAATATCCAGCATCACACAAGCAACGCCGATGTCGAATTTGTCAATCTGGATATTCGCACGCTCGAGGCCAGTTCGACGACCTTCGTCGGTGCCCGCTACGTCTTCCATCTTGCGGGGATCGGCGACATCGTGCCATCGGTCGAGCGACCGGCCGACTATATGGACATCAACGTGCAGGGAACAGTCAGGGTGCTGGAAGCTGCGCGCTGCGCCAATGTCGAGAAACTCGTCTACGCAGCATCGTCGTCCTGCTACGGCATCGCGGAAGAGTTACCGACCACGGAGTCCGCAACAATCGACCCGCAGTATCCGTATGCCCTCAGCAAGCTGCTGGGCGAGCAGGCCGTGCATCACTGGGGGGCCGTCTATGGGCTGCCGGCCAACTCGATCCGTATCTTCAACGCCTATGGTCCACGCTCGCGCACGACGGGTGCGTACGGAGCGGTCTTTGGCGTGTTTCTCGCCCAAAAACTCGCCAACCAGCCGTTCACCGTTGTCGGCGATGGCGAGCAGAGTCGCGACTTCCTGTTTGTCACCGATGTCGCCGCGGCGTTCTTGGCAGCCGCCGAGACGTCGCACACGGGCCGCGTCTATAACCTTGGCGCAAGTAATCCGCAGAGCGTCAACCGACTCGTCGAGTTACTTGGTGGCGATGTGACCTACATCCCCGACCGTCCCGGCGAGCCGCGCTGCACTTGGGCCGACATTACTCGCATTACGGCCGAGCTGCAGTGGGCTCCGCAGACGAGTTTTGAGGATGGGGTGGCACAAATGTTGGCCATCATCGAGGACTGGCGCGAAGCACCGGTCTGGAACCCCGAAACAATTGAACAGGCAACGAAGAGTTGGTTCGAGGCATTTGCGGGTGATGCAACGTGATCTCGGACGACGACGGCACTGACGTCCGCTACAAGCGCAAGATCGTTACCCGCGATGCGTTGCGCGAGACGATTGGCCCGCGGCCAAGAGATCGCAAAGTCATCCTCTGCCACGGCACTTTCGACCTCGTGCACCCGGGTCACCTGCGGCACCTGATGTATGCGCGTAGTCAGGCCGACATCCTCGTGGTAAGTGTCACGTCCGACGCGTACATTCCGAAGGCGAACTACCGACCCTATGTGCCGCAAGACTTGCGTGCGCTCAATCTTGCCGCGCTCGAGGTGGTCGACTTTGTGCTGATTGACGACGAGCCAGTGCCGCTCGAGAATCTGCGCTTCCTGCAGCCCGACTTCTATGCCAAGGGCTACGAATATGCGGCCGGTGGCATCAACCCAAAGACGCAGGAAGAGATCGACATCCTCGACGAGTACGGCGGGGAGATTATCCTGACACCCGGCGATGTCGTCTATTCCTCGTCGCGCTTTATCGAGACGACACCGCCTAATTTGGCGCCGGAGAAGCTGCTGGCCTTGATGTCGTCGGAAGAACTATCCTTCGACGATCTCAAATCCGCGCTCGACGGCCTCGGCAACACACACGTCCACGTCGTCGGAGACACGATCATTGACTCGTATGCGTATTGCACACCGATCGGGTCGAGCACCAGCAAGACACCGACGATTAGCCTCAAGCTCGAGGAGCAGATCGACTTCGTTGGCGGTGCCGGCGTGGTCGCACGGCACGTGCGTGCGACTGGCGCCAAGGTGTCGTTTACGACCGTCCTTGGGGACGATCCGCACCGCGACTTCGCGCTGCGCGAGCTCGAGGGCAGCGACGTAGATGTCAGCGCGATCGTCGAACATAATCGTCCAACGACAAATAAGCTGGTCTATGTCGCCGATGGCTACCGATTGTTAAAAGTCGACGTCGTCGACAACCGCCCAATCGATGCGGCATCGCTGACGCGTATTGTCAGTGAGCTTGAGTCCTCAGCGGCGGATGTGTTCGTCGTCAGCGACTTCCGCCACGGCATCTTCACGAAGCAGACGATCCCGACAATATCCAATGCAATTCCTGCGAACTGTCTGCGTGTGGCTGATAGTCAGGTCGCAAGCCGGTGGGGCAATATCCTCGACTTCCCGGGCTTCGACCTGATCACACCAAACGAGAAGGAGGCGCGCTTTGCACTCGGCGACCAAGACTCGGTCGTGCGCCCGCTTGCCTCGGAATTGTATCGGCGCAGTGGCTGCAAGGTACTGATCATGAAGATGGGCGACCGTGGGGTAATGGTCCACCGCGGCGATTCGGGCAGCTTCCGCGACTTCTTTCAGATCGACTCATTTGCCGACGTCGTCGTCGACCCCGTTGGTGCCGGCGATGCGCTACTGGCCTATGCGACCGTGGCCCTCAAGACAACGGGCAGTGCAGTTGTGGCATCGATTATCGGCTCGTTGGCTGCGGGCGCGGCCTGCGAGCGCGATGGCAATCGACCGATCACGCCCGACCAGGTGCGCGAGAAGATTGACTCTATCGAGCGGCACCTGAGTTACCAGTGAGGATCGTTGTCATCGGTCTTGGCACGCAGGGACGCAAGCGGGTCCGTGTGGCTGGGGACGATGTCGTCGCGACCGTCGACCCGAGCGTTGATGATGCACTGTTCGGTGACATCCGCGATGTCCCGGTCGACCACTACGACGCGGCGCTGGTCTGTACACCCGATGCCTTGAAGGTGCCAATCATCCAGTACTTGCTCGCGCGCGGCAAGCACGTGCTTGTCGAAAAGCCACTGCTGCTGACGCCCGTAGAGCATGCCGATCTCGAAACCCTCCGCGCCGCTTTCGACGGCGCATGCTACACGGCCTACAATCACCGTTTCGAGCCGCATTTGGTGCGCGTTCGCGAACTGATTCGCGAGCAGCGCATCGGACGCATCTATACGCTCAGCATGTTCTATGGCAATGGCACCGCTCGCGACGTGCGGCAATCTCCGTGGCGGGATCAGGGTGACGGCGTCGTCTCGGACCTCGCGTCGCACCAGTTCGACTTGCTCGACTTTTGGTTCGGTCGAGACGCGCAGCCGCTTGCACTGCAGCCCGAGATCTTATGGTGGGAGCGGTTCGAAAACGCGGCTTGTGATGCGTATGCGATGCGCGTGCAGGCCGACGGCGCCATCGCGCAACTCGAAGGCACGCTCCTTTCCTGGCGCAACACGTTTCGGCTCGACATCGTCGGCGAGCGTG
Organism: Gaiellales bacterium; assembly: GCA_038911065.1. Taxonomy (GTDB): domain Bacteria; phylum Actinomycetota; class Thermoleophilia; order Gaiellales; family F1-60-MAGs149; genus F1-60-MAGs149. The sequence goes on along the minus strand of JBCKBR010000001.1, from coordinate 105,405 downwards.
GCAGCATCCATGTTGATGGGCTGTGCAAATGGGGCCCAAGTACCCTCACGATCCGCGATCGTATACTGCCGTCCGGTAGACCACCCGAGCAAGAGTTCGTTCTCGAACAAGCCGATCCCACTTGGCTGGCCGAGTACCAACATTTCGCCGAGATCTGCAACGTAGGAAGTGGCGCTGGCCTTGCGCGCGATCTCGCGATTAGTGAGGCACTGCGACTGGTCGGGCGCCAGATCGGGACACCCGCATGATCGGGTTCCTTGGCCTATCGCACCTCGGGATCGTGTCGAGCGTCACGCTGGCCAGCATGGGTGTCGACGTGCTCGCCTTCGATGCGGACCCACGTGTCGTGGAGGCACTCTCAAGCGGCGACCTGAGCGTCAGCGAGCCGGGCCTTTCCGAGTGCCTCGCTGGAGCAGGTACGCGAATCGCGTGGTCATCGAATACCCGCGACATCGCCAATTGCTCCGTGCTCTATGTATCGATCGATGTCCCAACCGCACAGTCTGGTGTGAGTGATCTTGCTCCCGTTAGAGCTCTGCTCGACGTCGCCTTTGCCCATGCGTCTGTAGGCACAACGATCGTTGTTCTAAGCCAGGTGCCGCCCGGGACGACACGCGGCTTCGTGGCGGCTGCCGCCACCTGTGGTTGTACGCTTGTGTACCAAGTCGAGACGCTGATTTTCGGGCGCGCTGTGGAACGAGCACTGCATCCCGAGCGGTTTATCGTCGGCTTAGCGTCGGGCAACGACAGGATTCCCGCACCGCTGCGCGAGCTGCTCGAGTGCTTCGGATGTCCGATCTTGCCGATGCGCTATGAGAGTGCCGAGCTTGCGAAGATCGCGATCAACACGATGCTCGTATCCTCGATCCAAGCGACGGACATGCTGACAGAGGTCTGCGAATTGACGGGCGCTGATTGGGGCGAGATCGCGCCCAGTCTTCGACTCGATCGCCGTATTGGCGAGTACGCCTATTTGACACCGAGCCTCGGTATTGGAGGCGGCAATCTCGAACGCGACCTCGTCACGATCCAAGAACTCGTCGCGGCGAAGGGTGCGACGGCCCCGATTGTTGATACGTGGCGTGCGCTTTCGCCGCTGCGCCGCGACTGGCCGTACCGCAAACTGCAGGAGATCCTCGGCGAGATCGGTCCCACTACCAAAGTCGCCATCCTCGGTCTTGCTTATAAGGTCGATACGGACTCGGTGCGTAACTCGCCGGGTCTCGCCCTCTTGCAGTCCCTGCATGGCGATGGCGCCGCGGTCGTCTGGCATGATCCTCTGGTGGTATCTCCCCCAGATCTCGAACAGCTACGCGCTACAACTGCAACAAATGCTATCCGTGGGGCTGACGCGATCGTGATCGCCACGCCATGGCCCGAATATGCGCAGATTACAGCCCCGCAGATCGCTGATGCCGCTCACAGCGCTGTGGTGTTAGACCCGCTGCGCTCGCTCGACGGGGCGTCGCTGCGAGCAGCAGGGTTGCGCTATCTCGCCCTCGGTGTCGGAGAGGACGCGTAGGATGGCTGTAACGCATGGTCCGCCGGACTACCGACCAAATCGTGTCGTAATTCTTGGCTCTGCCGGATTTGTCGGCTCGTCCGTGGTGCGACGCCTCGAGTTAGCGGGTGTGCCAATCCTGGCTCTCCCCCGCACCGAACTCGATCTCACTGCACCGACTGCCGGCGATCGTCTCGCCACGCTGCTGCAGCCCGACGACTCGCTCGTATTTGTGGCAGCGCAAGCGCCTGTCAAGAACAATGCGATGCTACTGAGCAATCTGCAGATGGCCGTGACGGTCTGCGAGGCACTAGTTGCACAGCCGGTTGGGCACCTTGTCTACATCAGTTCTGACGCCGTCTATGCAGATGGGCCGCTGCCACTGACAGAAGCGTCGCCGACTGCCCCTAGCTCGCTCCATGGCGTAATGCACCTGACACGCGAGCTAATGCTTGCAAACGCCAACCCCGAGGCCTTCTGTATCGTCCGTCCGACACTCATTTATGGTCCCGGTGACCCCCATAATGGTTATGGACCAAATCAGTTCTTGCGTCTCGTCGAGCAAGGCTTGCCGATTACCCTGTTCGGTGAGGGTGAGGAGCGGCGCGACCACGTCCACATCGACGATGTCGCCGAATTGATCACACGCATCGTCTGCCAGCGGAGCACGGGCGTTCTCAATATTGCGACCGGCCATGTGACGTCCTTCCGCGCCGTCGCCGAAGCGATTGTCACGGCATCGGGCAAAGCGTGTGCGATCGAGACGCGCCCGCGCTCCGGCCCAATGCCTCACGATGGCTACCGCCCATTCGATTCGACCGCAACCAGTCACGCGTTCCCCGATTTTTCGTATCGGACACTCGCCGAGGGACTGGCACAGGCATGAGTACATTCGCCGTCCCCTATACCAATTTTGCGGCGAAGAATGAGCCCATCAGAGAAGCCTTGATAGCATCGTTCGAACAGGTGCTCGACAGTGGTCACTACATCCTCGGCCCCGAAGTGCGTGCGTTTGAGGACGAGTTCGCGCGCTATCTCAATGTGCCGTTTGCGACCGGTATGTCGAATGGGACGTGTGCGTTGCACATCGCTTTTCGGTGCCTCAACTTGGAGCCGGACGCGGAGATCATTACGGCACCAAATTCGTTCATCGCGTCTGCGTCGACGATCGCACTGGCTGGAGCCAAGCCTGTATTTGTCGATGTGGCAGACGACCTCAACATCGATGTTGAACAGATCGAGGCGGCCATCACTCCTCGCACCAAGGCGATCGTGCCGGTGCATTTGGCGGGCAGACCTGCGCGTATGCCAGAGATCATGGCACTTGCCGAGCGGCACGGCTTGATGGTGCTCGAAGACGCTGCTCAGGCTGTCGGGGCGAGTATCGACGGCAGGCGCGTGGGTGCGTGGGGCGATGCAGCGTGCTTTAGTCTGCACCCGCTAAAGAACCTGCACGCCTTCGGCGATGCCGGGATGTTCGTGACGCGCGATGCCGATCTTCTGGATCGGGTAGCGCTCACAAAAAACCACGGTCTCCGCAATCGTGATACTTGCGAATCCTGGGGCTTTAACTGTCGTCTCGACGAGTTACAGGCCGCGCTCTTGCGTGTCCAGATGACCCGTCTTGACGAGTGGACGACAGAACGCCGAAGACTCGCGCATCGCTATAACGAATTGCTTGGCGACTTGGTCGGTGTGCCGACCGAAGCTCCAGGTGAGTTTCACGTCTTCCAAACCTACGTCGTGCTCGCTGACCAGCGCGACGCACTGCAGCAGTACCTTCGTGATCATGGCGTGGAAGCGCTTGTGCACTACCCCACGCCAATCCACTTGCAGCCCGCCGCGCGTGCCTTAGGGTATGCGAGGGACGCGTTTCCAAACACGCTGCGGTTGAGTGGTCGGATTATGAGCCTGCCGCTCTATCCTGGTTTAACGGAACAGCAACAGGACTTGGTCGTGTCCTTGATTGGTGATTTCTATTCTAAGAGGGCGCTCTAAGGTGGCTGACATGAAGGTCCCGTATAACTACCTCCCAGAGCAGTTCTCCGACCCCGACACGTTCTTCCGACTGTGGGAACCACTTATCCGTTCCGGAGAATTTACCCTTGGCCCATACGTCGAGGCCTTCGAGGAAAAGTTCGCCGACTTTGTCGGCAGTCGGCATTGCGTATCCACAAATAATGGTACGGACGCCCTGATTCTCGGTTTGAAGGCGCTTGGAATCGGCCCTGGAGACGAGGTCATCACCGCGACCAATAGTTTCTACGCATCGGCCGGAGCAATTGCTGCTGTTGGTGCCCGCCCCGTTTTCGCCGACTTCGACAACCGCTACCAGATCGACCTCACCTCGATCGAGCAGGTAATGAGCGAGCGGGTCCGGGCAATTCTGCCGGTGCACTGGGCAGGCGCATCTCCCGACATGGCGGGCATTATTGCCTATGCCGATGCCCATGATCTCGCGATCATCGAGGACGCGTGTATGGGCATCGGCGGCTTAGTCGACGGCCGCCATCCCGGCACGTTTGGCGCAATCGGTGCATTCAGTATGCATCCCCTCAAGACGGTTAATGTGATGGGCGACGGCGGGATGGTCGTGACGGACGATGACGAGCTGGCAACTTGGATGCGCAAGTACCGAAATCACGGCATGACGGACCGCGACCACATTGAGATGTGGGGCGTCAACATGCGTCTGCAACCACTTCAGGCGGTCGTCGCGAGCCACTTCCTCGACGAGTTGCCCGACGTTCTACGCCAGCGCAACGCCAACGCGGCGATGCTCGATGAAGCCCTGCGGCGCCTCGCCCCGCACGTCACGGTGCCGCCGCGACGAGAAGGTTCGATCGAGACCTTCTCACTCTACATCGTGCAGGCAGAAAGGCGTGACGCACTCGTGGCACACCTGCAGGCAAACGGTGTTGACGCGAAGATCCATTACCCGATTCCTCTCCACCTCCAAGCCGCAGCACAATCGACCGAGTACACGCAGATTGCCTTACCCAAAGCCGAGCTGCAAGCGGGGAGGATCGTCACGCTACCAGTGCACCAATTCCTCAAACCCGAGCAGCTTGACTACATACGGACACAAGTGTCGAACTTTTACATGTTGCGAGATCATCACACGCCGGACTCACCAGCATAGCCCCGCCGAAAGCCCCTTCGCGCCCATCACGAACTCCAACGTTCTAGCCCCTAGGGCGGGCACGGTACATGGCCACCATTCATTGGCTACAACGAAGACATATACGGCAAGTACGTGGATGGAGTATGACCAGATTTCCATTGACACGAATCGTTCAGTGTGTATTGAGTTTTAGCACGTCGCTATTCACAAAAGAATAGTCAAACGCGTAACCACAATAACTCAGTACGGCGCGCCACTCATCCTCTTTCAGAATGGTTGTTCCCAATAAGGACCAGTTTCTAAAAAGGAAAAAATCCGATACATCGTTATATGATGCAAGAGTCACGTAAGCGGATCGACGGGTCACACGAACAATTTCCCGGATCAAGTGCACCGCATCAGGTAAATTTAACGTATAGATGGGACCTGAGCAGACGATGAGATCAATGCTCTGTGCCTCAAATGGCAAATCACCAAAGGGCAAATACTGCACACACGTTTTGACTGTTTCCATCGTGTTCTCGCACGCGTAGGCTGATGGTTCGATGCCGTACACGGCAAGTCTCGAGCACTCTGTCAGGAGATCGTGCAGGAGGAAACCCTTGTCTGAACCGATGTGAAGAACACTATCGCCATCTAAAAGTCCGTAATCAGAAATTAGCGATCGTGCGACTGGACGCCAAGAGTTGTTGTAGGCGTAGCCGCCAAACCCGTTTGCACGCGAACCGTCGTAGTACTCGCGACCTCGTTCACTGGCAATCAGACGGTTCTCAATCGTTCGCAGTTCGGGCGACACAACGCGATTGACCGTATTTCGGTCGTATGCATGCAACGCGTTGAATTCCCTCACTTTCGGCCAGCCTCATTCACTGCGTTCGATGCCATATTCAACTGAGTTTCACTTAACTACCATCTTCTTGAATCCGTATTTCCTCGACCAAAGTTTCCTGCGACAAAAAGGGCCAGAGGTCTTCAAGTACGGATTGTTCACGAGTTCCATCGGGGCGGACTCGCCCAATCGCTTTTGGCGCTTGAACCTGATCCGGATCCATGGCAACGTCAACGAGGAATGGCCCAGTGGAATTTAGTGCGCTCCTCAATTCGCTTCGCCATAGCGGCCCAGCATGAATCTGCGCATTAGGTATCCCAAATGCCTCCGCCACGACTGAGAAATCAGGAAACCCTAAGCCTGATGTCGCATCAACACCAATCGAGCGAGAGGCAAAACCGATTTCTTGAGTCTGCTTTATTGTCAAGTATCCGCGATTGTTGAATATGAAGATTTTCACGGGTAGGTTGTGGTATGCAACTGTTGCTAGTTCTTGTAGATTCATCATGAACCCACCATCTCCGGCTAGGCAAATTACGCGACTCGCAGGGGCCGCGACCGCTGCCCCGACGGCCGCAGGTAGACCCCAACCCATGGGCGCAAGGCCTGTATTGGTGAAGAACCGCTGCCCGTCCTTGACAATCAGTGCCTGATGGGCGCTTTGATAAGCGAGTCCCATGTCCGTCACGATGATGTCCGTCGGTGTTAGCTCATCCGATAGAGCTTCAACGAACGCGTACGAATTGACAAATTCGGTCGAGCTCGAGTAAGGACGGTGCTCGTCAGCGACTCGATAGCGGTCGCGCCAGTCAGACAACTGCGCAACCCAGCGATCTGGACACCGGTAGTCGGCAGGCACCTCTGCGTCGAAAGCACGCAAAAAGTCACCTGCATCCATGTGGACTGGCAGGTCGATTCTCAGATGAGCCTTACTCAACTCGCTCTGATCTATATCAACCATCACCACGGTGGCGTTACGCGCATAATCGTCAGCTCGGTATCCCGTCTGCCCAAGAGAGAATCTGTTGCCTACACTAATCAGGAGATCACAAGTCTGTACTGCGAAATTTGCTGCTCTCTGACCAAAGATTCCTGAAAAGCCAATGCGCTGAGGATGATCGCTCGCCACAAGGTCATTACTATTATGCGATGTAATGAAAGGAATCTCATGTTCCTCCACGACCGACCGGAGTGTCGGGATTGCTTTTGCGATGCGCACGCCATTTCCAACCTGCATCAGTGGTCGCTCTGCCTTGATGAGCAGAGCCACGACGTCGCGAATCACCGCGGTAGTACCTTCGTCAGTGCTCGGCGATGCCTGCAAACTTGGTGGGTCATAGCGATCTAATTCATCCCACACAACAAGTGACGACTGCACATTTGCGGGAATCTCGACCCATACAGGTCCTGGACGGCCTTGCTCACTTAAAAATGCAGCCTTCTCAAGTTCGAAACGGATGCGAGCGGGATCTTCTACCGTGACGGCGTACTTCGTAAAGGACTGCACCACAGGCACGATCGGGAACTCTTGTATACCCAACTGCCTCAGACCAGTCTCCCGAACCGTTTGACTAGAGAACGACTGCCCCGAGATAACCATCACCGGAACCGAGTCCATCCAAGCCCCAGCCACACCGGTGATTGAGTTCGTGGATCCAGGCCCAAGTGTCAACACACAGACACCCAATCCCCCTGTGACACGCGCGTACGATTCGGCAGCCATGGTGGCAGCTTGCTCGTGGTGGCAGAACCAAGCTTTAACGTGCGTAGAATCGTGAAGTGCGTCCGTCAGGAAAATCGAACCGCCACCCGTAACTGAAAAGACGTCGCGAATACCCATCTCGACTAGGAAACGGTGAACGCAATCGGCAACTCGTATCAAAGCTAGGCCTCCCACAGTGGAAGTCGCATATTAGATGCCAAGACGTCCCGGGCGAGAGGAGGGTCCATATCTTCGATCGGGCGCGGGACCCATTCACCCCATTCATTGCGAGTGTAGCCCGGTCGCGGAACGAGCGCCTGTGTTGCATCAACATTCAACTGCACCATTACTGGCATCGTACCGCTGAGTGCGTGCTCAATTACTGCTGGCCATTCGTTCGCATCGCTAGAAATCGAGAATGAGATACCCACTGCCCGCGCAAGTTCGCTGGGTTCCGTGCCAGATACGGGGACTTCACCATCGGTACCCGGATATACGATCCGATCGATCCCGCTCGGTCCCGCTCCCTCAGTTGTATTTACGACATACACGACAACAGGCAAGTTTTGAGAATAAATTACGCGCAACGCGTTGAAGCTATTCAAAAATCCCTCACGATCACATATAGCTACGTACGGACCTATATGAGTCTGAGAGAGAACGGCTCCAGCAGATCCCGCGATCGCAAACCCGCGCGCTTCAAGACCGGTGGCTGAAAGTATCCTCTGACCTTTTTTGACAACGAAAACTTGGTTTGCAATGTGGAGGACAGGGCCGCCTTCGATGGAAACAACAGCTCCTTCGGGTAGCTTCTCCGAGATCGCGCGGACTGCTTGATATGGCCCTCCTGGTACTGCAACAATTCCGTGTTCACCAATAGCAGGAAAATTTGCCTGCCATTGGTGACATGTCTCGACCCAAACCTGTCGAGTATCACCGCGGCTCGCAAGATCGTGCTTCAACACGCAGTCGATAAACGTGCCCACGTCCGCCTGGATCGTGACATAATCCTTGGGGTATTTTTCTAGCTCGTGCTGATCAATATCGACTACAACCTTGACGGCGCCACGCGCAAAAGAATCTGGTTCGCGACCAACAAGCGAGAGACTTAGGCTTGCACCGAGAACAAGGACGAGATCGCTATTTTGAATCGCGAAGTTGGCGGACCTTTGTCCATAACCTCCAGGCCTGCCAACAAACAACGCATGGTTGTCAGGCACAAGATCCATCGCGCTACGAGTCACTTGCAGTGGAATATTTGCGTATTCTGCCAGCTCGATGAGGGCATCCTGGGCTCTGGCTGACCTTACTCCGGCCCCACCCAAGATTATTGGTCGTTGAGAATCACGCAACGCCCCCGCGAGCCACTCGTAATCGACTGAATGCGCTTGTGTTTCCAAATGGTGCTGGCCGGGATGCTTGGCTGCACTAGGAAATGCCTCAAACTTTCGCGTCTGCACGTCAATCGGCACCTCAATCCAAACGGGTCCGGGTCGAGAATCTGTCGCAGCCACTATGCTGGCTTGGACAGATGCGACATCGAAACGATTGGCAGTTACTCTCGTAAATGCCTTGACGAGTGGCGCCACTACGGCCCCCATCGGCAGAGACTTTGCCCCCATTTGCCGAAGCCCGCCTTCCGCAATATGATCCGAGCGTGTCTGCCCCGCCAGCACGATCAGAGGCGTCGAGTCAGTCCAAGCGCTGGCAACACCCGGTAGGCTTCGCGGACCACTGACGCCCGAACCGATTACTACGGTCGCCGCATCACCAGTCAACTTTGCGTAACCCAGTGCAGCATGCAACGCGCTGTCCTCATCAAAATGTGACTGAACACGAACCATCGGTAGATCCTCAAAAGCACGCACCAGATATGAGTTAGCATCGCCGAGAGCCGAAAACACGGCATCAATACCGGACGAGCCCATAATGCTGGCAAGGCGTTGGGCTCCCGTTTCCGCACTCACAGCCGTATCAATGACCAAGAAATCAATCGGACCTTGGAAACAACGCGCGTGCTCAACAGCCGACACGGGCGCCATGCTCGTTGCAACTGGCCAAGACGAATTGGCTGATGATCCTTGCCCCTGCAACAAGAGCACATGGGCAGTTGCCGTGAATGAATCCAGCAGCGCGCTGAGCCGTTCCGGCTCTGACCGCACAATCGAGACCACGGACGGCCCGTACGTACGAGACACCGTTTCGAAGTTCGAATTACAACCGAGATCTATGTGAGGAAACATCTCGTGCCTCGGTTCGTAGTCGGCACTACCCTCGTACGCGGCATCCTTTCGTCCATACGCATCACGCAACCGTACGAGGTCGAACTTATCGTTGGGCGTCTCTATCTCTATAAGCGTGGAGCCGCCTGGTGACAGACTAAAGGTCTGATGGAAGACACCCGCATCGAGTGTGACACCGTCACACGGGCCGAGCAGAAATGTCTGATCGAAGGTCTTGACACGGACTCGGCCATCTAGGACCACTAAACTGGTGGCTTTTCTCGGATGCGCATGAAAGGAAGTGTGATGGCCCATCCCTATATGAAGCATCCACACTGCGACCGCGTCGGTATCACAGATAAGGTATTCACATCCCCAAGGCTTTCGAACTACCACGTCACGAAACACGGACGGGTCAAGGCCTAACCGAGAGGTAGAGACTACTCGATTGCCAGAATCGAGGTCTTGGCTACCGGCGCGTACAGACCTAAACACGAGTGGGATTATCCTATCTCCGACAGCATTCTCAGATTATAGGCCACGGCCCACCGTCGGATGTGCCGTATCGGTACCCGCAGCGACGTACGCATCCTCACCAAACCTCTAACTCCAATGCGCCGCCACGGAAACGCTCAGTAACGAGGACTACTGATTGAATTGAGCGTGCAACGAAAGTGTAGCTTCCATCCATTCGCCCATATGGTCGTAATGAGGCGAAGATACAATGTTGTCCGAAACCACTGCTGGCTCGTCAACAAAAGTCGCTCCAGCGTTCACGATATCCTGACGCATCGAATAGTATCCAGATATTTGCCTTCCCGCGACAACGTTCGCGGATATCAGAAGCTGTGCCCCACTACAAGTTGATGCTATCACTTTGCTCTTCTCATCCCAGTCCGTAACGAACTGGACAACAGCATCCTCCATACGAATTTTTTCCATAGCTTTTACACCCCCTGGAATCACAAGCAAGCTGCAGGTGTCCAGGAAGTGAGACGCGACGTTAGGCAAATCGTCAAACAAAACGTCACATGGCATATTGAGTCCGAAGTAACCATAAAAGCGACCACGCTCGTCCCTCGTATCAGCGATCACCGAAACGACGAAACCCGCGCCTTTCAAACGGTAGTACGGGTAGACCAACTCATGGTCCTGAAAGCCAGTTGCGGAAATAATTAAAGCGTGTGGGGCTGTCAAAATAAAACACTCCTATGCTGAGCGAGTCGTAATTCTATTGGCGATTTCGTCACTGTCATTTGTGAACAAACCAAGCCACCAACGCGCACCACAGCTATCTGGCCCTTGCCCATCGCCACTAATCTTTTCTACACCATGAATAATATCGGCGTAACATATTCCGATGTCACCTACCTCGGTCAAGTCTTCAACATCCAAGTTTTCGCCATTGAACATCTTGACCCAAAAACCGCCTGCTGTGAAATCAACCGACTTCTTCGTCATATATGCGGACATAATGATGCGTTGATTATGCTTTGGATCCTGATGCGAAGGCACAAAACCGGAACCGCTTGGATACTCCACCACCTGAATACGATCACACTTCCCCTGCTTAGGGGTCCATCCCTCAAACTGCTTTGGGTGCATCCCCCCTAGCGTCCGAAGAACTCTCCATCTCGGATACACCACGTTAAAGATATCATCATCATTCCAAGGAAACCAGTAACAAACTTTTTTCCTCAGAGGAATCGCATAATTGCGAGAAAGATCCTCTGTTATATCGCGCCAAAAATCGGGGCATCCCTCCTTCATTTTGTAAAAACTCGACTCGTGTTCTTCCCGCATCGTCTCGGCTTTCTGCCTAATAAATGCGATTTCATCCAATGAAAACGCTTCGCGCATTACGATCAAGTCACCCAATGCCAAACGCTCGATTAGACTCCGAATAGCGTTAATATTACCTGACTCCAGGTGGCCCAAGACCTCCGGATATGAAACCGCATGGACGCCACGACACAACGTCGGCTCGCCGTTTCGCTCAAGAACGTCAATCCATAATTGATCGAGCTGATCACTTACGAAGTTTTTAGTCCAGTCCATGATCTTCCTTTGCAACTCATATTAGATTTTTGCACAAACTGAGCCAACCCCGCCTGGAGTTGCCCCATTTCCGTGGACACGGGTTGTGTGGTTTGATTATGCCAGTATGGCCTCTGCGTGTCGAGCCCGTTCGTCGTGGACAGGGCTCTGATACTCGAGGCGTGAGTGCAGGAGAAGCGGATTCTGGCAGGCTTCGGTGTATTCAAAGATCGCCTGGCTGAGTTCGTGCCTGGTCTCCCCGACGTGCGTGTCGAGAAGTTCTCGTTGCAGCGTCGTGAAGAAACTCTCACAAAGCGCGTTTCATAGGCATGCTCGACGCGGCCCATACTTCCGAGCAGGCCAACTTGGCAGAGGCGATGCCCGAAGGCCCATGAAGTGTACTGGGTGGACGCCCCCTGTCGGATCGATGACGAAGTCCGCTGGTTGCGTCGATTCGGCGCGAATTGATTGCCATCTCAAGCGCATCGATGGCGAGAGTTGATCGCAATGCGATCGATACTTGCCAGCCGACAACGAAACGACTGAAGACGTCGATGACGAACGCGACATAGACGAATCTGGCGTGCGTCTTGACGTACGTCAGATCAGCGACCCAGAGGCGGTTGGGCGCAGGCGCGGTGAAGTTGCGATCAACAAGATCATTGGGTCGGTGCGACAATTCGTCACTGATCGTGGCCTTCCGGTGCCGGCCGCGCCGAACGCCATGGATACCAAGCTTTTGCATCAGCCGTTCGACCGTGCAACGAGCCACCCGAACACCCTCACGATTGAGTTGTGCCCAGATCTTGTCTGCGCCATAGAGGTAACGATTCTTCTGATACACACGACGAATCTCGACGCATAACTCCACATCGCGCACTCCCCGCGCCGACTGGTGGTGTTCCCCCGGTTTCGTGGAGTCGGGTTGCTGGGATCCTTATGCGACTACTAGTTGGTTGTGATGAAGGTTCTCATATTCGATCGGGGTGCGCATTCCGAGCTGTGAATGACGGCGTTGTCGATTATGGAAGATCTCCAAGTATTCGAACAGTGCGTTGGCGAGTTCGAGGCGCGTCTTCCATCGCTTTGAAGGGCCCCAGGTTTTCTGCCGCTCCTATGCGGGTTGCGGCTCTCGGCTGGGGGTCGCGTAGTGGGCTTGCTCGAACTCTATGGGAGTAACGTTACCAAGCGAGCTGTGCAGGCGTCGGTTGTTGTACCAGTCGACCCAGCCAGCGGTCGCGAACTCGACGATGCTCCGGTAGGGGGCCCTCGTGGAAGACGGTGGTGCGGATGCATTCGGCCTTGTAGAGACCGTTGATCGACTCCATGAGTGCGTTGTCGTATGCGTCGCCGACGGACCCGATCGAGGGCAGGATGCCCTCGATCATAAGATGATCGGTCAGGTGAATCGACGTATATTGCGAGCCGGCATCCGAGTGATGGATCAATTCGCCAGCGACTGTTGGGTGTCCTTCTCGCTCTCGTTCCCACAACGCCATCCGCAACGGTGTCATGACTAGGTCGACCTCCTTGTTCGTGGCAGTGTGCCAGGCCACGATCCGTTGGGCGAAGACATCGACGATGAACGCGACAAAGACCCACCCAGCCCAGGTCCGACAGTGGGCAAAATCGGTGACCCAGGCCCGGTTCGGTGCCTTGGCGGTGAAGCCACGATCGAGCAGGTCACCGGCGCGTTTGCCGTCCTTGGCCGGGATCGTGGTCCGGATGCACTTGTCCCGGCGAACACCGGATAGTCCTAGTGTCCGCATGGCCCGGTCGACAGCCCCGGCGCTGACGCCGTGAGCGCTGGTCCGTCGCAGCAGGGCGGTCATCTTCCGCCGCCCATACAGGCCCTCAGGAGTCATCTTGCGCCGACCATCGGATCAGTGCTCCACACGACAGAGCGGACCGCGTCAACGATCTGGGCATCGGTTATGGTCCTGGCCGCAGGTCCTGCACCCCGCCAGGCCCGGTAGGTTCGTGCGGCGACCTAGCTAGCCCTGCTCACGCAGGACCCGACAGATCGACTCGACCGCATAACCCTTAGCCCTCATCGTGTCGATGAATCCGGTCATCAACGGTTGCGGGGGTCGAGTTCCTCCACGAAGAAAGTCGTCGCCACACGCAGGATCTCCACGTCCTCACGCAACCGGCGATTTTCGACCTTGAGTTTCTTGATCTCCGCCAACTCGTCGGAACTGACACCACCACGCTGCCCGCCGTCGATCTGGGCCTGCATAACCCACCGACGAACGGTCTCACGACCGACACCGACCTGCTTGGCGACCACAGCCGACGCCGCAGTCAATGACGAGTACTCACCGAGGTGATCAGCCACCAAACGCACCGCGCGGGCCTGAACCTCGGGATCAATCTTCTTGGGCATCTGCTCATCCTTTCAACTCAAAAGAATGCGGCATCAAACCTGGGGCGCTTCATCCCAGCAACCCGACTCCACGAAACCGGGGGAACACCAAAGTGTCCAGAAAACCGGGTCAGGCTCCTTCCCAGTCTGAGACCCAGATGTGGCTCAGAAACTGTGCTCGTCGTTCGGCGACACTGTCCGCCGCCGATTCAAGACACCACGATCGCAAAAAACACTCAAAGGCTTCAGAATCTGACACTAGCAAACCGAAATCAAACTCTGCCCGACTTTCCAGCGCGTCATTTCCGCCGCTCGCCCCAGTGCATTCCGTACTCTGAGAAGTATTTGGTAACACCGCAAAGTTACGACTGGTGATCGCAATATCGTCCCAAAGAGCAGGAAAAGCGTATTGCCTCGATACCAATTGATACATCTGCCACAAGAATTTATCAACCTCTGAATCGCTGCTCTCAATGCAGTCCGGAGAATAATGGTCGACTAGCAGATTCAGTGCGCTGATCCCAATCTCGCTAAAGCCGAGGCAAGTAGCGATAAGCGCACTGGCTTTAAGGTTCTCCTCGCTACTGAGGTCGCGCGGGTCCCTGAGATAGATAACATCACAAGCAAAAGGAATCTGCTTGCCACGTTGACCGGATGGGTGATGGAAAGGGCTGCCCAGTATAGGTTCGATTTCGGCAATCCAAAAATGATTCTGGTCCATAAAATCATGCACTTTTGTTAGGGTCGCCCCATTGTTATACTTGGCGATAAGGGTTACCTCTATGGTACAGGCAACGCACGAAGTGCGAATCGCCTGTTTCGCGCCTTCGAGAACTTCGAGCTCGGATCCCTCTGCATCAATTCGCAACCAATGCGGACTAAACATACTCGCGTCATGCACTAAAGAATCAATGGAGCGTACATCTATAATCTCTGTCGACACAGGGCGTTGCACCCTACTGAATAGGTAGTCGGTTCTGCCTAATTCATGAAACCATTCTGACTCGGCGTCGTGACCTGATGGAAATAATGACGAGCCAGTTGGACCAGTATTTACGTAAAGTATTCGGGTAGAGTCCGCCTTACTAACACCGCAATTGTGAAGCACTCGTCTGCCAACAACATGAGAAAAATCGTCAATGCAGGCCGCTCTGTCGGCATCAAAAATGTCATATGAAAACTCTTCAGAGAACGCTGCAAATGGTTCAGGAACTTTTCCACGCCCACCGATGTGTGCTACATGAATCATTTTATGCACTCCTTCTTAGAACAGTAGTAAACCTTAGTTGATGTTGACCACGCTTCAGTAATTACCGCCCGGACTCACAAACCAATCAAAAAATCTTAACAATCGATATCAGCAAAGTACCATCTTCTGCGTACCACAAATTGTGATAAAGTTTTCCGGCTCTATGGTATTGCTCAGCAACGAGTCGGCTACACTCCTTTTGCCCTTTCAGGAGACTTTGGAGTTTGGTCGAGGTTAAAAGGTCTTCAGATGAACGAGGTGCTATCAATAGTTCGTCGACTAACTCGTTGCACTCTGCTTGGGTCAGTGGTCGGCGAAAATAATCTTCGTTGCCGCGGTCGCTAGTGTAAATAAGGCCAGGATTAAAACTGCGATATCGAATGAAGACTTCCATGAACGGGACCGGTTTTTTTGTTTTCTTTCGTTCCCACGGTAGAAACGCATATGTATAACCGGGCACTGGTTGCACCATACAAGTAGTCAATATACACGTCCGAACGCCAAACAGAGAAGGGATGGCATTGAGACCAGTGTCCCAGCCGATAGCAAAATCCGCGGCCTGCACTAGCCCAATGTCGACCTCGGCGCTCTTTGCGGGATGGAACGGTAAGTCGACTAGATCGGGACTAGAAATATCTACCTTATAACGTCGCGCTGACCCCATACGGACGACAAAGTACCCAGCTGCGAGTAGGGCGACGATCAGTGCATTCAGTTCACACGGTTGCGTGTCGTTCGCACTGTCCCAAGCATCGCCTCGATAAAGGGAGTCTCTGTCAATCACTAAAACCAGGCTTTTCGCCCCAATTTCCGGAAACAGTACTCTCACTTTGTCAGAGTAATCGGTGGACGTATTTGTTTTGGATCTGACTTCAACGGGGGGGATCCAAACCAGATCTTGAAGATACCAGCGCTCGCCATCAACGACACGATGACGAAACCACTGCGAATGATCTGTAAGTGCATAGAACGCTTCACGAGACTCTTGGCACAAACCATGATGCATAGAACTTGTATGCTTAAATAAATTAAAAATAGGCGAGTGATTGAGAAATGAAACACTAGGAGTGTGTTGCATTGCAAACCATCGCCATAAAGCGTAGTTACAGATACCACTATCGGGTAAAACAGTGAGTGGTTTGGAAAACTGTTGGCTATATTTATGTCCTGCGCCGCTGTCTATTTGGTGTAATATTTGTGGCAAACATAGCGCTAAGTGGCCAATAGCATCTGAACGCACCACAAGCAGTGATCGCCTCCTAACGTATGATAGGTAAGAAACTTTTATCAGCCAAAAGCACAAAAAAAATCCTTTGGTGAGTAACCTGATTGTGTCGAATTTTCTTTTAACTGTTTTTTGCATATAGGTTTACTCTCACTTATCGAGCTGTCTCGGTTTGGTGGACGCGGGTTGTGTAGTTTAAGTATGCCAGTATGGCCTCTGCGTGTCGAGCCCATTCATCGTGGACAGGGCTCTGATACTCGAGGCGTGAGTGCAGGAGAAGCGGATTCTGGCAGGCTTCGATGTATTCAAAGATCGCCTGGCTGAGTTCGTGCCTTGTCTCCCCGACGTGCGTGTCGAGGATCTCTCGTTGCAGCGTCGTGAAGAAACTCTCACAAAGCGCGTTTCGTAGGCATGTTCGACGCGGCCCATACTTCCGAGCAGGCCAACTTGGCAGAGGCGATGCCCGAAGGCCCATGAAGTGTGGCTGAAAATGTTCCGTTGGTGCAAGAGTTTGTGCAATATCGGCAAAACGTCGCAACAACTCGTAGTTACAAGTAAAAGAATCGGTGATGACAAAATACCGGTTAGTCCTTCGTCGTTTCCCCGTAAACTAATCCAAATTGCCGAAGAACAGCGCCGTAAGTAAGGCAAGGTGTCCAATCTTACCGGTTCAAATCACAATAATGGTCGTACAGTACCGTATTGCGAGCACTAGGATCCACAGTATCTACTTTGCTATCAGGAAGAGACCTTTAAGGACGGCGGTTAGTCTGTAGAAACTCACGAGGGCTACTCTACAGCGAGCTAGGGGATGGAGCAACACCACGACCAAGTTCTAATTCGGCGTAGTTGCTCAGGGCTGAAGAAATTGATCTCGAGTTGTAGCCGTAGCGATGACGCGCATAAGAATCGTCGATGTAAAATGAGGGCTTTGGAGTTCGGTCAATCGTCACTCTGGATTTTGAATATACGGAGTCGATCAAACATTGAACTGCTTGAGATATTGTGATTGGGTTGGTGGAGGCAATCGGAAATGCATCAAACCCTACCTGATTTTCCAACGTGAGAGCGTGAACGAATCGAGCGAGATCCGCTACGTGTACAGAATTATTGAAAAGTTTGGTCGGGTTAAAAATCTCAATCGGCTGATTTAAAAGTGCTGGTTTTATCACTCGCGATGGCCAATGATTGCGAGCGCCAGGTCCAAGAATAGCAGGCAATCTTATGCATCGGACGGCAAAATCTTGGCTTATATTCTTAAGTAATATCTCAGCCATAAGTTTTGTTTTAGCGATCGGTTTTAGCGCGCCCGTTGGCGTGGTTTCGCTGATCACTCCATCAATACCTTCTCCGTGGACAGAGACAGTTGACAGTTGTATCCAAAGTTTACAATTCGTATGGACCACCGCGGTGATCAGGTTGCGTGTGGCGTCAATGTTACCTCGAACTAGTTGTGATGTACTAACGTTGTCGGTAACCGCAGCGCAATGTACAACGAAATCAAAATAGGACGGAAATTTTGATACTAAATTTTGTTCATTTAAATCAACTTGAAGAAGTTTAATGGATTCGTTTTGGGCGAGGAAATCCGACCACTGAGTTGGAGAGCGGAAAGTTGCGGTTACGCCTCCGAGTTTTTCGGCAAGAAACAATGCTAGCGAAGCGCCGACAAAGGATCCGGCACCAGTTACTAGCCCAGCACTCATGACCAAACTGTACCAGAAATCCTATACTGATCAGCGAGTTGCCCCGGTTTCTTGGACACTGTGGTGTTCCCCCGGTTTCGTGGAGTCGATCAACGGTCTCTACAAGGCCGAATGCATCCGCACCACCGTCTTCCACGAGGGGCCCTACCGGAGCATCGTCGACGTCGAGTTCGCAACCGCTGGCTGGGTCGACTGGTACAACAGCCGACGCTTGCACAGCTCGCTCGGTAACGTTGCTCCCATAGAGTTCGAGCAAGCCCACTACGCGACCCTCAACCGAGAGCCGCAACCCGCATAGGAGCGGCAGAAAACCTGGGGGCTCTTCACTTGGTGTTAAGCAGTTCGACCTGCAGTCGCGACCAGAACGCCTCGATAACCGCATTGTCATAGCAATCTCCGATTGAGCCCATCGATGGGATCAGGCCGGATGCCTTGGCGCGCTCGGTGAATGCCCAGGACGTGAATTGCACGCCATGGTCCGAATGAATCACGGTCGTCTGCGGCTGTGGTCTCCGATTCTCGAGTGCCATGCCAAGCGCGTTGGTGGCGAGTGCTACAGTCGGTGACGAGTCGATCGACCAGCCGACCACGCGACGACTGAACGCATCCAACACGACCGCGCAGTAGACCTTGCCCTCACGTGTCGGGTGCTCAGTGATGTCTGCCACCCATAGTTCGTCACGCGCTGAGCGTGAAAACACGCGATCAACGAGATCCAATGCTGTTGCCGAGCCGGGTACGTGCCGAGAGCGCCGCGACCCCGTCATCCCGCGTAGCCCAGCGCGCTGCATCAGCATTGCCACGGCATTGTGACCGACGACAATGCCACGCCCCATCACCAACTCCGCATGCACACGACGTGCGCCATATCGCCCAAACGACGCGGCATGCACCTCACAGATCAGATCCGTCAACCACGCGTGCCGCACCACCCGCGACGACACGCCACGGACACGCCAGGCATAAAAGCCCGAAACCGAAACACCAACGACCGAGCACGCCGTCCGTGCCGGCAAGCCCTCGGCGACCATCACACCGATCGCCTCAAAGCGCCTTTTGGGGGCACCACCTCCTTCAACAACTCCGTCGCCCGTCGATGAACCGCGAGCTCCGCCTCCAACTCGCGAATGCGCCTGTTGGCCGCAGCCAACTCAGCATGCTCGACCGTCGACAACCCACTCACCTCGCCCCGATCAATCCGATCCTGCCGCCGCCACACATACAAGCACTGCTCCGACACGCCAAGCAGCAACGAAACCTCCCGCACCGACCGCCCTGCCCGAACCAGCGCGACCGAACGCGCCCGAAACTCCGCTGGATACCTCTTCGGCATAACCGCCTCCTCGAAATACACGCAGAAGCATAGAAATTCCAGCAACCCGAGCCCACGAAACCGGGGGAACACCAACGAGTCCAAGAAATCGGGGCAGGCTCCGGTTCGGAACCAAAAACCTAGTACGCTGGAGACACAGACCAGCAACTATTTGAGGCCAGAGGTAACTCAAGACATGCGTGGATTCGAAGTTATTGCTAGGCGCGTCCCATTAACTCGACACTGGGCTGCTCTCGTTGACGTTGATGACGAGATCCGCACTATTCTTGACGGCGAAACACTCGTGGTTTGGGATATTGGGGCGGCGTGGGGTTTACCTCCACACCTCTTGACACTCCAGCGCATTGCGGAGTTTCACCTTGTTGAACCCAACTCAGCTGCTGCAAATGGTCTGCGTTTATGGCATCAAAGCGGGCGCGATGGTCGGAAGGTCTATGTCCACGAAATAGGGCTCTCCGAACACGGCGGCGAGCAAGACCTATATTTTTACGCAGACGACCAAACGGGTGCATCTCTCCTGCGACCGTTGTCTCGCGTCGTTGAAGAAAGAGGCGAACCTGTCACTACTGCCATCCAAACATCCACACTCGCTGCTCAAATTGCCGCAACACAAGCCAATCAAATTGATTTCGTCAAGCTCGACATCCAAGGTGCCGAACTCAGCGTTCTGCGCGGCGCGGGCCCGGCGTACCTCAATGCGCTTCTCGGTTGCGAGTTAGAAATCGGCCTTCCAGGTAGCTATGAAGGACAATCAAGTCTCGAAGAGACTCAAGCCGAGTTAGAAACGTACGGACTCGAACTCTTCGATATTCGTCCTGCTCGCGTTGCATCCGAGTGCCAGTCGCACGTCCCGGCCAAATGGCGCGAATCGTCGGGGCAGTCCCAACGTATTAGCGAGGTGGACGCTCTCTTTCTACGAACGCCACAGTCACTTCAATGCGACGCAGCAACCTATGCGCGCTACATCGTACTTCTCGCTACCTACGGCTATTTTGTCGAGGCGGGCAACGCATGCGCACAAGGCGGTAAAACCGGCGCCTTCTCGGATGAGCAAACGAACACAGTCATGAGTGCCCTCGACAGTTGGATTTGCCGAGGTTTCCGCGACCTTCGAAGTTATTCCCGCAGCAAGAGACGGGTGACGCAATCTTGGGACCTAATCCGCCCATCGCCCATTGTGGCAAGCGGTCGCACGCTATGGCGCTGGTCGTCCGACTAAGCACCCCCGAGCAGCAGTACACAAACCGCGTCCTATTCAGCGAAGCTTAGAGATTTTGTCCCATACGAGTGCTTTGCCGTAGCGAGCAACTGCGCGATAGTAGTCGTCTGTCGCCCCGAAAATCACTTGCAGGACGACGCGTTCACCCGATTTTAAAAGGCCGCCGCGATGGAACAACCGCCCGCCATCAAACGCGAGATAGGTACCCGCCGGTCCGATCACGCGAGACTCGGCGGCTACAAGCCCAGTTTCAAGTTCACTGCCCGGGAGAACATCGCCACCGAAATGTGAATTGAATCGTAATTCCTCAGGGAGCAGCATGAAATCGGCGCGGAACTGCGGGCATCCGAAAGCCTGATGATACAGGTGATTGTATCTACTCAAACACGGACTGCCCTTCTCTTTTCCAACTCGACCGATCGACCGCCCAACAAGAAATTGGATTGAACTGATTCGAACGTTCCCCAGATTGCCAGGATACGCCGTGACCGGCCCATTGTCCTCGGTAACGTCAGTTAGGTAAACGATTGCTTTCGGGTGTATCAGGGACTCATCCGTATGGGCATACTCGGTCTGTGGCCGTTCAACACCCTCATACGGCGCTTTCCACCACGAGGAGTGAGAGACGCTGAGCTCCAGGCCACAGCCCGTCACTCGAATAGGGAATCCCATGTAACTCGACATGGCATCAAGCGTCCCAGAACGCAAAAAATCGTTGTTCAAGATCTTCACAATGCGTCGAACCATGGGACCGCTACCGACTGAGAGGTCCTCCCGGGTTGTCTTGTTCGCAGCAGCGTTGGCACGGAATTGCACGAGTGATTCGCGCGCGGCGTCTTGGATCTCGGCGAGCGCCTTTGGGCTGAGGTGGTCAATGTAGTACTTGCGCTCAACAAGATCCTCTGCTCGCGACAGGACATGACGTTGATCGACTTTCGGAGCTATCACGCCCGGACGGCGAATGAGCGCGTTTGTGTGAGTGAACCCGCGGAGATCCTCGCCCGTAATCATCTTCGCGATGCGCAGCAAATCCTCAAAGAACGTCTTCTCACCAGCATCGATCGTCTGTGCACTCAACGAACTAAATATCTGATCAAGTAGTTGGTTCGCCGACACACGGGCCTCACTCAACGCGGGTCCGGACAGCGACGATCCGAGCCGCTCGGCAGTCGCGTAGAGTCGATCGAACTCATCCATCGCGCGTTGCATACTCTCGTCAATGACGAAACTCGGACGCTCTGTGACGAACGCGGGATGCGTCTTGTACGGATCCGTCCACTCAATTACGGGAAGCGTCTCACTTATCATGTCCCCTATCATAACGACACACTCTTGGGTGGGTGCTCCACGAACACCGCTTTGGACCAGCACTACTGGTCGACCAACTCGCCTAGGAGGCGTTGCTCGATGAACTTCGACGGCAAATCGATCATGATCACGGGCGGCACGGGGTCGTTTGGCAACGCTGCGGTCCGCTCGATTCTGCGCGACTCCAAGCCCTCCCGCCTAGTCGTTTTCTCTCGCGACGAGTTGAAGCAGTTTGAGATGGCGCAGCGATTTCCACCCGAGACGTATCCGTGCATGCGCTATTTCCTTGGCGACGTGCGCGATCGAGATCGCCTCACCCAAGCCATGTCTGGCATTGATTATGTGATTCACGCAGCGGCCCTCAAACAGGTACCAGCGGCCGAGTACAACCCGATGGAGTGCATCAAGACCAATATTCATGGCGCGGAGAATGTGATACACGCGGCGCTTGCTAACGATGTGGAGAAAGTCATTGCACTCTCCACCGACAAGGCAGCCAGCCCGATCAACCTTTATGGCGCGACGAAGCTCGCCTCGGACAAGTTGTTTGTTGCGGCCAACAATGTGACGGGTAGCCAGCGCACTCGCTTTGCGGTCGTGCGCTACGGCAATGTGGTGGGCTCGCGCGGCTCAGTCGTGCCGTTTTTCCGCAAATTGATCACTGACGGTGCGACCAGCCTGCCGATCACCGATGAGAAGATGACGCGCTTCTGGATACGCCTCGAGGACGGCGTAGCCTTTGCCTTTCGCGGCTTCGAACGGATGCATGGTGGCGAGATTTTTGTCCCGAAGATTCCATCAATACGCATCACGAACCTTGCGACGGCCATGGCACCGGGCCTGCCGCATGAACTTGTCGGCATTCGCCCGGGTGAGAAGATTCACGAAATCATGTGTCCCGCCGACGACTCGCACCTAACCCTCGAATTCGATGATCACTTCGTGATTCGCCCGACCATTACGTTTATCCAGAGTTTCAATGACTTCACACACAACATGCTCGAAGAGACGGGCGCGCCCGTTGCTCAGTCATTCGAATACAACTCGGGCACCAACCCCCACTTTCTGACGGTCGAGGAGATCGCGACGCTGAACGAGCAGATCGGCCTGGCGTGATTCCGTACGGACGTCAGGACATCTCCGACGCCGACATTGCGGCCGTCGTAGATGTGCTGCGGTCGGACTTTATTACGCAGGGCCCCGCCGTCCCTGCATTTGAGAACACCGTTGCAACGTATTGTGGAGCAACGCACGCCATTGCTGTCAATAGTGCGACGAGTGCGCTCCACATCGCCTGCCTTGCGCTCGGCGTGGGGCCCGGTGACATCGTCTGGACGAGCGCGATCACCTTCGTGGCGTCTGCCAATTGTGCACTTTACTGTGGTGCAACAGTGGATTTCGTCGATATTGACAGCACCACCGCGAACATCAGTGTCGATGCGCTGCGCGAGAAGCTCGAAGCAGCCAAGGCCAGTAATACGCTCCCGAAGGTTGTAATTCCCGTGCACCTCTGCGGCACATCCTGCGATATGCGCGCCATTCGCGCTCTCGGCGATCAGTATGGGTTTCGGATCATTGAAGACGCCTCGCACGCCATCGGCGGCCGTTACCTCGACGAGCCAATTGGCTCCTGCCGATACAGCGACATCACGGTATTTAGCTTCCATCCCGTCAAGATCGTCACGACGGGCGAGGGTGGGATGGCCGTAACCAATGATTACGGCATCGCAACGACAATGAATCTGCTTCGCAGCCACGGCGTCACGCGCGACCCGGCTTTGATGGCGGGCGAGTCGGATGGTGGCTGGTACTACCAGCAGGTCGCACTCGGCTTCAACTATCGGATCACCGATATCCAGGCAGTTCTGGGCACCAGCCAAATGCAGCGAATCGACGAGTTTGTGCAGCGTCGGCACGAAATCGCAGACTGGTACGACGAGCACCTTGTTGATCTCCCCTTAACGGCACTCGCCCGTCCAGACGATTCGTACTCCGCTCTGCATCTGTATGTGATCCAACTCGAACTCGACGATGCCTCCCGGTCACACCGCGAGGTGTTCGACAGCCTGCGAGCGCAGGGCATTGGCGTGAATCTCCACTACATCCCCGTCTACAGCCACCCGTACTACAAGCAACTTGGTTTTAAGGCAGGAATGTGCCCAATGGCCGACGCCTACTATGCGCGAGCGATCAGTATTCCGATGTTTCCGACTATCAGTGCTGCCGAACTCGCAGCGGTCAGGAATGCGCTGACGACGGTCCTCACCTGATTGGGATGGCGTGTTGCTGAGCCGAATCAGCCTCGGCACCGCCCAGTTTGGCATGCCGTATGGCATTGCAAATAGTGACGGCCAGGTCCCCACAAGCGAGGCGCGCCAGATACTCGATCGGGCGTACCAGCACGGGATCCGCAAACTCGACACTGCCTCGTTATATGGCTCGAGCGAAGCTGTCATTGGCTCCTCCGGCAAGCGCGACTGGGTAATCACCACCAAAATCGCCGGCTTGCCGGCTGACTGCGGTGATGTTGCGGGGTGGGTTGAAGGCGAGCTGAAGGCGAGTCTCAATGCTCTGCAAATTGAGGCCGTTGACACCGTGCTATTGCACCGCCCGGATGATCTCCTCGGACCGTCGGGCAAGGAGTTGTACGACGCGCTCGCTGCTTGCCGAACAAACGGCCTTTGCAATCGGCTTGGCATTTCGCTCTATAGCGCAGACGAGGCGGATCCGTATCTCGAGCACTACGCACTTGACACCATCCAATTGCCATTCAGCCTTGTGGATCGTGGGCTCGTGACAACCGGCCGCGCGCGCGAATTGAACGAAGCTGGCATCAGTATTCAGGTGCGGTCTATTTTCCTCCAGGGACTCCTTCTGATGGGTGTGGATGACCAGGTACAACGTTTCCCCCAGGCCGAGCCCCTCTGGCGCGCGTTTGCTGCGTGGTGCTCTGGGCAAGGCGTCACTGCTCACGAGGCCTGTCTGCGATTTGTATTCGGACAAGCCGATCTCGATGCGATCATTGTTGGTGTGGATAGTGCTGCACAACTCGACGCGTTGCTCGATATGGTGGGCGCTGGCCCACTCGCGGTGCCCGAGGATCTCGCCACCACTGATCGCGACATCATCGATCCGAGACGGTGGCTATGAGCAACACGGTTATTGCAGTTGTGCAGGCGCGGCTCGGTTCTGTGCGGTTGCCAGAGAAGGTGATGCTCGAAATCGAGGGCGAGCCGCTGATTGGACTCCTCTTGACACGATTGTCGGAGTCGACGCGACTATCGTCAATCGTTGTTGCCCTGCCGGATTCGGCCGAGAATAATCCGCTGGCCCACTATGTCGCTGATCTTGGCTATGCGATCGTCCGCGGCGACGAGCACGACGTGCTTGCGCGCTATGCAAAGGCGTTGGACGAGACGCACGCCGACGTGATCGTGCGGATTACGGGCGATTGCCCCCTCGTCGACCCCGCCCTTGTGGATCGCGCGATCGAAGAACACGCAAAGCAAGGTGTTGACTATCTCAGCAATACCAATCCGCCGACGTTTCCCGACGGGCTCGATGTCGAAGTATTCTCTGCCGCTGCGTTGCGGCGCGCTCAGGCCGAGGCGACCGACGCCTATGATCGGGAGCATGTGACCCCGTTCCTGCGGACAGGAAATAGTTTTAGCAAGGGTAATCTTGAGTACCCCACCAATCATTCAGACCTGCGCTGGACCGTTGACGATGCGGATGATCTCGAGTTCGTACGTTCCGTATTCCATCACTTCGCACCCCGCAGAACATTTAGTTGGGAAGAGGTGCTCGATTTCGCCACTCAGCAAACACCTACGGACGAATCGGATCGCCCTGCGCGCAATGCTGGAGCGTCGATGAACACGGGACAGAAACTCTGGCAGCGGGCGCGACGGGTGATCCCCGGTGGCAACATGCTGCTCTCCAAGCGACCCGAGATGTTTCTTCCTGAACAGTGGCCTGCCTATTTTTCTCGCGCTGAAGGCTGCTCCGTCACGGACCTCGATGGCAGAACGTTCATCGACATGAGCTTGATGGGGATTGGCACGAACACGCTGGGCTATGGACACCCGGACGTCGATGAGGCAGTCCGTAGCGTCATCGACAAGGGCAACATGTCGACCCTCAACTGCCCCGAGGAGGTCTACCTAGCGGAGCGTCTTGTAGAGATGCACCCGTGGGCTGAGATGGCGCGGTTTGCGCGTTCGGGCGGCGAAGCGAATGCCATCTCTATCCGCATTGCGCGTGCAGCGAGTGGTCGCGATGGGGTGGCGATCTGTGGCTATCACGGTTGGCACGACTGGTATCTCGCCGCCAACCTCGCCGACGACGCATCGCTCGATGGGCACCTCCTACCCGGATTACAACCCAATGGCGTGCCGCGCGATCTACGCGGGAGCGTATTTCCATTCACGTACGGCGACACCGCGCGCCTTGAGGAACTGATCGCCACGCAATCAATTGGCGTGATCAAGATGGAAGTTGCAAGAAACCTCGCTCCAGATCCCGAGTTCCTTCGACATGTCAGAGCATTGGCATCGACCAATGACATCGTGCTGATCTTCGACGAGTGTACATCCGGCTTTCGTGAGACGTTCGGTGGCATCCACCTCAAGTACGGGGTCGAGCCAGACATGACAGTCCTCGGCAAGACGCTTGGTAACGGGTACGCCATCACAGCGGTCCTTGGTCGCGTATCGGTGATGGATGCCGCACAATCGACGTTCATCAGTAGCACGTTCTGGACCGAGCGCATCGGACCAACCGCAGCTCTCGCCACACTCGACGCGATGGAAAAATGCGCCTCTTGGGAAACAATCACAGCAATCGGTGCCGATGTCACGCAGCGCTGGCACCAGCTCGCAGACAAGCACGGCGTGCCAATCACCACGGCAGGATTGTCTGCGCTGACCACGTTCTCTGTGACGAGCCCACACGCGCTGGCCTACAAGACGCTAATCACGCAGGAGATGCTCAAACAAGGCTACCTTGCGAGTACGGGCCTCTACGCCTGCACCGCCCACACGCCCACCATCGTCGACGCATACTTCGAGCACCTCGACCCAATCTTCGCGATAATTGCGGAGTGCGAGGCGGGGCGCGATGTCACCACGCTCCTCAATGGGCCCATCTGTCACGCCGGCTTTGCGCGGTTAAATTGACCGATTCGGGTCCGCCTACCGCCAATGCTCGAAAGCGCGGATGAACATCGTCTTCCGCGCCGACGCTTCGCTGACGATCGGGACAGGCCACGTCTCGCGCTGTCTCACGCTGGCGGAGTCGCTCAAGCGTCGTGGTGCTCATATCACGTTTATCTGCGCGGCAGGCTCGCCCGCGTTTGTCCCGCGCCTGACTGAGGTCGCCAATGCAATCATCGAACTCCCGCACCTCGCAGCCGAGGTTGAAGGGTCGTCGGATGACACCTGGCTGACGGTGCCGTCCACGATCGATGCCAAAGCCACCATCGCGGCGCTCGGCGGCAGGCCTGTGGATTGGCTCGTTGTCGACCACTATGGCATCGACGCGAGTTGGGAATCCCAGTTGCGCCCATTCGTCGACTGCGTGATGGTCATCGACGACCTCGCCAACCGGCGGCACGACTGTGATCTGTTGCTCGATCAGAATCTGCGCAGTGCAGGAAACTCTGGATACTCGAAACTTGTGCCGCCGACAGCGCAGGTGCTGCAAGGGCCAGCATTTGCGCTGATCCGGGACGAATTCACGGTCGGCCGACAACCGCATGACCGCACCATTGTCGCACGCATCCTCGTATCGTTTGGCGGCGTCGACGGAGCCAATGGAACAGCAGTCGCCCTCCAGGCAATCGACACGCTCGATACCACAGAACGAGTTGTGGACGTCGTCATCGGCGCGCACCACCCCACTCGCGATGCCATTATCCAGCGTTGCTCAGAAGCAGGGTATGTATGCCATGTACAGACATCGACGATTGCAGACCTCATGGATGCCGCAGATGTCGCGGTCGGAGCGGGCGGCGCGTCATCATGGGAGCGTTGCATCGTCGGTCTGCCGGCGATCATTGTCGTCACAGCGGATAACCAGTCCGATATTGCAACGGAGCTCGCAACGCGTGGCGCGGCCATCAACCTCGGATCGATCGCCTTCGTGTCGGCGTCGACGATTGCCGATGCCATCGCGAGTCTCGAACGAGATCCACATCGCCTACAGCAAATGTCCCGGGCTGCATATGGTGTGCTCAATGATCGAATCGACATCTCGGAGATGATGTGCAATGGCAGGTGAGATGGACGAATTCTCCCTGCGCCCACTGCTGGGCGAGGACAAATGCCGTATCCGTGCCTGGCGTAATTCGGATCGCGTTCGTGTGCATATGTTCAACCCCACACCGATCTCCGAAGTGGACCATGACCAGTGGTTTACGAGAGTGCTCGGTGATGACCCCAATCGCTACCGCATTTTGCTATCCGGCAGCCAGCCGCTTGGATTTGTCTCATTCTCGCCTGTCGTGGATGCGGCAGCAACATGGGCTTGGGGCCTCTATGTGGGAGAGCCGGATGCTCCACGAGGGTCGGGCTCGGCACTTGGCAGGCTCGCGCTTGACCACGCATTCGTAGACCTCGGTGCTGATGCCGTGGTGTCCGAGGCGATGATCAGTAACGAGCGAGCACTTGCCCTGTATAGCCGCCTTGGATTTGTGCGTACCGGCACACGTCAAGTCACGCGTCTTCGCGAGTACGGACCGGAAGACGTCGCCATCTTTACCATTTCTCGCGCTGCGTGGGGCTCGCCTCAGGCAACTACGGACGGGTACGCTGCGCCGTAATGCCTGAGGACATCTCTACCGCCGATCACCGCATCGGCCCAACTTGTCCGCCACTCGTGATCGCGGAGTTATCGGGCAACCACAACGGGTCGCTAGAACGAGCGCTAGCGCTTGTGGATGCCGCAGCTGCGGCAGGCGCACAAGCGTTGAAGATTCAGACGTATACGGCCGACACGATGACCCTCGATATCAACGAAGGCGCCTTCGTGATCGACGATCCGAAGAGTCTTTGGAATGGCCGCTCCCTCTACGACCTCTACGACGAGGCGCATACTCCATGGGAATGGCATGCCGATATTTTCGAGCGGGCACGCACACTCAATATGATCCCGTTCAGCACGCCGTTCGACGATACTGCCGTCGACTTTCTTGAACAACTCGACGCGCCGCTCTACAAGATTGCGTCATTCGAGGTCACGGATATCCCACTGATCCGACGTGTCGCTGAGACGGGCAAGCCAATCATCATCTCTACGGGGATGGCCTCGATCGAAGAGATCGAACAGGCAGTGACCACTGTCCAGCAGCAGGGAAACGATCAGATTGTGTTGCTCAAGTGCACGAGCAGTTATCCAGCCCCCGCTTCGTCGATGAATCTGCTGACGATTCCCGCAATGATCGAACGCTTCGGCTGCCTCGTCGGCCTCTCCGACCACACGCTGGGCAATGTCTCGGCCATAGCCGCAGTTGCGCTCGGGGCCGTAGTGGTCGAAAAGCACATCACACTCGACCGCGCAGCAGGCGGCGTCGATAGTGCCTTCTCGATCGAGCCGGCCGAGTTTGCGACACTCGCCCAGGACGTCCACACAGCGTGGGAATCCCGTGGCACCGTCAGCTATGGCGCCTCAAGCGCCGAGCAAGGGTCGTTGCAGTTTCGTCGATCGCTGTACTGCGTAGCCGACATCAAACGCGGCGAGATCTTCACCACTGCGAACGTGCGCGCGATTCGCCCGGGGTTTGGGCTACCACCAATCCATCTTGCGGTAGTGATTGGTCAATCTGCTGCCCATGGCATCTCCCGCGGAACTCCACTGTCATGGGATCTCGTACAGCGAACGTAACGCTCTAGGTGGCGCTCGCCCCTCAACTCCCCGAGGTCGTCTGGATCAATCAACCCCACGCAGAGGAGATTGCACAGAGCAACTAGACGGACCGTGTCTCATTCGACTTGACAGGTTCCGACTTCGTCGGATGGAACTCCCCCGTAGTCAAACGCCATGGTCAGTTAAAACTGCGGCAAACGCATCTCTCCTGGCGCGCCACTGTGGCTCGCGAAGAACAAACGAAACGCATCTCTCCTGGCGTGCCACTGTGGCTCGCGAAGAACAAACAAAACGATCTTCCCATCAGCCGACAGTCCCGACTTCTCAAATCCGATCTTCTCTACCAGTGCCACCGCACGCGCATTGTCGAGGTACATGCTCACACGAATCTCATGAATTCCCTCAAAGGAAAGTAAGTGATCCACCATCAGCACTGTTGCTTCAGCGCCAGCGACGGGACTTTTCTCACCAATCAGTAAACCGTATGTTGCAAACCCTCTCTCAACGTCAAACGTTGTGATCGCGATGTTTCCGACGTGAGAACGTTCGGAGACCGTCTTGATCGCGAAGAGTTCACAGCCGGGTGTGGACCTGAGGGAATCGATGTAGCGACCAACGGTGCTCCGATCCTGAGGGCTGTGCCGCACTTCAAGGTACCTGTTGGTTTCAGGATCATTCAACCAACCGATGTACCGTTCCGAGATATCGGCCTCCGCTAAACTTTCGAGGAAATGCTTCCGCCCAACGATCTTCACATTGCCTCCTGGATCCAAACCCGAATGAGTCCCCCACCGCTTGCGCAGCCTACCGCACTCTCAGTCGAAGGATGTCCCCGGTGGTGTCGCGTGGCATCATTGGATGAAGGAGTTCAGGAAGGATCGACACGTAGGTGCTCATGATCCCTCTCAGAGCACCGGCGAACTTGGAGAGTGTCGTTTGACGGTAACCGCCTACTGCACGATGTTCGACTCTAGCTACTTGGCGCGCGGCCTCGCGCTGATTCACTCATTGCGCACGCAAGGGGTGCACGATGACATCTGGGTGCTGTGCCTCGACGATACGACGGAAAGTTTCCTCGAACGCCTCGCACTCCCCGGGGTCCATACCACGACGCCCGAAGCACTCGAGCAGTACTCGCCAGGGCTACAGGCATCGCGCACGACGCGATCACGGGTCGAATTCTTCTTCACGTGCACACCTGCCTTGGTGCGGTTCGTACTTGCGCAAGAGGTGTCGTGTGAGTGGGTGGTCTACCTCGACTCCGACATGTCCTTCTACACAAACCCAGCACATGTGTTTGCTGCCATGGGAGACGGCGACGTGGGCATCGTCCCGCATCGATTCCCCGATCGACTCCACCACCTCGAGCAGTACGGCACCTTCAACGTTGCATGGGTGATGTTTCGCAATACAGCCGAGGGCATCGCGTGCAACGAATGGTGGCGCGATCGCTGCATCGAGTGGTGCTTCGATCGGCGCGATGGTGGCCGCTACGCAGACCAGGGCTACCTCGACCAGTTCTCCGAACTCTTCCCAACAACAGTCGTACTGAAAGACCCGGGCATCAACGTGGCCCCCTGGAATCTTGGACGCCACACAATCAGTGCACACGATGACGCGATTCGTGTGGATGGCTGCCCACTCGTGTTCTACCACTTCCATGGCTTGCGCAAGCGCGAGAATTGGATCTACCCGAACCTGGCCATGTATAAGACGCAGCTCGAACCGGTCGTCCGCGACAAGATCTACCTGCCATACATCGCAGACCTGATTGCGATCGAGCATGGCGCGCTAGAAATCAATCGCGGGCACCCAATCCCGACCACACACGTACCATCAGTAACACGCAACCAACACAGCATTCGATCCGCTGGCTACCGGGCGCGACGGCGTATGGTGCAGATCATGGAGCGTCGTGCAGGCGGGGCATTTCGGCTCGATCGGATTACGGCAGAAACCATGCAGAGCCGTAACTACGACTAGAACGTGCCCTCGGTGACGCCTCGCATCCCCATCAATGATCTCTCGCGCGCACTTCTGCGCGACCGCGACGAGATCGAATCGGCCGTAGCCGCCGTGCTTACAAGTGGCTGGCTCGTACATGGCCAGCAACACAGATTGTTCGAAGAAGAATTCGCGGCTTATTGCGGCAGTGACCACTGCATCGGTGTCGCCAATGGCACGGACGCACTGACGATCGCGCTACGGGCCGTTGGCGTACAAAGCGGCGACCGAGTATGCACGGTTGCCAACGCAGGGTTTTATGCCTCAACGGCCTGTCTCAGTATTGGGGCGACCCCACTCTATCTTGACGTTGACGCCGCGACGCTGAGCATGTCGCCGCTGGCGCTCGCACGAGCACTCGAACAGGGCCCAAGTGCGGTCGTTGCAACCCACCTCTATGGCGGCATGGTCGAGATCGAAGAGATCGCCAACCTCTGCGCCGCGGCCGGCGTGCCACTTGTCGAAGATTGCGCACAAGCGACCGGTGCATGCTTGGCATCTGGCCGCAAGGCGGGCACATTCGGCGCGGCGGCGGCATTTAGCTTCTATCCCACAAAGAATCTTGGGGCGATCGGTGATGGTGGCGCCATCGTCACCGACTCGCCTACCATCGCCGAGCGCTGCCACCACCTACGCCAGTACGGCTGGAAAACCCGATACGTCGTGCACGGTGCTGGCGTCAATAGTCGCCTCGACGAGATCCAGGCAGCCGTGTTGCGTATTCGTCTCAAGGACCTTGACCGCCGGAACTCTCGCCGCCAGACGGTGCTACACGCCTATCAACAGGCCTTGGGCGAAGACAGTGCTGCCGGACGGTTTGTGTACTGGCACGACTCGACCCACGTCGCCTACCTCGCCGTCTTGCGGACGCAACATCGCGATGCGCTACAGATGCACCTTGATCGACTTGGAATATCAACAGACGTGCACTACCCCATCCCCGATGATCAGCAGCCTCTATGGGGCGATGCGGGAGGCTATCTTGCTGCCGACGACCTGGCAGTTACGCATGCCGCGACCGCGGAGATTCTCTCGATCCCAAGCTTTCCTGAACTCCGCGACGACGAAGTCGACCGCATTGCCGATGCTCTGGCAGGGTTCGCAAATGGAACGTGAGCCCCACACCCGAGTCGAGCGAATTGCGCTTGTGGAATCGCGCGACGAGCGCGGGCGCTTAGTCGTTGCTCAAACACCCGATTCGCTGCCGTTTGCGCCACAACGATTCTTTTCGGTTTCGGGCGTCCCCGCAGGAACAACGCGTGGCGACCATGCGCACCGCTCGTGCCACCAGTTCCTCGTCTGCACTGCTGGGCGCGTTGACGTGATCGTCAAGTACCCGGACGCTCGCGAGGAAATCATCGAACTCGATGAGCCCTGCAAAGGCCTCCACATTCTGCCATTGACGTGGAGTTGCCAACACTACGTGAGCGACGATGCCGTCCTGCTCGTTGCGGCGAGTGAAAAGTACGACGCGGCCGAGTACATCACAGATTTTGACGAGTATCTCGAACTCAGTCGTACGGCCGCTGACCAGCATTGAGTGCCGCGGAATGAAGAGCGCTGTCCTGATCATTGGCTTCAACCGACCAGAACGCCTGGCAGCGGTGATCGATCGTCTGCGCGACGCCGCCCCGCCACGGGTCTACCTCGCGATCGACGGACCGCGCGACAATAGCGATGCGCCCCGCGTGCTTGCAGC
The DNA here is from genome assembly GCA_038911065.1 of Gaiellales bacterium. Classification (GTDB taxonomy): domain Bacteria; phylum Actinomycetota; class Thermoleophilia; order Gaiellales; family F1-60-MAGs149; genus F1-60-MAGs149. The sequence goes on along the minus strand of JBCKBR010000001.1, from coordinate 72,019 downwards.
ACAGAACACTATGGCTGCGATCGACTGGACCGACCAGATCTTTACACGCTTTCGCACGACAAATCTCGGCTGCCAACATGGCGTGATCGATGCTGTCACGTGGTTTCTTGATGCAGAGTCCGAAGGAATTATCGTCGAGGACGACGCTGTACCCGACCTCTCATTCTTTCCGTTCTGCGACGAACTGCTCGAGCGTTACCGGGGCGCCAACGACGTAAACGCTATTTGCGGCGTCAACCTAGTACCTGTAGATGTCGTGCCACAGGCCACTGACTACCGCCTGTCAATAATGGGCCCAAGCGTAGCCTGGGCTACCTGGGAGGACCGCTGGCTCGACTTTATTTCAGACAGGTTCGACACGTCGCCCCTCACAACGTTCGCGAAAATGTATCGGCACCCACCCGGCGGCATGGTGAACGCCGCCCACTGGGCTGCGATGATGATTGCGAACAAGACAAGCGCGATGGACAGCTGGGCGTACCCCTTCATGCTGTTTGGTATTGCTCAAGGGCGCTTTGCGATCACACCGAACCGCAATCTAATCCATCATCAAGGCGTTGGATCAGAGTCAACTCACGCGCAAGAACAGACGTCGTTGGCGCAACCCGCATTTCAACTGACTTTTCCTCTGCGACACCCGCCGAAACTCGAACTCGATCCGGCGTCCGAACAGTGGTCTGAGACGCACGAGATTGGAGCATCACTATCGAACCTGATGGCGAATGCCGGCAAGATGATTCGCCGCATCATCTGAACGCAACTACGCGAACAAGAACGACAGCGAGCCTCAAAGGCCCATCGAATTGATACCACTAGCGATTCGCGAGCTCAGGCACTGGCTGTCGTCGGGATACGAGCCAAGTAGCTCGAGCATGCGCTGCATCGCACCCTTGAGTGCCTGATCTTCTTCCTCTTTCGTCGTCACTACGCGTTTGGGCCACGCTTCAGATTCAGCGACACTACTTCGAAGATTCTGCAGAACGTCTGCAAAGACCGCATCGCACTGCAGCGTCGTTGCGCGCTGACGAATCTCGCGCTTCTCGAACGCGTGCACCAGCACAAACGGAACCGGAGCACGCGTCTGGGCGTACAACCCTTGAGACACTCGGCGCGCCGACCACGTGCTGCGACTCGGAACACTCTCTGCGAGATTGATGGCAAGCCGCGTGTAATTGAAGGCGTACCAGCGAAATGCCAAGCGAGCGCGTTCGATACACCACCCGTCAGCCAAGGCCGTGTCAATAGTCGACTCGTAGGCCGCAATGTCGTCCACTTGATTGACAAGCTCGCTGGGGAACGCGAGCGCCTCACCCGTCTTATACGTCACGACGGGCATGCCGAAGAGTGATGCCTCGCCCCCGACACTCGACCAACCACTCAACACGACATCGACAACCTGCATGACGTCGTACAGGCTGCGCCGATCCATCGGCCAGTCGACTGTTACGTTCGCGGGCAGCGACTGCAACAACGCCTTGAGCCTCTCCACATTCGGCGAAGTAACACTTTCGCGCTTGTTCGGAAACTCGCGTGGATGCACACGAATCACAAGATGCAGATCGGGCCGTCGCTCCGCAAGATCGATCAGATACGCCACCCAGTCGGACTGATTCCCAAAAAGGAACGAACCATCAATCGGCACTGTAAAACGACCAACCACATCTGCCGCGAATAGTTCGTCACGACTCGAAAGCACCACCAACGCCACCTTCGTGTCCTCGTGGATACCAAGACTCTCGCGCATCGCCGAGGGCGCAGTGGCCGCGTGCTTGTTGGTGTAGACAAATGCACTTTTTGCGCTGAACTGATTCTCGATCGCTTCGACAACAACACGCGTTGCGTCGCCCGAGATCGGCGCGACCTTCCACGCCTGCCAGGCAGCAGACTTCGGGGCGCGAAACGTCTCTTGATCGTTGCGAAACACCGTCATCGTCTCGCCGCGATATTTCGGATGGTTTCCCCCCCTGCATGGTGAAGCACGGAATACCTGCGCGCTCTGCAACCGCCATAAACACGCGATTGGGCGAGTACAGCGTGTTGTAGGCGATCGCCCGATCGGGCTGTAACTCGGTGAGCAGTCGCGGAGTTACAACGAGCGTTCGTAGTGCGTTGGCTAGCTGGCCTTGATAGACCGAGAACAACTCGTTGGGAATTATCAACTGGTTGATCTTGTACTTGAGCAAAAACTCGTACGAGGCATACCGTCCAACCTGGATGCCATCGACCTCGAAATCCTGCCACGTGTCCGACCGAACACGCGCGACCTGCTCGACAACCCAATCCTCATCGGTGGCGGAGAAGAACTCGCTGAGTGTTCGCTGTCGTAGGCCAAGAGCAGTCGTAAGCGTCGCTCCTCTTGCCGTGCAGGTCGCGCACACGCGACCACGAGTCGCGTCGTCTGCATCGACGGCGATGTTGGCTTCGTCCATCGCCACACAGTGGTCGCGAAGAAGCCCCCCGCACGTCACGAAGTCCACGTCAAAGCCGCTACGTTGAGCGCTTTCGGCGAGCAGTGCCTGAGGGAAAGCATGGACCCAGACGTTATTGAAGGGAGAGAAGGAAAGGAGTTTCATTCACTCAGGCCGCAGTCATGACACGTTTCTCAAAGCAAGCCGTACCCGATCTAAACTCCGTGCCTCGCATGTGCCCGCCACCCTACTTCCCACGTTCAACCACTCTGTTCACCAAGTACGAGAATGATACCGGGTCGCTCGTCTGGCCTGTATAGCGCCGCCCACGCCGCTACCGTTGGCACCAGTATGTCTCTTCCTCGACATTCCAGTTTTCGCGACGCCCTTGATGTACTCACGTACATCCGAAAGCACCCTGCAAACGCAGATGTTTCGCACGCCAAGATCTTTTCCACAGCGATGCTGTCTCACGTTCGACAGCGTTTTGGTGGATCGCCGACCATCGTACCTCTTGGGCAAAAATCGCGCATCCGTGCCAATTATCGCCACACGAGTGCGATGATGTGCCTCTATGCCAACCCTCCGGATATGTCGGAGTGGATGGTCTGGCGCAGACACCTAACGAAGGATTCGTTGTTCGTCGATGCAGGCGCGAATGTCGGTGCGTACAGCATTCTTGCGGCCGAGCTTGGTGCGCGAGTGATCGCGTTTGAACCAAACGAAGCTGCCAGCGAAGAACTACGCGCGAACGTGCGGATCAACCGCTACGAATCACAAGTGACCGTTAGGAAGAATGTTCTCAGCGATAAGCGCGAGCAGGTGTTCTTCACAAACGCATTTGACTCAATGAATCATTTGGTCGGGGAGGCTGCTTTGGACGAGCAGTCTGGGCACTCTCTAGTCGAAGCCGTCGTGCTTGATGACGTCGTCACGAGCAAGATCCAGGGACTCAAGGTTGATGTTGAGGGAGCCGAACTGATGGTTCTCCAGGGAGCAGCCGCACTTCTCGCATCGGGCCAAATTGAATTGATCCAACTGGAGTGGAACGAACAAAGCCAGAATCGATATGGCACCCCGAGGACGGAGATTGGCTCATTCCTGAATGACTATGGCTACGAGACATTCAGGCCCGTCGGGACTACCGGCTATCTAGAATCCAGCACCATGGAGATCGGAAGTGACATGTTCGCCGCGCAACCGGCGCGCATCACGCACCTCATGAAGGACTCAACGTAGAACCGTCACGTGCGAGGCATCCACAAACGGTGTGAGGTTCACCTTCTGCAACGGGGCCGAACTACGCCGCCCCGGTCCGCATCCGATTGATCGTCGCGAGTAGTTCGGCGGTATCAATCTCGTCGAGCTCGTCGTGGCCGCCCGAGCGGATCGTCAGCGATGCCCAGGCCATTAGATCGCGCATCGAGATCATGCCGACGACACGGCCATCCTTGACGACGGGCAGGTGTCGAAACTTGCCGTCAACCATGATCGCCATCGCCTCGGGCACTGCCGTAGATGGTGAGGCAGACAACACGTCGCGTGTCATGCGGTCTTCGACGAGCTGATCAGGAGAGCCGCCGTCGCGAAAGACGCGAAGCAGGTCGCGCTCGGACACCATGCCAACCAGTGCATCGTTTTCGATGACGACTGCGGCGCCCGTGTCGACGTCGATCATGCGACGCGACGCGTCGGCAAGCGTCGCCTTCGGCGAGACGATCGCGAACGTCGTAGCCATAATCTCGGCGAGGTCCATGGGGGAACTCTAGAGGGAACGCGGACGCGTGGCGATGGTGTCTTCGATTGCTCCCGCAAACGCTGTGCCCGCGGCCTGCCACTTTCGCGTCTGCGCAAACGCGCGCCCGGCTGTGATGAGGGTCGCACACGCGGACTCTGCCCCAAGCACGCCCCGCATCGCGGCGGCGAGTGCACTGCTGTCGCGCGGGTCGAAACGCACCGCCACCCCGCCCGTCGCCTCATCGATCGACGGGTCGCTACTGGCAATCACGGGCACTCCCACAGCCATCGCCTCGACGATGGGCATGCCGTACCCCTCAAACAGGCTCGGAAACACGAACAGCGTGGCCGCCGCAACAATGCCCGGCAGTTGCTCGTCGGGGACGAAGCCGAGTAGGAGCGTGCGTTGCTCCACGCCTTGCTCGCGCAGACGCTGCCGGATGCGATCCGTGTCGCGGTCGGGCGCACCCGCCAGCACGAGGTGCAGTGTGGGGTGCTGGGCTGCGATCTCGGCGAAGGCATCAATCAGCACGCCAAGGTTCTTGCGTTCGTTGAGCGTGCCCACGGCGAGCACGTACGGCGCACCGCCGAGGATCGCCGGCGGCGCGGGCTTTGCGTCGAAGAATGCCTCGTCCACACCGGGATAGACGATCGAGATCCGCTCGCGCTCGATACCGACTTCACGGACCACGTCGTTCGCCGTTGCCTCAGAGATGCAGACCACGCGATCTGCCCGCTGCTTCAGGTTCGTGAGTGTGCGCAGGTGAAAGCGCCGCGTCTGCTCGTCGACCCACTCGGGATGCAACAAGGGGATGAGGTCGAAGACGATCGACAGGCGCACGCCATGACGCTGCTTGGGATGCCACCACTCGGAATCCACAAACGCGTCAACCGGGCCCGTCACGCGCTCGAGCATCGGCACGGGCGATGCCGAAAGTCCGCGCCGCACAAACCGCGCGCCCGGCAGCTTGATGTGGCGATGATCGACGTTCGGCGGCAGCGCGCCAAGCGCGGCCTCGAGTCGCGCCGTGCCCTCGCCGCCCGCGAATGAGGTGGCCACAAACTCCCAATCGGATCGGGCCCGCGCAGTCGCGTACAGCGTCTCGCGCGTGTAGCGCCCGATGCCTGTCGCCGGCATGCAGAGCGTCGTGAGGTCCCAGGCGACCCGCACTACGGCCGCCCACCATGCCCGGCAACCGTTGCCTCGATCGTTGTGGCAATCGCCTCGCCAGCGGCAGCCCACGTGAAGCGCGCCGCGTGCGCACGCCCGCGCTCGACCTGTCCTTCCGGCGACTGCCGAAGAACACTCTGGATCGCCACCGCCATCGCCCGTGGGTCAAGTGGGTCGAAACGCACCGCAGCCTCGCCACAGGCCTCGTCGAGCGAGCTGTGCGCGCTCGCTGCGACCGGCACGCCCGCAGCCATGGCCTCGACTACCGGCATTCCAAAACCCTCGTACAGGCTCGGAAACACCAACAATTCGGCGGCCGCCACTATGCCAGCCAACTCAGTGTCGGAGACATAGCCCAAGCGGTGCACGCGATCAATGATGCCGTGGCGTGCAACTTCGGCCGCAATCGCCGCCTCATCCGCAGCGGGCGCACCAACGACGACGAGGTCGATCTCTCGGCGATCGCGCGCCACCAACGCGAATGCCTCGAGCATGCGTACGAGATTCTTGCGGGCATTCGTCGTGCCGACCACCACGATGTACGGGCGACCAGCCACAATCGCAGGCGCCTTTGGTGTGGCATTGATGTACTCCGCCCCCACGCCCGGCATCGCCACCGACACGCGACCCGGCGCAACACCAAGCTGCTCAACAAGGTCGCGCTTGGTCGCCTCGGAGATCGCGATGATGTCGTCGGCACGGTGCTTGACCTCGTTGAGCGCCCGCAAGTGCGCCTTGCGTGTGCGCGATGAGACCCACTCGGGATAGAGCAACGGAATGAGGTCGTACACAATTGCGAGCCGTACTCCGCCCCGCTGCCGTGGTCGAAACCATTCCGAGTCGATAAAGGCGTCGACTGGGCCACCCACAAACGACTCGAGTTTCGGAATCCCAGCCGAGGCTGCTAGGCGGCGCGTCAGCCAGGCCGGGTTGCGCACTGTCGGGTTGATCGCCACGTTTTTTGGTGCGGCGTCGAGCTGGCGACGCACCTCGACGACACCCGCCGCCTCGGCAACAGCGATCGCCTGCACATCCCACGCGGGTCGAGCCCGCGCCGTGGCATCAATCGTGCCGATCAGATACCGACCAATGCCCGTCGCGGGCACGCTCAGTGGTGTGACATCCCAGGCAAGGCGCATCCCTCACATGATGCGGTACGCGTCGGCTCAGGCGAGCAACAACACGGGCTGCTCGAGCCGGCGCTTGAACGACTGCAACCATGCTGCGCCACCCGCACCACTCGTCGCACGATGGTCGCAGGACAGCGTCACGATCATGATCGGCCGCACCACAACCGCCCCGTCGCGCACGACCGGCGTCTCGACGGTGGCGCCGACGGCGAGGATTGCTGGTTCGGGCGGGTTGATAATCGCCATAAAGCGCGTGACGCCCATCATGCCGAGGTTCGAGACGGTGAAGGTGCCGCCCTCGATCTCGGCCTGCAAGAGGCGCCCAGCACGAGCGCGAGTTGCGAGGTCTTGGCTCTCGGTCGCGATTTCGACCAGGGTCTTCTGGTCTGCATGGCGGATAACGGGCACGATCAGGCCCTCGTCGAGCGCGACGGCGATGCCGATGTTGGCGTGCGCGTGATAGGCGAGGCCCTCGGCAACCCACGAGCGGTGCACCTCGGGATGGTCGAGTAGCGCGAGTGCTGAGGCGCGCAGGATCATGTCAGTGACAGAAACCTTCACCTCGAGGGCATCGTTGAGATCTTTGCGCAACTGCAGCGCCTTCTCCATATCGATCTGCGACTCGACATAAAAATGCGGGACCGGCCCGTTCGACTCGCCCATCCGCTGGGCGATCGCCTTGAGCATCGCCGAGGGCTGCTCGATGCGGACCTCGCCCGCCATCGCGGACGGTACGTGCTTCGGCGCCGCCACCGTCGGACCAGCTGACGCTGCCACGGGTGCGGCCGTGCCGTCGGGCGCCAACTTGCCAAGCAGCCGCTCGACATCGACCTTGACGATGCGTCCATCGGGCCCCGATCCCTTGCCCGCCAAAACGCGCAAGTCGATACCGTTCTCGCTCGCCAACTTGCGGGCAATCGGGCTCGCGCGTACCTCAGTCGTGGCAGCAACGGGTGCTGTGTCGGGTGCAGCCGCGGGCTGCTCGCTCGTCGCCTCGGGCGCCGCAACGACAGGCACGGACGCAGCCTGCAGCATCTCAGCCGGCACGGTCTCTCCCGCCGCGCCCGTGATCGCAATCGGCGCACCCAACTCGGCTTCGCCACCATCGGGCACCAGAATCTTGAGGATCACGCCATCGTCGTAGGCGCTCAACTCCATCAGCGCCTTGTCGGTCTCGATCTCGGCGAGCACATCGCCATTTGTGAAGGCGTCGCCCTCCTGCTTGATCCAGCGCGCGATCGTGCCACGCTCCATGGTGTCGCTCAAACGGGGCATTACGAGCTCGTCGGCCATCGCTCTAGCCTACCCTTCCAACAATCCGCAGTCGGCCAATAGCCGGCGGGCTGCCGCCGCAATCTTGTCTTCTTGCGCCAAGGCCGCCAGCTCGAGGTTCTTGGCGTAGGGCATCGGCGCCTCGGCGCCACCAACGCGTTCGACGGGCGCGTCGAGCTCGTCGAAGCAGGCGCGATGCAGGCGCGCCGCGATCTCCGCACCGATGCCATACGTCGCCCAACCCTCCTCGGCAACCATCGCCCGCGTCGTCTTCTTGACACTCGCAATACAGGTATCGATATCGAGCGGACGCAACGAGCGCAGATCGATCACCTCGACCGAGATGCCCTCCTGGGCCAAACGATCGGCGACATTCAGCGCACGACGCACGGTGTACGAGTGCGCGATGATCGTCAGGTCCGTGCCCTCACGCGCCACAGCCGCCACACCAAACGGCACCGTCACATCCGTGCCCTCATCCGGCACCTCGCCGGTCAGGTTATAGAGCACGAGATTCTCAATAAACAGCACCGGATCGTCGTCGCGAATCGCCGTCTTGAGCATGCCGTAGGCGTCCCACGGGTTCGATGGCGCCACGACCTTCAACCCCGGCACGTGCGCGAACCAGACCTCGAGACTCTGCGAGTGCTGCGCCGTCAATTGCGAACCCGCACCACCCGGCGCACGGATCACCATCGGTACACCGACCTTGCCCCCAAACATTGAGCGCACCTTGGCGGCGTGATTAACAACCATGTCCATCGCCGGCAAGATGAAGTTGATCGTCATGATCTCGACAACGGGACGCAAGCCCAGCATCGCCGCGCCAATGCCCGCACCGACGAAGCCCTCTTCCGAGATCGGTGTCTCGCGCACGCGCTTACCGCCGTACTTGGCCCAGAGACCCGCCGTGACCTTGTACGAGCCCTCAAAACGACCGATCTCTTCGCCCATCAAGAAGACGTCCGGATCGCGCGCCAATTCTTCGTCGAGGGCGCGACGCAGCGCCTCGCGATAGGTCATTTCCGCCATTGTCGCGTCCCCTCTCGCTCGCCATACGGGCCAGCGGCATACATCGACGCGAACTGGTCTTCCCAACCCGGCGCATACACATGCGTATAGAGGCCATCCGCGTCGGGAATCGGCGCACTCGCAGCCTCAGAAATCGCCTCCGACACGCGCTGCGAAACGGCCTTACGCATCGTCTCAAAGACGGCCTCATCGAGCACACCCCGATCCATCAAGATGGCGGCGTAATAGGCAATCGGATCGCGGTGCTTCCAGGCCTCGATCTCCCCGGGCGTGCGATAGACCTTGCCCGCATCGGCGACCGAATGGCCGCGATGACGATACGTGACCGTCTCGAGCAGCGCCGGCTTGCGCTCGTCGCGCGCGATCCGCAACAGACGATCGGCCGCAAACCAGACCTCCTCGAGATGATTGCCATCGACGCGCTCGCCATGCATGCGATACGCCGCAGCCCGCTTATAGATCTCGGGCTCCGCCGAAGCCTGCTCGACACTCGTGCCCATCCCGTACTGGTTGTTGATGACCTGGAAGACAATCGGCAAGTTCCAGACCACGGCGAGATTCAACGCCTCATGAAACGCGCCCGTGTTCGTCGCACCATCACCAAGTTGACAGAGCACCGCCCCCGCCTCATCGCGATAATCGAGCGCCAGCGCCGCCCCAATCGCAATCGGCAAATGGCCACCCACAATGCCCCAACCACCCAAGAAGCGTCGCTCCACATCCATCAGGTGCATCGACCCGCCATACCCACCCGACACCCCCGTCGAGCGACCAAACAACTCGGCCATCACCGCCGCAGGATCCGAGCCGACCGCCAATGCCGTGCCATGGTCGCGATACGACGTAAAGACGTAATCGTTGTCGCCGAGCGGATCGATCGCACCAACATTCGACGCCTCCTCACCAATCGAAAGATGGCAGTAGCCGCCAATCCGGGCACGCGTGTACTGCTCCTCCGCGCGCTCCTCAAAACGACGAATCAGCAGCATCTTGTCGAGGCAAGCCAGCGCATGCGCAGGCTCTAGCGTGCGCGCGCCCTCCGCTTTTTGCACCTTCGCCATCACGATCACCCACCAGCCGGAAGGGCTGGTCCCGAGGTGTAGGGTAGCGCGGGTTGGTGCGAGACCGCAGCAAATGGAGGTGCGGGCACAAGCTCTTTGTGCGTCGGACCCGTAGCCCGATTCGCTAGCCTCGCTGCACTCCACCCGCGAAAGCGAGGGTCTCGTCATCGTGGCAAAGCGCGCACTCATCACCGGCATCACCGGTCAAGACGGCTCCTACCTCGCCGAGTTTCTGCTCGCGCAGGGCTACGAGGTTCATGGCGTCGTTCGCCGCTCGTCGACCGAAGGTGGCGAACGTATCAGCCACATCGTTGATCGCCTGCACCTGCACCAAGCCGATCTACTCGACCAGTCGTCGCTGGCGTCCGCGATCTCGGAGAGCGAGCCGACGGAGATCTATAACCTCGCCGCCCAATCGTTTGTACCGACCTCCTGGAAGCAGCCAGTGCTGACGGCCGAATTTACCGGCATCGCAGTGACGCGCCTGCTCGAAGCGATGCGCTCAGTCAAATCGGATGCCCGGATCTATCAGGCGTCTTCGAGCGAGATGTACGGCCGCGTCCTTGAGGTGCCCCAAAGCGAGGTGACACCGTTCTACCCTCGCTCGCCCTACGGCGTCGCAAAGGTCTACGGGCACTACATCACCGTCAACTACCGCGAGAGTTACGACATGTTCGCGGTGTCGGGCATCCTCTTCAACCACGAGTCACCGCGCCGCGGCCTCGAGTTCGTGACCCGCAAGATCTCGAATGGCGTGGCGCGCATCAAACTCGGCCTCGACACCGAACTACACCTCGGCAACCGCGATGCGCAGCGTGACTGGGGCTTCGCCGGCGACTACGTACAGGCCATGTGGATGATGCTCCAACAGGACGAGCCCGACGATTACGTGATCGCCACGGGCGAGACTCACTCCGTCCAAGAATTCGTCGAGATCGCCTTCGGGCATGCTGGGCTGAATTGGGAAGAGCACGTCAAACTCGACCCGAAATTTATCCGCCCCGCCGAAGTCGACCTCCTGATCGGCGACCCGTCCAAGGCCAAGGCACAACTCGGTTGGGAGCCCAGCGTTGATTTTCGCGGCCTCGTCGAGATGATGGTTGATTCTGATCTCGAGGCAATCTCGAAGGCGCAGTAGTTACCCTACGTGGGCGGGGTGTAGGAGAACTCGCCCATGAGTACACCGAGCGCCCGTGGGTCTGTGTTACCCAAAACCTCAGCCGGTACGGCCGTCGGCGACACCACATAGTGCACCTGACACACGCCTTGTTCCGGAATGAGAATCGAAGTGATCGTCGCTGCCTTTCCATCGGGAGTCACGACAACCGCTGCTTCCGGAGTGTCTGCGACCGATGGCGTGACCGTCACGGGTCCCGAGTGGAGGTATGCATCGAGACGTACCCCCACGGAGACGGTCCCCCCCACGCACCCGTAACGCGTGTAAATGACATCCGATCCAGTCCAGCCGTCGGAGTAGATCCCCGTCGTGACCTCCAGCAACCGCAGCGGCTTGGCCACACGCACCACGCTCATACCCGCACCCGTATCCGCTGCAACAGTCTGGCCAACCACTTTCGTTGAAGAGTCGACAAGCACGAAGTCGGCCTTAATCTGGAAGCCAGGCCGGTTGAGAACACTGCCATCTGCCGCCACGTTCACAACCGTTTCCGGAAGTCCGCCCGGCAGAGGCACGCCAATCGCGTATACCGGCCCGACGGAGCGGTTGAAGAACTCGTTCTGCCATACCCGAAGTGGCTCCAGCATTCCCGGATAGAGCACCGCCACTTCGGCATGCGAGCCCACGGCGACGTCAATCCAGTCGCGACTCCCCGAGATCCCCTGCGCCAGCGCTCCCGCAGAGGCCTTGTCGGTGCGCAAGTCCACAGCCGCGCTTGACACAAGGAAGAATGCAACGACTGCGATTACCGGCACGACGGCAAAACGAGGCCGGACCAACACCGCAACCGTTGCCATTGCGAGGCCGCCCACGATGACAGCGAATGACGTCAACATGCCTTCTTGGAGACGATTCTGGATCGCCCAAGGAAGGTACAGGCCAAAAGTATCCGACACCACTGTCGCATTGATCAGCGCGATATAGGGAAGTGCTACCGGTGCCATGCAGACGCCAACAAGCGCGATGCTGAACCACCTAGGTTGACGCTCCAGACCTACCGAGGCCCACCAACAGAGTGCGATCAAAGCGAACAAGCCGACGTAGAAAAGGTTGCGTTCCTCAATGCGGCCGACATTGGCAAACACCACGAATGCGGATACAAGCAATGTCATCAGGAGCATGACAGGAACCGCAGCAGCAACGAAGACGCGCAGTGGACGTTCATCCGTACGGCATAGCGCCCGCCCAATCAGGACAAGCAGAGCCAGCACGGGCAGGATCCCGAGCCAGAGGTCGAGTTCCGCAATGTGGAGCACGAACCAGGTGATGATGGGCCGAATCTGATACCGATCCTGCATTTCCGTCGTGGTGCTGTATGCGCCGAGCAGGCTCCCAAGCGATTGCCCACGCGACGTCTGAATGGCAATAAGGGCGATCGACCCACCCACAACTAGCAACCAAGCCGGCAGGAAGCGAAGCAGTCCGCGGCCGAGCTCGCGTGCCCGGCTGCCCGAATCTGCTGCCTGACTGTCGAGCAGGATGAGTAACAAAGCGGAGACAACGAACGCCGGGATGACGACGACGCCTTGCGGGCGGATTTCAAAACACAAAGCGGCCGCAGCGATAACCGCTAGTTGGCGTAGGACCGTCGGTTTGGTGAGTGCGAGTACCACCATCAGCATCGCCAGCGCAAACGCAGGATAGAACGCACTCTCTGTCATCACCACGCCGGTGTATGCCATGGCCGGTACGAGTATCGCCAGAGCAGCGGCGGTGAGCGCCCATGGCCTAGACATCAGCGTGCGCGCGATGAAATACACCGGTACCGCTGTCAACGACATGACAAGCGCATTCGTTGCCTTGACCGCCGCATAGGCATCGAGCAGGTTCTGAAACAGCGCGTATGACGGCGCGATCAGAACCGGGTAGACCGACCCGTAACCCGAAACGGGTAATCCGCGAATACTCGTGCCCCCAAACGCGGAGCGCGCCAATTCCGAGTAGATCATCTCGTCAACGAATATCCATGGTCCCGGCGCATTCCGGTTGAGGATGATGCGGACAGTCGCTGAGACGACCACGATCGCAGTAAGTACTAGGGCGGCGGCGAGCGAGGGGCGCCTCCGCGCACGTGCAACGATCTCGTGCGTGCCGATGGTGCTCAGGTGCGCACCTCGCGTAAGCGACCGACGATCTCGGCAAGCCCCGGACTGTCACGGCCGAGACCGACGCTCGCAGCGGCACGCGCGACGTCCGACAAGACGGCCTCGCGCACAAGGCCGCCACCAGCAGTGTCGATGATCGCACGCCGATACAACTCGGCCACGTGCTCAACGGCCAACTCGTCGGCAGCATACGCCGTGGCTGCAGCGCTCATTCGCTGGCGCCGATCGTGGTCGGTTGCAAGACTGATCATTGCCTCAGAGAGTGCCACGACCTCGCTATCGCCTACGCCAACACGGACGGCAAGGTCGTCGGACAACTCGGAGAACCAGCCAACATCGCTGACGATCAGTGGCCGCCCGCAGACCAGCGCGCGAATCGCGATGCCCGAGGTCTCCCCCATCGTCGGATAGCGCAGACAGACACAGACGTCGCAGGCGGCGAGGAGATTCCAGAGCCGAGCCTCATCAACATACGGCAGCCGAATCACTGCGCCTGGGTGTGTCCGCTCAATCTCGGCCAGCCTGCCGTCGATATGGATCTCCTCCGAGGCCGTACCGACAAGCAACAACTTGGCGTCGGGCTGCTGCTCGACGACGCGCGCGAATGCCTCGACGAGTTGCGGGACACGCTTCGCAGTATTGAGGTGTCCAAATGCGCCGAAGATCGGCCCACTCACACCACTCAAAGCAGCGTCGGTGGCGATGGCAGGCTTCGGCCAGGCGGGGTGTGGGATCCGATAGATCGGCCCGGCGTAACCACGGCTCCGCGCAGCGTCTTCTACGGTCTGCGAGTGCACGATCAACCCCGTGGCCAAATCGAGGATCTCGCCACACAATGGAAAGTCCATTGGGCGTGATTCCCAGACGGGTGGCACCACACCATCGATGATGCCGTGTGCGAGCAAGCGCCCGACCACACCGGCGTCGCGCTGCATCGCGCGGAGGTAACCATCTTGGTCGCCGACCGCGATCGTCATGCCAGCGATCAGGTGATGCAGCACGTGCTCGTGCAGCACGACCAGACCTGGGCGAGAGCGCAGTGCCTCGACGATCCAGCCATGCACCTCGGGGTTGTTGCCCACGTGATAGAGCGCGAGATCGCAACCCTTCCCCATGCGCCGCTTTGGCTCGCTGATGACCTCGAGCTCGACGAGTCTGCCGAGCTCGGGCACCAAGAGTGCGCTGTAGTCGGCAATGCCACTCGAATTCGGCGGCATCGGTGAGAAGTACGCGACGCGCATGCCTACCTCGCAGCGGCGAGTAGCCGCTCGATCGTGGAATCCCATGTGACAGTCTCGGCGATCTTGCGCCCCGCCTCGCCCATAGCCTGCGCGCGGTCGGAGCTGTTGAGCAGACGCGCCACCGCATCGGCAATCGGCGCAGCAGCGGGGGTTGCGACGATACCCGTAACGCCGTCCGTGACGACCTCGAGCGGCCCGCCTGCATCGCGTGTCGTGACCACCGGCTTGCCCGACAAGAACGCCTCGTACGGGACCATCCCGAAGTCTTCGTCGATTGGCGCGTAAAACACGCACCCGCAGGTGGCATAGAGATCGGCGAGCGTGGCATCGTCGACACGACCCGCGAACTGCACGCGGTCGGCGATCGCCAGTTGTTGCACCTGCGTTTCCAACGCAACTCGCTCGGGGCCATCGCCCGCGATCACAACCTTGAAGCCCCCCAGTTTCGCGGCCTCCAGCAAGAGACCGACGCGTTTGGCACGGTCGAGACGCCCGACCGAAAGCGCGAAATCGCCGATCTGGTCGAAGCGATAGTCGAGCGTCTGCGCCGGGTGGGGCATCACCTCGGCCACCACCCCCGTCGACTCGAGCAGGCGCCCGGCCACATTCTGCGATGTAGCAAAGACGGCCTTCGCCTCGCCGAAAGCAACCTCGTCCATACGTCGGATCGCCTCAATCGTGGCGCGATCTTCGGGTGACTCGGAGAACTGGCCCAGCTCGGTGCGATCAAAATCGTAGGCCTGACGAAACTGGTGCACGAGCCAGATCACTTTGTTTGGATGACGAATGCAGTACGAGGGAAACTTCGTCCCCACCACCAAATCGATCGGGCGACCATTCGACTCTTCCAGGTCGAGCAGGCGCCAAGTAAAAGCCTGGGTCAATACGCGGGTGCCGGGGTACCACTTAAACGGCACCGTTACGAGCGTGGCCTCGTGGTCGCGCTGCTGCAGCTCGCGCACCAGCGTCTCGGCAAACAACTCTGCCCCACCGTGCTCGAATGGCACCTGCGGCAGGCAGACTGCGATCCTCACGCGTCGTCCACCGGGGAGTCCCGTTCTAGCTCGGCGACCCGCCGCTCAAGTCCAGCGATATACCGCACCGCTGTGAGATTGAATGCCCGCTGCTGCAGCACAAACGGCTCGACATACCAGCGCGTCAGTTTGAACATCACCTTGCGCATGGTGCGCGCGACAACTCCGTTATTTCTGCCACCGACACCCGGCGAACCAGCACAGACAAAGGCTGTCCGTTCAAGATCAAAGAGATTGGTAGTGGACTCGCCTGTCAGGCCACCGCGCAGTCCGAGCTCACGCTCAAGTGCGTCTTGGATCGAGCGGGAATCATTGGGGTCGACAGCATCCATACAACACGTACGATACTAGCGACCACAGCCGCTACACCGTCGTCTGCTGGTTTCGCGGTCGACGCCCGCTAGCCTTTCTCCATGATTCGTGTCGGTCTTTCTGCGCTTACGCTGATTCCCGGCGTCGTCGGTGGCTCCGAGGTCGCCTTTCGCGCGTTGCTGCGAGAGCTGCCGCACTATCCCGAGATCGAGCCACGCATCTACCTCTCGACGATCAGCGCAGACGCCCACGAGGATCTTCCGCACAGCGTGATTACGAAGTACCGTGCAAACCGGTCGAACAAGGGACGCCTGCTGGGCATGACAGAGGCCACCTTTGCCGGAGGCCCAATCCGCCGCGAGATGCAGCTCGACACAATCGACGTACTGCACTTTCCGTTCAGTACGATGATCCCCACGGTCGAATCGGTCCCGACGGTCTCGACGATTCTGGACGTGCAGCACGAGTTTATTCCGCAGTTTTTCTCGAAGCCCGAGATCGCCTATCGACGACTAATCTATGGTCGGACGGCTCGCAAGAGCACACTCGTGATTGCGATCTCGCAACACGCAGCCGAGACGATCCACGAGCGGCTCCATGTACCACGCGAACGCATTCGCGTGATCTACCTCGGGGCAGACCCCGCGATCTTTTCGCCGGGCAACCTGGAACGAGAGTCGTTTCTGTTGTATCCGGCCAACAACTGGCCCCACAAGAACCATCAGCGACTCTTCGAAGCATTCGCCTTGTTGCGCCGCGACAACCCATCGCTGCGCCTGGTCTTGACGGGTTCGAAGCATTACGGACAGGTGCTTCCTGCGGGCGTAGAGGCGCGCGGGCGTGTCAGCACGACTGAACTCGTACGGCTCTATCGCACCGCAGCAGCACTGGTCTACCCCAGCCTCTACGAGGGCTTCGGTATGCCCGTGATCGAGGCGATGGGCACAGGCTGCCCCGTTGCCTCCTCGAACGCCAGCTCGCTTCCCGAGGTCTGTGGCGATGCAGCCGTATTGTTCGACCCGACCTCCGTTGATGCCATGGTCGACGCCGTCACGACGCTGCTGCGCGACCCCGCGCCGTACGTTGCCCGCGGGCTCGAACGCGCACCACAGTTTACGTGGAGGCGCTGCGCAAAAGCCCACGTCGCGGTGTACCACGAACTCGCGTCAGGCTCGGTTTCGTGATGGGGGGGGCGGATGCCACAACCGCGCGGATGTGGCATCCGCCCCCCATCACGAAACCGAGCCTGACCTACGACCCAGCGAGGTCGTGAAGCATGTTGCGGACGAACCGCTGCAGGCGCGCATCGACCAGCGATGGCTGCCCCATCCAGCGCTGCCAAATGTCGTCGAGCCCCCACGATAAGTTGAGCGAGCCCGCCGCAAAGATGCGGCCACCACTGTGTGACGTCCAGGTGACGGCACGCGCGTCGCCGAGGGTATCGCCCCCTAGGTCGCGTCGAAACAGCGTCGTGATGGGTCGTCCAGGACAGGTCTTGCCAACTGATGCGAACGAATTCGGGAAGGTATCGGCTTCGGTACTGACAAGCCCCGCGAGTTGGTCGCCAACTACAAACCCCGTCCGCCGAAACCAGGCGTTACCAAGACCTTTGGCATCCACGGTGTAACTCCCATCCGGCCAATTGACAAGCCCGCCTTGGTGTTGGACGCCGAGCAGCGTGCACTCGGGCTCCGTGTCACGAAAGTAGCGTGTCGTCGTCCTAGGATCCGTCACGGGGTCCCCACCATGCTTGTAGATCGCCAGTGCGCGCCCGTTGTCTTGCAGGCGGGTACGCCAGTAGCCGATGTTTGCACCGAAGAAGGCGAGGTTGACACCTGCACGTTTGGCCTCGTAGAACGCACGGCTCGTTCTGGGTGTCCAGTACTCGTCGTGGCCGTTGACAATCACCAGCCGGTGGCGCCTGAGCGACGCCGGATGGTTGTTGGTGTCGAGGTCGGTCTGATACTCAACATCCAGGCCCGTGCGGGCGAGGTATCGGACAAGTGGATACTCCCAGCCGATCAGACCACCCACATACGGCCGGTCGAAGGAGACAACATCGCTCCACGGGCCGCCGCTATAGGCGCTCATGCCGCCCCAGGTGTTGTACGCCTGCCAGGTCGAGATGGGAATCTCGACAAGCACGCGGGCGGGCGGCTTGTTCGGCGAGCGCCGCACGATCAGCGGCGTCCACGACGCCGTACCCGCCATCGGGCCCGATGTCAGGACAAACTGCACGACGTAGTACCCACTCGGCCAATTGCGACCGATCGCGATGGTGTCGGTGACCGACCACGGTGCTCGGATTTCGCCGGTGACAGCATCGACCGTGGCTCCAGGCTGTTGTATGCCTGCGTGCGGCTGACTCGAACTAACCCCGCTCGCGTCGTTTGCCGAGGCATCCAAGCGCAGCACGCGTACGAGATAGCTGGCGCCGCCCGTCGAGCTAATGCGCAGCGACACGCTCTCGCCCGGCAAAGCGCTGACCTTATCGGCATAACCCTCGATGGCCCCATTCGCCGGCGGCACCTGCCACCACGATCCTGTCAGTGCTGGCACTTGCACAGGAGCGAGCGGTGGTGCTGGCTTGGCGGGACGCTGGGGCTTTGCGTCTGACGAACGCGTGGGTTTCGTGGGGTGCGCACGAGCATACGTCGACGGCGCACTAGATACTGCAAGCGCGCCAATAAGCACACAACAAATGATGCGTAAATGCTTGTGCATACGAGTACCGCATCCCGACACCGCGACGACCGAGTTGTCGGGATTCCCTCCTATTGCATCATAGGTGGGACTCTGCGCGGAAAACAGTCCCCGCCGAACGCGTCAAGATGGGGTGATCACTATGGCTGGAGCGCGGCGAGATCGGCATCAACCATCAGCTCGATCAGCTGCTGAAACGACATGTCGCGATGCCAGCCGAGCTCGCGCTCTGCCAGCGACGGATCGCCACAGATCGTAGTCGCCTCGTTCGGACGATTGAATTGCTCGTCGACGACGACGTGCTTGGACCAGTCGAGACCAACGCGCCCGAAGGCGATGTCGAGCAACTCGCGGATCGAGTGCGTCGTACCACTGGCGAGCACATACTCGCCCGGCTTGTCGCCCTCGACCATCAACGCAATACCCCGCACGGTATCTCCCGCGAACGTCCAATCACGTGCAGCATCGAGGTTGCCGAGCCGCAGCTCGCTCTCGAGACCGAGGCTGATCTCGACGGCCGCGCGCGTGACCTTGCGTGTCACAAAATCGGTCGGACGACGTGGCGACTCGTGGTTGAAGAGAATGCCGCACGACGCGTGCAGGTCGAAGCGCTCGCGATACATGCGCGTCAAGAACAGGCTCAGCGCCTTGCCTGCGCCATACGGCGTGATCGGCGCAATCGGCGTCTGCTCGTTCTGTGGCGACTCGGTCGGACGACCAAAGACCTCGGCCGAGGCGGCCTGAAAGAAGCGAATCGAGCGATCGACATTGACAATCGCATCGAGAAACGCCGACGTCGACGTGGCGGCCATCTCGACCGTTGGTGTCGGGTGCTGCCACGACGTCGGTACGAATGTGATGCCTGCAAGATGGAAGATCCAGTCCGGGCGATACTCATCCACCGCCGCAATCACCGAGGCGGCATCACAGAGATCGACCGACACCATCGATACCTTGTCGGCGACGGCTGCTAGGTTCGGATAATCTGCCACCCCACCCGGCCGTTCAACCCCAAGCACGTCCACGCCGCGACCAATGAGATACTCCGCAAGGTACGAGCCGTCTTGGCCGCCAATGCCGGTGATGAGAGCTTTCCTGCGCGTCACCCCGCCATAGTACCCAGCAGGACTCGCATGACGTGTCCAACAGAAGACCATGAACGACACTGACGACACCGACTCCACTCCGCAGACACACAACGATGTACTGCACACGGGCGCGGCCGGTGGCCGCGTGATTCGCGGCGGCGTAATCCGCGCAGCCGGCTTCGGGGTCGGCATCCTCTTCGGACTCGGCACGTCGGCACTGCTGCTCCGTTATCTCGGAGTCGTCGACTACGGCAAATACGGTGTCGTGGCTGCGCTACTCGGGCTTGTGCTGGCGCTATCTGACGGCGGACTAACGACGATTGGTGCGCGCGAATTGTCTGTGGCGCGTGACGGCGAAGCTCGCACACGCACAGCCTCGACGCTGATGGCACTACGGCTCGTGACAACGACCGGTGGAGTCTTGATCGCCATTGCGTTCGCCGCGATTGCCTATTCCTCCGAACTCACGCTCGGCGCGGCACTCGTCGGCTTCTCGGTGGTGCTGATCAGCATGCAGGCCATGGCAACGGTGCCACTACTCGTGACCCTTCGGATTGCGCCCTTGACCGGCTTTGAGATTCTCCGCCATGCACTGACATTCGTCGGCGTCCTCGTGCTCGTTCTGGCCGAGGCGGGCCTGACGTGGTTCTTCGTGTTGCAGATCCCCATCGCCGCACTGCTGCTGGTCCTCACGCTCCTCTATGTGCGCCGCACGATCAAGATTGGCATTCGTGCGAACCGTGGAGATGTCGTACACCTCGCCCGCGAGACGCTCCCACTCGCCATCGCATCAACGACGATCGTCCTCTATGGCGGCGCGATGGTGATTATCGTCTCGCTGCTCGCAAGCGCCTACGAAACGGGCCTGTTCGTGACGTCATCGCGCATCATGGAGGTAGTCGTTGGTCTACCGGGACTGATGATCGCGCTCGCGCTCCCGATCCTGTCGGTGGCGAGCGCCACGAACCATAATCGCCTGCGCGACGCGATCCAGTTGATGACCGAGCTCGGGTTGATCGTCTCAACACTGATCGCTGTCACGCTTGCACTCTCTGCCAGTTCCCTGATCCAGCTGATCGGTGGCGCAGCATTCGCCGAGGCCAGTCCGATCCTCCAAGTGCAGGCCTTTGCAATCGTTGGCGTATTCCTATCGCAGACCCTGCAGAACGCGCTGATCTCTCTACGTCGACAGCAATCACTCATATTCGCCAATGCGATTGCACTCGCGGCCGTAATCGTCTTTGGTGTCGTACTGGTCGAGCGCTATGACGCCATCGGCGGGGCGATCGCCATAGTGGCAGCCGAGGCACTACTGGTACTGATGCTCGCGATCACGCTCCATCGCAATGCGCCAGCCGTCTTGCCGTCGATGCGCTTCTCGTGGAAGATCGCAATCTGCATGGCGGCGGCCGCCTCGATAGCGTTCGTACCGCTGCCCTCCGGATGGCTCGCGGCACTCGGCGGCGGCATCGTGTTCTCGCTGATCGCGATCGCCCTGCGAGCCGTCCCGGCCGAACTCGTCGTTGCGCTTGGCGCACCAATCTATGGTGAGGATCGCCTGCGCGCGTTTCTGCGGCGATACTACGGAGCAGCATGAAGCCGCGCATCGTCGTACTCCACGGACACCACCTGACCGACAATGGTTGGAAGGTATGGGACTACCTGCGCGATGACTTCGACTTCACGTTCGCCATCACCGATCACCGTGGCGCCGAGACGAGCCCGTCGACGCAACCGCATGTCACCGTCAAGTCGCGACGCGGGCTGCTCCCCAAGGGACGCCTGTTCGACATGGCGACGCTGCTACCGGGCGACGAATATCGCGACCTCGAGCCAATCGTCGAGGGCGCCGATATCGTCCACACCGTTGAGATTGGCCCCTGGTACAGCGGACAAGCCGCACAATTGCGGCAACAGACTGATGCCTTTAAACTCGTCGTCACGATCTGGGAAACGATCCCACTCCTCAACGCGTATCGCCGCAAGCGTGCACGCCCCTACCGCGATGCCACGATCGCCGCCACCGACCTGTTTCTACCGACCAGCGAGCGTTCGAGGCTGGCGCTGCTGCTCGAAGGTGTCGACGAAGACCGCATCCAGGTGTGCCTGCCACAGGTCGATACACAGGCGTTCTCAGCTGCTGTTCGACAACCGATCGACCCCGCTTCGCCGCTGATCGTCTCGCCCGCACGCCTCGTCTGGGAAAAGGGCCACCAAGATGTACTCCGCGCAGTTGCCCTACTGCACCGCGGCCTGCAAACCCGTCCCGATGGATCCGTCGTCAAGCCGCGCCTGCTGATCATCAGCTCTGGACCCGACGAAGCAAAGCTCCGCATGCACGCTGACGAGCTCGGTATCGGTTCCTTCGTCGAGTTCCGTCGCCACGTGCCCAACGACCAGATGGGCACCGTCTTTGCCAGCGCCGCCTGTGTCGTGTTGGCGAGCCTGCCGGTCTGGCATTGGGAGGAGCAGTTCGGCATGGTGCTCGCCGAGGCACTCGTCAGTGGTACACCCGTGATTACCACGCGCTCGGGCGTGATACCCGAGGTCGTTGGCGATTCCGCCATGCTGATCGACCCCGGCGATTGGGTCGGACTGGCGCGCACGCTCGCAGAGGGCCCACTCAACGACCCGCCAGTGGTCCCCACGATCGATCCGCACTTCGCGGACGTCTACTCCATCGAGGCCTACGCCGGGCGCCTGCGCGACGCCTACGCGAAGGTCCTCAATACCTCGACGTAGGGTACGACGATGCGGATCGCCATCGACACGACGCCAGCACAGCTCGGGGGTGGTGGCGTGGCAACGTACACGCGAGAGCTTCTGGCCGCCCTCCACGAGACTGCTGCACTTGAGGTCGTAGAGCTCGATCACCCACCGACATCCACCGGGCTGCATCGCATTGCTGCGGGCGTCCGACGCGAAGCCTGGTACTACCCGCGCGGCCTCGAGCGAGCCGCCTCCGCTGTCGGCGCCGACCTGATCCACGTGCCCGCGGCAATGCCTGCGCACTCGCGAACACTGCCGCTGATCCTGACAATCCACGATGCGATCCCGTGGCGCCACCCCGAATGGTTTACGCGTGCCAACGCCCTGCAGCAGCGCCTACTTGTCGGGCGTGCCGCACGCCACGCCGACCTTGTCCTGACCGACTCGCACGCCTCCAAGCGCGACATCGTCGAGCTGCTCCGCGTCGACGCTGCGCGCGTCAAGGTGATCCACCTCGGCATAGCACCAGCGTTCTCGCCGCGTCTGCGCGATACCGACTGGCTGGGGCAGCGCTTTGGCATCACGGGCCCAACTGTTCTTTCGGTCGGTACGCCCGAGCCACGCAAGAATCTCGCCGGCACGCTTGCCACCTTCGACATTGTCGCCCAGACCGTGCCCGAGGCGACACTGCTCCTCGTTGGCGGGGCGGGATGGCGATCCGCCGACCTCGATGCACGCATTGCCAAGACGCGTGGCCGCGTGATCAAAGTTGGACGCGTCGCATTTGAAGACCTGACGCGCATCTATGCGTCGGCCGACTGCTTTCTCTTCCCATCACTGCTCGAGGGGTTTGGCTTTCCCCCACTCGAGGCGATGGCGAGCGGGCTCCCCGTGGTCTGCTCCGATCGTCCCAGCCTGCCCGAGGTAGTTGGCGAAGCTGCAACCACACGAGCACCAGACGACCACGCTGGTCTCGCCGAGGCGGTGCTCGAACTGCTGCAATCCGAGCCTGCAGCGGATGCTGCGCGCGCGGCGGGCATCACACAAGCGAGCGGCTTCACGTGGGAGCGCACCGCAGCCGACACAATCGCTGCCTATCGCAGCGTCCTTGCCCAGTGAGCGCACAGCTGAGCACTCGGGCTACGATCCTGCCCTGATGCTGCCCTCGTTTCTCCAAGGCCCGTTCGCCGCACTCGGCGACCACCTCGTCTATTCCTCCCGCCTCTACACCGATCTACGCTCGCGTGTCACGCGGATGGAAGGTGCGCTGATCGATTTTACGCGCCCACCGTCTACCCTCGGCGACGAGCGCTGCCTGGCGGCCGCACGATTGCTACGCCCCTACGCCACCAGCACACCCCTAATCCGCGTCGGCGATGCGGGCGATGGTGGGTACGTGATGGCCGACTCGTTCGCCGCAACAGCCGCACTATCGATCGGCATCGGCGGCAATGTTTCTTGGGACTTGGCAATCGCCGAACGTGGTATCCCCATCGCACAATTCGACCCCACGATCGCTGCACCTCCCGCTGCGGTGCCCGGAGCCACGTTCCATCGCATCGGCCTCGGTACGAAGGAGCAGGCCTCTACGCTGGGCTTTGCTGTCGACTCGCTCGATGCGCTCCTCGCGCTCGGCCACTTCGACACCACCAGTGACGTGATCCTCAAGATCGATGTGGAGGGCGCTGAGTGGGATGCCCTGGCCACGGTCTCTGACTACAGCCGCTACACGCAAGTGATAATCGAAATGCACGATCTCGATCGTCTCGGCGACGCCGAGCCCAGCAAAAATGTGCTCGCGGTGCTCCAGGCGCTGCACGCCACGCACCTGCCACTGCATGTGCACGCCAACAACGAAGCGCCCGTCGTGCCGTTTGGGACTTTCTGGTTCCCCACCGTGATCGAAGTCACCTACCTACGCCGCGATTTGGTGTCGGATCAGACACCCGCCACCCGCATCGCGACGCACCTTGATTCGCCGAGCAATGCCCGTTTTGCCGATCTCTCGCTCGCGGGCCTACTGACGGTCGAACCACTTCCCTAATCTCGATCGACGAGGCTCCCGCGATCGGCGGGCTACGATTCGACCGATGACCACGTTGATCACCGGAGGGGCCGGCTTTCTCGGCTCGCATCTTGTCGACCTGCTGCGGGCCGACGGCGACGACCCGTTCGTGGTGCGCAGTGCCGACACGGATCTGACGGACACAACTGCCGTTGCGCAGTTGTTTGCCGAGCATAAGCCGACGCGCGTGTTCCACCTTGCAGCCGAGGTCGGTGGCATTGGCGCGAACCGCGACAATCCTGGCCGCTACTGGTACGCGAACCTGATGATGGGCGTCAACGTGCTCGAGCAGGCCCGCATTCATGGCACCGACAAGGTCATCATGGTCGGCACGATCTGTTCGTACCCAAAATTTGCGCCGATTCCCTTCCGGGAAGACGACCTCTGGAACGGCTACCCCGAAGAGACCAACGCGCCGTACGGCGTTGCCAAGAAGGCGCTACTCGTCGGCAGCCAAGCCTATCGCGCGCAGTACGGGCTGAACGCCGTGACGCTGCTGCCCGTCAACCTCTACGGACCCCGCGACAACTTCGACCTACAGTCGTCGCACGTGATCCCCGCCTTGATCCGCAAGATGATCGAGTCGCAGGAGCGTGGCGAGACGTCGGTGACACTGTGGGGCGACGGCACCCCAACGCGTGAGTTTCTCTACGTCGAAGATGCCGCCCGCGGGCTCTACCTCGCCGGACGCGATTACAACGACCCGGACCCCGTCAACCTCGGCACGGGTACGGAGATCTCGATCAAGGCACTCGCAGAACTGATCGCCGAAGCCACGGGCTTCGCCGGCGAGATTATTTGGGACGCCACCAAGCCCAACGGGCAGCCGCGGCGACAACTCGATGTCACGCGCGCACAAGAACGTTTTGGTTTTACCGCCGAGACCACGTTTGCTGATGGTTTGCAGCAGACGGTCGCGTGGTATCGGGCGAATCCGGCGAGCTAGGTTGGCGCAGTGATCTCGAAGGTTCTCCCCGCAGTCGCAGCCGTCACCAACCGTCTACCACTCGGCCTGCGTCGATCCTACGGCGATCTCAGCAACCGCATCCTAGACACGTCCTCGGTGTATCGAAACCTGCGCTCTACCGTCGCTGAAATGGGCAGTGCGTTGCTCGATTTTTCGCGCACTCCCGCGACACCAGCTGAGGAGCGGCTCTACGAATTTGCTCGCCTGATCCGCCCCGTCACCAGCCCATCACTCGCGCTGCTTCGAGTTGGCGCTGCGACCGATGGGGCCTATGTTATGCAGGCGTTTGCTGGCGTCGATGCGGCAATATCGATTGGTGTGGGTCACGACGTATCGTGGGACCAAGAACTCGCCCGCCACGGCATTCCTGTCTACCTGTTTGATCCAACGGTGGCAGGCCTGCCAAGCGAGGTTCCCGGTGGACAGTTCTACAAGATCGGCCTCGGCGATCGTACACGCGTCGCTGGTACTGACATGGCTGGCATGGATCTCCGCAGTTTGGGCGACATCCTGCAACTGACGGGCAAGGCCACGTCGAATGAGCTGATTCTCAAGATCGACGTTGAGGGCGCCGAATGGGATGCCTTACACGATGTCGATTTCGCACAGTTCCAACAGGTACTAATCGAAATGCACGACCTCTCCCGACTCCGCGACGCCGAGGCATCCGTCGCTGTCCTGAAGACTGTCCGTAGCCTCGCCAAGACCCACGCACCCGTCCACGTCCACGGCAACAACGAGAGTCCCTTCAGTCGATTCGACAGGTATTGGTTTCCCGATGTGATCGAAGTCTCGTTTGTCCGCAAGGCGGGGATCGTGGACTACACGCCAGCCGTATCGCTGCGGACGGATTTTGACCAGCCATCGAACCCCCTCTACCCGGACTACGACATGACTGGGCTGCTGACGATCGTTCCTTAGCGCGCGAGACAGACGGGTTGGCTAGCCTCGGCTATCGTCGGACTGGCGTTCCTGCTCCAGCTTGCGCAGTCGCTGCTCGACGAGAGCTAGCTGCTGCGCAAGCACAGCCGTCCGATCAGTCAACGCCGAGATCACGGTCGAGTAGTGCAGTAGGACGACGATGAAGAAGAAGCCTGCGATCGCAAAGATCACTGCGGGCCCGTAGGCGATACCAAGGGCGAGGGCGATAGAGTCGGCGATGCCACGCCAGAGCGAGAGGACTAATAGCACGACGGCCGTCAAGATCCACAGTAGTGCGTATTTCTCACGCAGACGTCGTCGCCGCACGAGCTCGAGCACGGCAACCAGAAGCACCAGCGCGGGGATTGCCGCAAGCAAATTAGTGAGAAAGCGCATCAGTTCTCTGCACCATCGTCAGGCAATGGCACGGGCGCACGAAACAGTCCGATCAGTAGTGCGAGGGTTACCTTGACCACGTAATAGATGCTACCGCCCATCCGAATCGACGACTCGCCGGCTTGGCGCTGCAGCATCTCGACGGGCACTTCGATCAGCCTCAGGCCATGCCGGTGCGCGAGCGCTGTTGTCTCGACCTCAGGGTAGTCCTGTGGATAGTCGGACGAAAATAGTGCAATGCCTTTGCGATTGACGGCCCGAAAACCCGAGGTCGTGTCGGTGACCCGCTCGCGAATGATCAGCGAAACGAGGCGAGCAAACAGCTCGATACCAACTCGGCGACCCGCACTCGACTCGAAGTCGCCGACGCCGCGAAACCGCGTGCCCGTCGCCATGTCCGCCGTGCCGTCGAGAATCGGCTGGATGACTTTGCTCATCTCGCTCGGTGGGTGCTGACCATCGGCGTCGACCTGGATCGCAATGTCGTAGCCGTTGATCCAGGCGTAGCGATAGCCCGTCTGCACGGCTCCCCCAATGCCTAAGTTGAATGGCAGTTGCAGCACGATTGCCCCCGCACGCCGCGCAGCCGCGGCAGTCGTATCGCGCGAACCATCGTCGACAACGACGATGGAACAGTCCGGCATTTCGCGTTGGATCGCGTGGATCACGTCGCCGACCGATTCGCCTTCGTTGTAGGCCGGGATAATCGCGAGGCAGCGCACCGTTAGACCGTGGCCTTGTCGAGTCCGAGATAGCCGAGCAATTGGCGCGCCCGCTGGACGTACGTGTGCTCGTCGAGCACCCGCTGTCGCGCACTCTTGCCCATTGCCAGCGCCTGAGTGGGATCGTCGAGCAGGGCGCGATATGCCGCGACAGCCTCGTCGGCATCGTTGACGATGATGATCTGCTCCCCGGGCGTGAACCAGCGTTCGATGCCCTCGTGCGGGTTGGAAACAATGGCAGCACCACAGGCGGCCAACTCGAATGGGCGACAGGTCGATGAGTACGGCACGGTGGCGTGTGGCCGGCGCGTGATATTGAGGTTGATGCGTCCCGCCGAGATAGCCTCTGCAAAGACGTTGAATGGCACGTCGCCTACCATGCGCCCACGGCCCGTATCGCCCTTGTAGTCGCCGCCGCCCATCGCGAAATCGACATCGGGCAGGCGCCGGCTGGGCTCGCCGATCATCGACTGCATCCACTCTCGACGAAACTTGTCGCCGTAGCCGTAAAAGAACGTGTCATACCGCTTCGACGTGTCGATCGGGCGGAAGAACTCGGGGTCGGCGCCCCAGAAGAGCGGTTCTGCGCGACGCGCACCCAATTCCAGCAGACGCGGAATGCCCCCCTCAGAGTTTGACACGATCAGGTCGTACTCACCTGGGTCGGCGCCGTGATAGATGTTGAAGCCCGTGTCCATGCCGCCGTACTCCGGCAGACTCATTGGCACGTCGCCGTCGTAGTAGACGAACGGTACGCCATACTTTGCCGAGAGTTTCGAGGGAATGCCCCGCAAGTGGCTCATCGGTACGGTAAAGATCACAACCGCATCCACATCGCCCTCGCGTTCGAGAATCGATGAGATGTGCTTCTCCCAGCGCGGCGTAATCCAACGGGAAATTACCTCGCGCGTCGCCTTATCGGCGATTGTGTCGTCGGGGCTGTCTTCAACACGCCGCACGTGTGTGTCCCTCTTCAGGCGCGCCAGCACGCCTCGAGCAGCGGCAAACGCCTCGCCCTCACGCTCGCACGGGTTCGGCTCGCAGCGCCACCAGGGAGACTGCACTGCTGGTCCACGATAGGGCGTCACAATGACATCCACCCCAGATTCGTACATGCCCTTCCAGATCTGCCACCACGCAGGCGTGCAGCCATAGCGATAGTCGAGACTGACGGCCGAAGCTACGGCGAAAATCTTGGGTCGATACTTCATTGCCACCTAGGGTCGCATGGTACGGGGATTATCCCCGTACGGAGGGCACTCAAGCGCGTACCCGCTTCCGGTATTGTCGGTATTGTCCTGCACCGGACACGCTTCGTTCTTTGCGCCCCGCGCTTATGGCCACATCCACTGCAACGCCTACGACGCAGAGAATCACGCAGGGTGGCGTGTGCTGGGTATTGCTCGGCGTCGCGATCGTGGTCTCGATCGGCATCCGGATCTGGCTAAACCAGAAGTTTCAGGCGCCAACGATCCTGACGGACGAGCTAACGTATTCCCAGCTCGCCGAGAATATCGCCAACGGCAACTTCAGTCTCTCAACCGGTTATGGCGTGATCTACCCACTCCTGCTCGCGCCATCGTGGGCACTCGCCGACTTCGGCACGACGGCCTTTGCCTACATGCAGACGACCAATGCCGTGCTCGTCAGCCTCACCGCCCTGCCTGTCTTCCTGTGGGCCAAGCGGATGATGCAACCGAAGTATGCGCTGCTCGCAGCGGGCCTCACGCTCGCGATGCCATCGATGGCGTACAGCGGCACGATCATGACGGAGAACGCGTTCGTCTTGTTCTTCGCCCTCGCTGCGTACGCGATCGCGCGTGCCGTCGAACGACCCACGATCCTCAACCAGGGTTTTGTGCTCGTTGCGCTCGCGCTCGCCGCAGGCACGCGCGCACAGGCAGTCGTGCTGATTGTCGCCCTGCCGATCATCGTCGTGCTAACCGTTCTCGCAGAGGAGCGCGCGGGCACCACCTTCTCGCTGCGTGGACTCGGTCGGCGCCTCGCACGCTTCTGGCCACTCGCTGCCGTCGCTGCCGTCGGACTGCTCGCGATCATCGTGAGGTCCGTAACGACGTCGTGGCACGTCAGCCAGCTCTTGCAGGCCTATGGCGCAGTCACGACCGGCCAGTACGCGGTGCCAAATGTCGCGCGATGGTCGCTCTGGCACGCCGGCGAGGCCACCTTCGCACTCGGCGTTTTTCCCGTCGCAGCACTACTCGTGATGGTGGGGCTCGGCTTACTCAATCGCACACGTAGCCCCGCCGAGCGCGCCTTCCTCTGCACGGCGATTGTCCTCAGCCCACTCGTGATCATCCAGGTCGCGATCTTTACCTCATGGTTTTCGCAGCGGGTCTCGGAGCGCAATATGTTCGCCGTCTTCCCAATCATCCTGATCGGGTTGGCGCTCTGGCTCGATAGGGGACTCGCGCGTCCTCGGCGAACCACCGGCATCGCCGTCGCCATCGCCGGTGTGCTCACTCTTGCCACACCCTTCGGCCTGCTCTATCAACTCGCTCCGAGCACCGAAACGTGGGCCATCGTTCTGCCAGAAATGCTGACTCGACGATTTGCCCAACAAGGCTGGGACGTGCAATTACTGATCGCTGCTGGCGTGGCCATCGCCCTATTCGTCTTTGGCATCGTCCGACCAAGGCTCGCTGTCGTGCTGCTCCCGCTATTGCTCGTGGGCTATTTCGCTGTATCACAGGCGGCGGTAGTGCGCACGATTGGCAAAAGCTCCAGTGACTACCGAGCATCCGCTGGGGTCGGTGATGGTGCGGCGTGGATAGATCGTGCACTGCCCGGCGGCGGCGACGTTACATTTCTCAGCGGATCAAGCCTCGGACCTGATACAGACCGTGTTGTCTATTGGGAGATGGGGTTCTTCAATCGACTCCCCATCACGACCGCTCGCTGGGGCACGGATGTCACGATTGATCCCGCGACGGGCCGACTGGGCACCCCTGATGGCACGATCCTGCAGCTCTCGCGTTACGTCGTAACTCCGTCATCGCTCGAACTCGAAGGGCGTGTGATCGCCGACCACGGCACGTTCCTCTTGCAGGAGCCGAGCAAGCCCTACGCTCTGCGACGCGCAACACATGGGATGTTCGCCGATGGCTGGACCGCTGGCACGACCACAATCGACGTCTTCACCGCCCCATCTCCTGCTTCTACGCTGGACTTTTCGCTGACCCGGCCGATCGGGGGCCTCATGCTTCCTACGACCCATGTGACAGTGCATATCGGACGTATCGCAGCCCTCCCAGACGGGACCTATGGCATCGTCAAAGATACGGCGACTTCGACCCATGCTGTTGCGAACCAAGCGAAGACCGAGTTTTCTATGCAAGCCCCACCAGCGCCATACCGCATTGTGATCACCAGCGACCCGACTTTTTCTCCCACGACGTACGGCATCAGTGACCCCCGAGAACTTGGCGTGCAAGCGAGGGTGGCGAGTGGTGATTGGGTGCTCTCGCGATGACGCTTCCGGTTTCTATCGTGATTCCAACCCATGGTCACGCGGGCATGACGGAGTCGTGTGTATCGGCAACGCTCTCGACACTCGACCGCGGTACCGATGCGCAGATCATCGTGATCGACGACGCGTCTCCCGAAGCGATCGTTCTGCCCAGCGGAGCAGATCCTCGTGTGACGGTGATTCGAAGCGAGACGAACCTCGGGTTCGCGGGAGCATGCAACTTTGGTGCCGCGCAATCTCAGGCCTCGCTCGTGGTGTTTCTGAACAACGACACGACGCCACAGGCAGGTTGGCTCGACTCGATGATGGCCTGTGCCGAAAGCGACACCGCAATCGCGATCGTCGGCGCCCGACTGCTCTACCGCGACGGCACGGTGCAGCACGCTGGCATCGCCTTTAGTCAACGAGACGGTGAGCCCCGACACATCTATCGCGGCTTTCCGGGAGAGCACCCCGCGGTGCTGCGCGATCGCGACTTTCAGGCTGTCACCGGAGCGTGCTTCCTTGTGCGCCGCGAGGCTTTCGACAACCTCGGGGGGTTTGACACCGCGTTTACGAATGGGCACGAAGACATCGACTTTTGCCTTCGCGCTCGAGCACAGGGCTTGCGCACCCGCTATTGCGGGACTGCCGTTGTCGTGCACCTCGAGTCGGTATCGCGGCGCACCGACGACGGTGAGCCAGACCCGAATCGCGGCGCGTTCGATGCGCGTTGGGGCAGCAAGATCGTGCGTGACGAATTGCAGGTGTACGCCGATGATGGTCTAATTCGCGTGGATTCGGACGACGTCTATCCGTTGCAGATCTCGTGCGCCGTCGAGCTCGCGATCGGCACCGAAGTGACATCGGACGTTGAACTCGCCCGACTGTTGTCGATTCGGTCGCGCCAAGTATTCGACCTCGAAAAAGAAATTGGTTACCTCACCGCGCGTCTCCAAGACCACGGGATCGAGCCATGAGCGACTCTGACACCACCAGCGACGGACTCAAACGCGAACTGGCTGATGCCCATACACAGCTGATCGACCGCGACCAGCGCATCCACGACCTTTCGCGAGAAAACGTCTGGTTGCGAACTGAAAACGTTTCGTTGCGAACCCATCTGGAGTCGGTGCTCGCAACGCGCGCCTGGCGCGCAGCCGAATCATTTCGCGCGCTACGCGCGAAGCTGCGCCCAGGTCGTTAGACAGCGACGCGCGTTGGCGTGGCGACGGCACGCGCCTTCGCCACGGCGAACCAGGCCGTGATGGCCATCCAGACGACGGCAACCACACCTCCCACGACAAACGCAATCTCTGCTCGCGTAAAGACATCGCCCTCGAGTAGCGACATTACGCCGACGAAGACCACGACGCCGGCAACCCACGCGAACGCGGTCACGACATACCGCCGAAGTGCGATCAGTGCCTGCGCCAGCGTGAGGGCAATCACCACCAGGCAACAACCGGCTGTCAGCGCGGCGAGAGATGGGCCGCTGAGCGTGAACTTGGCACCAAACAAGAGGCCTCCAAGCCATGGGCCGGCGACGAGGGCGATCAGCACACCAACGACACTTGCGCCCGCGACGATAGCAACGAGTCGAACGAGGCCCTTGCGAAATTCTTCGAACTGCCCGTGACCGAGCAGACCCGCCAACTTCGGCAGCAGAGCGGCCTGCACGGCTTGGAACAACAGCAGTGGAATACGTGCGATGAAGAGCCCCGCGATAAAGGCCCCGAGCTCGGCGTCTTGCGCAGGCGTTGCCAAGATGCTGGCGCCGATGTAGGCGGAATAACCGAGCGCCTGTGCGAACGTTGAGCCGACCAGCAGCCATACGATTGCGCGCGACAACTCGCTCATCGGTGCGGGCGGCCCGGGCTCAGCAATACCTTTGACGCCGATCAGCCCGGCGATGCTGGCAAGGTAGGGAGCGATTGCGAACATGGCACCAAACCAGCCGAGCGTCTCGTAGCCGACAAGCACGATCAGGCCCGCCAATGCAGGCCGCACGAACCCGTCGACACCGACGATCAGTCCGTAGCGCCCAAAGCGTCCATTGCCGCTGAGCGTGCCGCGCGTCAATGACTCAATGGCAAACCCAACCAGCACCACGATCAGCGCCAGAAAGAGCCCGTCGGACGATCGTAGGAGCCGCGTCTCGATCGGCTGCCGGAAGACAAGCACGAGCACCACTACACCGATGATCAGCACCAGTCCGAGCACGAGCGCACGCAGGATTAATGGTCGACCACCCTGTCCGATTGCCTTGCGATGAGCGAGCGCACGCGCCACCTCTTGTTCAAGCGGAAGAAACAGGCCCGGTGCGAGCACGAAGGCCGTCACCCATAGTCCGTTGAGCGCCGCGTACGGCTGCGAGCCAAGCACGCGGAACGCGATGATCTGGAATGCGTAGGCCGAGACCCCCGCCACGAGCAGGCCGACCCCGACCGGGATCGTGCCGACCGGCAAGGCGGCCAGCGCCGCGCCAATGCGCCCCTGACGACTCATGCACTCTACCCGCGCAGTTCCGCGCCGCACGACGCGGCGAGCGCCGCTATGACTCGATCGCGAACTTCTATTGCTTCTTCTTCGGTCAGCGTGCGATCGTCGGCCTGGAAGGCAAAACGCAAGGCAATCGAGACGCGACCAGCGCCGATCCGCTCCGCATCCTCGAAGACATCAAAGACGTGCGCGTCCCGCAGCAGGTCGCCGCCGGCCGCCCGCGCGGTCTCCACCAATGTTGCGGCCTGCACTGCACTATCGACGATGACGGCGATGTCCTGATGTACGGGCGGAAACGCCGAGAGCCCCGTAAAGGCTGCAGCCTCGGGCACGAGACGCGTAATTGCCGCGAGGTCGAACTCGCCGAGCGCGATCGCGCCACCGAGTTCGAGATCGGCGGCGATGCCAGGGTGCAGCTCGCCGATCGTGCCAATCTCCTGCCCATCAACGAGGACGCGTGCCGCCCGACCCGGGTGCAGCAACGCATGATCTTCGAGGCTGGTGCGCAGGTGCCTGATGCCCAATCGCAGCAGCAACGCATCGACGACTCCGACGAGTGTGCTGAAGTCGCTCAAGACGCCCTCTCCCAGCCACGAGATGCCACCAAAGCGACCAGACAACGCGATCCCTAGCCGTGCATCCTCGAATGCCAAGCCGCCCTCGTTGCCGGGCCGATAGCTGCGCCCAACCTCGAAGATCTGAATGTCGCGCTCGCCCACCAAAGCATTGCGACGCACGACCTCGACCAGGCTGGGCAGTAGCGACAGCCGCAGTTCGGAGAGATCCGCCGAAAGCGGGTTGCGCAGCGCCAATGGCTGCTGGTCGCCCATCCGATAGGCCCTGTGTAGCTCCGGGTCGACGAGGCTGATGGTGACTACCTCGCGCAAACCGGCGCCCGTTAGATGGTCTTCGATGCGGCGGCAAATCTGTTGCTCGCGTGTCAGACCACCACTTCCCGGCGCGATCCGCGGCAGACTGATCGGCACCTTGTCGAGACCATGCACACGCCCAATCTCTTCGACGAGGTCGATCTCGCGCGTCGCATCGAGCCAGCGCCAGAACGGTACGGTGCAATTCCATCCGTCGTCCGTCGCCTGGGGTGCAAACCCAAGGCCCGCCAGGATGCGCTCGGTCTCTGTGGCATCCACCTCGAGCCCAAGGACCTCCCCCGCTCGGCTGCCGCGCAGATGAACAACCTGCTCGACAAGCAGCCCGCCCACAACATCTTGCGGGTCGGCAAGCATCTGGCCACCCGACCAGGCCACGAGTAGTTCGGCTGCACGAATCGAGGCGATCGGAGCGAGCGCCGGGCTAACGCCCTTCTCCCACCGGTTCGAGCCATCGGTGCGCAGGCCGAGCGCCTTCGACGTGCGCTGGATGCCACCGCGGTCAAAGCACGCCGCCTCGAGCACCACGTTCGTCGTGCCATCGGTGATCTCCGCCGCAGCGCCACCCATCACGCCGGCAATACCACTGGGACCTGCCGCGTCCGCGATCACCAGCATGTCGCTCGTCAGCGAACGCTCCTTGTCGTCGAGCGTACGGATCGTTTCGCCCGTCTTGGCCAGCCGCGCGGTCAGTGTCCTGCCGGGAATGCAGTCGGCGTCGTAGACGTGCAGCGGGTTACCCAGCTCGTGCATCACATAGTTGGTGACGTCCACAACATTCGAGACTGGACGAATGCCGGCAGCCGCCAAGCGCTGGCGAATGCGAAAAGGCGACGGGCCGATCGTCACGCCCGTAAAACCACGGGCCGTAAACCGCGAACAACCGGCCGCGTCGTCGATCGCAATCGTGACGAGATCACTCGTAGAGCCACCACTGGCCTTGGGTTCGATGCCGGGCAGCGGCTTCAGGTCGAGGCCAAACAGCACGGCCACCTCGCGCGCCATGCCATAGACGCTCAGGCAGTCACCACGATTCGACTCGACCGATACGTCGAGGACGACCTCGTCGAGCTCGAGGTGGTCGGCGAGCCGCGAGCCAACCGCATACCCCGCATCAGCGGGCAACACGATGATGCCGTCGTGATCCTCCGAGAGTCCGAGCTCGCGCTCGGACAGGATCATCCCGTCCGAAACCTCGCCCCGCAACTTCGCCTGCTTCAGCGGCGCATCGGCGCTCGACAGCACCGCTCCGGGAGTCGCCACAACGACGATGTCGCCAAGCGCGAAGTTCGATGCGCCACAGATAATCTGGCGCAGTTCCGCTCCCCCCGTATCGACCTTGCAGAGGCGGAGTCGATCCGCATTCGGATGCTTCTCAAACTGTTCAACACGACCAATCACAAAATTGGCGTGGTTGTCGTCCGCCTCGGGCGCCCCCAATCGCAGAATGCCTTCGATCTCGAAGCCCGACGTCACCAAACGGTCAGCCAGTTCTTCCGGCGAAACGCGGATATCGACAAAGTCGCGGAGCCAAGAGAGTGGGAGGCGCACAGAAGGAGTCTATCGGGCGGCGTTCGTTAGGCCGGGAACTGGCTCAAGAACCGCACGTCATTGTCAAACAGCATCCGAATATCCGGGATGCCGTGGCGCAGCATCGCGATCCGCTCGATACCCATGCCGAACGCGAAACCCGTCACCTTCGTCGAGTCGTAACCGACCTGCTCGAGCACGTTCGGATCGACCATGCCGGCGCCAAGGATCTCCATCCAACCATCGCCCCACGAGACATCTAGTTCGACACTTGGCTCGGTGAATGGGAAGTAACCCGAGCGCAAGCGAATCTGACGATCCGCACCAAACAGGCGCTTCGTAACATGGTCGAGCGTGCCCTTGAGGTCTGCCAGCGTAATGCCCTCATCGATCAGTAGCCCCTCGACCTGATGAAAAATCGGCGAATGCGTCGCGTCCTGCGTGTCGCGCCGATAGACGCGCCCCGGGCAGATGACCGCGACAGGGGGCTGCTGGGATTGCATAACCCGCACCTGCACCGGCGACGTATGCGTGCGGAGCAGGACGCCATCCGAGACCCAGAGCGTGTCCGAGTCGGCCTTGGCCGGATGATCGTCCGGGATGTTGAGCGCCGTGAAGTTATTGAACTCCGTCTCGACCTCGGGCCCCTCTGCAATCGCATAGCCCATATCGAGAAAGATCTGCTCGATCTCGCGCCTCGTCTGCGTCAACACATGCAAACCACCATGCGCCATCGCGCGACCCGGCAGCGTGACATCGACACGGTCATGCGCGAGTGTGTCCTCAAGCGCTAGGCGCTCCAACTCGGACTGGCGCTCCGTCAGTCGCGCCTCGAGCTGTTGCCGCACCTGATTGAGGCGCTTACCGGCCTCGCCCCGCTGCTCCGGCGGCAACTCGCCCACCGCGCGCAATGCGAGCGGCAGTGGCGCGCTACGCCCGACAGTGGCAATCCGCACATCCTCAAGCGTCGCCAGGTCCGTCGCACCATCGATCTGCAGCAGCGCAGCAGCCAAGATTGCGTCGGGATCGACCATAGGCAGGATTGTATCCCGCGAGGGACATCATCCGTGCAGCCAAAGCCGACTCGGAGATGCCGCGCAGTCAAGTCGGTAATCTGCGATCCGGATGCCCTCGAAACTGACACTTATCCGACTGGCTGAACGCATCGCACGCCCGTTGCGCCTAGTGGGACTCGGACCACTCATCGACAAGGCCGCGGGAAGGATGAATACCCAGCTCGGATCAATGGATATCGAGTTCGAAGGCTTCGTGATTCACTGCAATCAAATAGGCCATGTGTATTACATGCGCGACCTCCTCGAAGACGAGCATGACCGCTACTTCAGGAAGCTCTTCAGCGAAGCGATCCCCGAAGCTGGAACGGTATTGGAAGGCGGTGCACACCTCGGGGTGATGACACTGTTTGCGGCCCGATCAGTTGGCCCAACGGGTCGCGTCTACACGTTCGAACCGAATCCTGAAACTCTCCCGATTCTGCACCAGAACATCGACGCGAATGGATACACCAATTGTGCGACAGTGATACCGCTCGGACTCGCTGCCGAAGACAATACGTTGACGTTCTATTTGAGTGGCGGCGGCGAAACGAGCAGCCTCCACGATCCTGGAACGGCAACGCGTAGCATCACAATCAACACCATTGCTGCCGATGATTGGTTCCCGAACGACACTCGCATCGACGTCGTCAAACTCGACATCGAAGGCAACGAAGTTGCAGCCGTCGTCGGCATGAGGCGCCTCCTACTCGAAGCTGATTCGAATATCACCGTGTTCGCTGAATGCAACCCTGAAATGCTGCGGCGGGCTGGCCATACACCGCAGGACCTGATCGATGCTCTCACCGAATGCAACTTGACCGTGCGATGGATCGACGACGTCGAATGCCGCATCCGCGCGATCGACGGCGAGATGCTCCAGCGCGGGTACATCAACCTCTTGTGTACGCGCCCATAGGTGTCACGAACCCGTCGCGTCAGTATCCTGATACGGAGCACAAATTCTGCACCCCGCAATATGAACAAACTCTCCCCAAAACTCATCGATGCGGGCCTCGGTATGGCTTCGACTGGGATTGCTGGTATTGCTCGGTACTTCCCAATGGCCTACGAGAAGATTCCAACGTTCTCCGTCGATGGCCAAGCGATTGAACACTTTATCCATCGGAAGAACACGGGGTATCCGCCGTACCGCATGACAGAACGTACGATCGAGTTGGCCCTCGCGGACATCTTCCTGACCCGCATGGTGGACACGCGAATCGTTGAAATTGGTGCAGTCACGCCGTACTACTGGCCTGGGCGCGTGTCGACCGTCATCGATCCAACCGACGATCACCCCGCTGTGACCCACCAGCTTGGCTGGGAGAGTTGGACACCGACGGACGAGACGCTGTTATCCATTTCGACATTCGAACACATTGGATCGGGCGATTACGGACTCGATCCAGACCCCAAAGAAGTTGAAGTCGCCGTGAATAAGCTGATCGAAAGCGGATGTCCGATGCTCGTGACCTACCCGCCCGGGTATCACCAAGCATTCGACCGTTACATTCGAACACTTGATCTCGCCGCAAATGGGGTACGCGTGATGGTCTGGATCCGTGGCACACGCGGCAATGATTGGATTCAGATTCCCTACTTGGAACTGACCCCGGCGCAAGAAACCTACGGTCCGGCATGGGCCAATGTTGTCGCCGCGCTCTACCGCGGGCCCAACGATCTGTGGCACGCATAGCGAGTTATCCAGCGAGCGCTCGTAGGACTTGAATGTCCAGCCGCTTAGGCGACGAAGGCGCGTCGCCTAATGTCGCCCGCGAAATGGCCTACGTACTGAGCGCCTCAACCCGATCGAATATCGCCGCGGCGATCTGCGACTTCGGGGCGCGAGGGACGCGCGTCTCGTCGGTGGCGGTGATGAGCACGACGGCGTTGTCGTCACTATCGAAGCCCAGCGCCGGGTCGGAGATATCGTTGAGGACAATCAGGTCGACACCCTTGCGCTCGCGCTTTTGCTGCGCGCGGGCGATGTCTTCGCCATCTTCGGCGGCAAAGCCGATGATCAGCTGCCCGTCTTGACGCTTCGCAGCAATGCCTGCCAGAACATCCTCGGTCGGCTCGAGCCGGAGATCCCACGTACCGCTGCGCGCGCGCTTCGTCGCCTGTACCTCGGCGGGACGAAAGTCGGAAACAGCGGCGGCCATCACGATGATGTCAGCGTCTGCGGCGGCCTTAGTGGTGGCTGCTGCGAGGTCTGCGGCGGTGGGTGCGTCGATCTGGGTGCCGCCAAGCGGACGCACCAGCGTGTTCGAGAGGATCGTCGTCACCTCGGCGCCACGCGCCAAGGCCTCGTCGGCGAGCGCAACACCCATTTTGCCACTCGAACGATTGCCGAGAAACCGGACACTATCGAGCGGTTCGCGCGTACCGCCCGCTGTGACGAGAACGCGCTTACCCGCGAGGCTGCCACCCCCCAACAACATACGGATTGCCTGGGTGATGCGATCGGGCTGAGCCAAGCGCCCCGGCCCCTCCTCGCCCTCTGCCAGCAGCCCATCGTCGGGACCCACAACAACGGCGCCGCGTTCGACCAGCGTCGCAACGTTCTGCTGCGTCGCCGGATGCAGCCACATCCGGTGGTTCATCGCGGGAGCAATCAGCAACTGGCCGACGAGGGCGAGAGCAGACTCGGCGACCACGTCGTCTGCCAAGCCGTGCGCCAAACGTGCGAGCGTATTGGCCGAGCACGGCACAACCGCCATCACCTTCGCTGCACGCGCCGCATCGAGGTGTGGATAAATCGGGCCACCCGCCGTGGGATCGTCGGTCAGAACGCTACGGCGCGACAGACCCGCGAACGTCGTCTCGCCGACAAAACGGCGCGCGGCGCGCGTCATCGCCACCTGCACGGGGATCTCGGCCTTGACGAGACCACGCACGACTTCGCAGGCCCGGTACGCGGCAATGCCGCCCGTGACCGCAAGCAGGACAGGCGCGAACCCGTCCTCAGGGACTAGGACTCGCTGGTCTCCCACGCGATCTTGTCCGCCGCGATCTCCTCGAGTGCCATCGTCAGATAATTCTTCGAACGCGACTCGACCATTGGCGGTGCGTATTGCTTCTCGCCAGCGAAATCGCCCTCGCCCAACTGTCGGTGATAGTCATTCAGTTCGCGGGCGCGGCGGCTAGCCACCAGCACCAAAGCGTACTTCGATGGAATAACGGCAGTGAGGTCATCAATCTTCGGATAGATCATGGAATCGTCGGAACTCCAATGCTGTGCCGCACACCACGTGCGACGACTGCCACAAGGTAGCAGTCGCGCTGAGAATCGGGATCAGTCCGTTCGGCGGCACCAGCGTACGTTTCGATCGAACACGCGATCAGCCGTCACAAAGCGAATTCGCATTTCGTGATGAGGCCTGACCCCATCGCGAAATCCCTACGCGCCGAGCTCGCGCTCCATCGTCTCGAGGAGCTCCAGCACAGCGCAATCGACATCCTCGTTGACGACGATGTGATCGAAGGCAGTTTTGTCGCGCGACTGCTGGTCTGCGATGCGGAGCCGATCCTCGATCTCGCCCGCCAGCTCAGTTTGGCGCGCGATCAGTCGACGACGAAGCTCTTCGGGTGGGCAATCAATGAAGATCAGGCAGGCATCGGGACGACGTTGCTTGATCAGTAGAGAACCATCGACCTCGAGTTCGAGAATGACGCTCTGGCCCGCCGCCAACAAGTGATCGACCTCGCTCTTGAGCGTGCCATAGCGATTGCCGGCAAACTCGACGTGCTCCTCGAAATCGCCTGCCTCGACCCGACGATCGAACTCCTCGAGGCTAAGAAAGAAGTACTCGCGCCCCTCTGCCTCACCCGAGCGCATCGGCCGCGTCGTCGCGCTCGTCGCCACCGTGGCAAGACCGGGCCGAGCCGCGAGGACGCCGCGGATCAGCGTGCCCTTACCGGCACCCGACGGCCCCGAAATAACAAAGAGGCGCGCGATCGGGAGCCTACCGACGCAGCAAGACGACGAGCTCGGTGCGCTGGCGCTCCGACAAGCCACCCACCGTCTTCGACGCCGAGATACGGCACTGCTGCAGCAGCTTGCCGGCCTTGACACCACCAATACCCGGCGTGCACACCAACAAGTCGTGCACCTTCGCCGTCAACACCCACTCGGCAGGCCGCTCCAGCACGTCGCAGACGAACCGCTCGCCCGACTTGAGATCGCGCTTGAGGCCCGCCCGCTTGACACGGATCACATTGGCGCGCGCAAGCGCCGACTCGCGCTGGCTCGCCGAACGAGTCGGCGTCTCGTGTCGAAGCAATGCCTCGCGCGATGCCGACACGACCGGCGATTGTGGGGCGGGCGGCGTCACGAGAGAGATCCTAGTGTGTCGGAGGACCCGACATCAACCTTCAACTATTTTTGAGTGTTGCCGGAAACGGATAAGGTGCGATATTAGTTGTTTTTTGCGTGAATCAGGTGTAGGGTGGTGACCGCTCTGCGCACCTAGGCGAGAGCTGCAGCAATCTTGCGCGCCAACGATGGATCGCGAAACAGCGCCGTGCCCAACGCCACCGCCTGCGCACCCGCTGCCAAGAGGTCGCGCACATCGTCTGCCGACTCGACACCACCAACACCAACAATGTCGAGCCCCGTCGCCTCGCGGCACGCCAACACCGCATGCACAGCAACCGGCTTGATCGCCGCACCCGACAGGCCGCCACCGCCGCCACCAAACCAGTTCTTGCCGGTCCGTCGATCGATCGCCGTCGCCTTGACCGTATTGATGCAGACCAACGCGTCGGCGCCACCCGCCTCGGCCGCACGCGCAATCGCAGCAATATCCACGACACTCGCCGACAGCTTGACAAACAGTGGCTTGGCCGTGACCGCCCGCACTGCGCGCGTCAGACGCTCCGTCTCGCCAGCATCGCCGCCGATCGAGGCGCAGCCCGACTCGACGTTCGGACACGAGACGTTCAGTTCGATCGCATCGCAATCGCTATGCGCATCGAGCACGGTCGCGATACGCACGAAATCGTCGACCGAGAAGCCTCCAACAGAACAGATGATTGGCGTATTCTCCAAGAGTCGCGCAACCCGCGGCAGCAGTGTCTCGACGAACACGTCAAGCCCCGGACCGGGCAGTCCAATTGAGTTGAGCAGCCCTTGTCGGGACGGCGCCAACCGTGGCGGCACGTTGCCGGGACGCGGGTCTGGTGTGACCGTCTTCGTCACGAACGCGGCAAACCCGGGCGTTGCCTCGCCAAACAAGCGATGCGCCTCGAGAGCATCCCACGTGCCCGAAGCGTTGAGCAGCGGATGCGCGAGCGACAGACGGCCGACAGTGATGCTCATACGACGAGCCTCGGGCCATCGACGACGGGGCCCTCAATGCAGCAGCGTTTCCACTCGCCGTCGATCTCGACGACGCACCCATAGCACGCGCCGAAGCCACACGCCATCGGCGCCTCGAGCGCAATTTGGCTCTGCACCTGATGTTCTGCGCAGATCTTGGCGACGGCGACGCCAAGCCCGCTGGGACCAGCAGCCAGCACCTGGGTGTACTGTCCCGTCGCCAGAGCCACCTCTAGCGGCGTCGTGACGAGCTCGGGCGCGATCATCGTCGCGGCAATTGTTACACCCTCCAACAGGCCAAGCAGGGGTACATGATCGGCTTGCCGGAAACCGGCAATCAGCGGGATACGGTCGTACCGCCGCGCGACCCCGGGCATCGCCGTCAGGCCAAACCCGGCCGCCACCAATAGCGTCGACTCGGCTCGCACCGACGACAGATCGAAGCCCGTGCCGAGCGGCCCCAACAACTCGAGCATCGGCCCCGCCAACTCGCCCGCAGCACTCGAAGGATCGACCACGAAGCCGACACCATCCGCGAGCTCGATCAGCCCGATGGGCCGCGCCAAATAATCGTGCCCAGACGCGTTACGCAGCATATGGAACTGGCCTGGCTGCCCGAGCGCGGTGCGGGGATCAAGATCGAGACGCACGAGTGCGAGACCAC
The DNA here is from genome assembly GCA_038911065.1 of Gaiellales bacterium. Classification (GTDB taxonomy): domain Bacteria; phylum Actinomycetota; class Thermoleophilia; order Gaiellales; family F1-60-MAGs149; genus F1-60-MAGs149. The sequence continues at coordinate 29,341 of JBCKBR010000001.1, read as the reverse complement.
CAAGCGGTTCGACCGCCGTGACGCGTGCACTAAACGGACCGAGCCGCGTCGCGTGCTCGGCCGTGACACTCATGCCGCCGAGCCACCAAGCGACCGATGCAGATCCTGCAACGCCTTGCCCTCGACCTTCCACGCGCGCTCCATCGCCTGCACCGCCGCTGCCGCACCCGACATCGTCGTAATACACGGCACGCGGTACTGCACCGCCGCCCGACGAATCTCGTAGCCATCGCCACGCGCACCCTGCCCCAGCGGCGTGTTGATGACCAACGCGATCTTGCCATCGCGGATCAGATCCGGAATCGTGTCCCCCACCTCCGACAACTTTGCGACCTGCTCGACCGCGATACCCATCTGCCGCAAGGCACGCGCCGTACCCTCCGTCGAATAGACGGTAAAGCCCGCCTTGACGAGCTGCTGCGCAATCGACGCTGCAGCCGGCTTGTCGCGATCGTTGACCGTCAACGCAACACCCGTCGAACCATCCGGATGCGCCGTCGGCAGCGCCTGCCCGGCCGCGCGCTGCGCCTTCGCAAACGCCGTCGCAAAATCGGGCCCCGTGCCCATCACCTCACCCGTGGCGCGCATCTCCGGACCAAGCAACGCATCGGCACCGGGGAAACGCGCAAACGGCAGCACAGCCTCTTTGACACTAACCATGCTCGGGCGCTCCTCGCTGATGCCCAAATCCTGCACGCGCTCGCCGAGCGCGACACGCACCGCAGCATCGACCAATGCCACGCCCGTCGCCTTCGCCACAAACGGCACCGTGCGGCTCGCACGCGGATTGGCCTCGAGCACGAACACCTCGCCATCGCGGATCGCATACTGCACATTGACGAGACCCACCACGCCAAGCGCACGCGCCAATTCGACCGTCTGGCGCCGCACCTCGGCCTCGACCGCCGCGCCAATCGAAAGCGGCGGGATGACACACGCCGAATCGCCCGAATGAATACCAGCCTCCTCGATGTGCTGCATAACGGCGCCAATCAGGACATCGCGACCATCAGAGACGGCATCGACATCGATCTCGATCGCGTCCTCGACGAAGCGATCGACCAGCGTCGAGGGGCCGACATGCCCATCCCGCAAAGTCGCCTCGTCGTAACAGATCCGCATCGCACGGCCGCCAAGCACGTACGACGGACGCACCAGCACCGGGTAGCCAATGCGATTCGCTGCCTCGACGGCCTGCTCCATACCATCCGCAATCGCCCAATCCGGCGCCCGCAAACCGATCCGCTCGAGCAATTCGCCAAAGCGCAGGCGATCCTCCGCGAGATCGATACTCTCGAACGGGGTACCGAGGATCGGCACGCCCTCCTGCACCAATCGCTCGGCCAGACGCAGCGGTGTCTGGCCACCAAACTGCACGACCACACCAACAGGGTTTTCGCGCGCAATTACCTCGAGCACATCCTCGATCGTGAGCGGCTCGAAATAGAGTCGATCAGACGTGTCGTAATCCGTGCTGACGGTCTCGGGATTACAGTTGATCATCACCGCCGCATAGCCAAGCCGTCGCAGCGTCATCGCAGCATGCACGCAGCAATAATCGAACTCGAGTCCCTGCCCGATGCGATTCGGCCCCGAACCGAGAATCACAACAGCCGGCCGATCATCGGTGAAGGGCTCGTCCAGCGCGTCGTAACAGGAATAGCGATACGTACTGCGCGCCACGACCTCCGCCGCACACGAATCGACGCTCTTATACGACGGCACGACACCGAGGCCGCGACGATAATCGCGCACCACCTTCTCCTCCCTGCCCGTCAGCGTCGCGATCTGCGCATCGGCAAGACCCATCTGCTTCGCCGTCCGCATCGATCTGGCGTCAAGACCCTCCAAGCCCGCGTGTGCAACCACCTGCTCGGCCGCGACCATACGCGCAAACTCTTCAAGGAACCAGGGGTGGATCTCGCTCTCCTTGCTGAGCGCCAGCGGATCCTCGCCATTACGCAGCCGACTAAAGATCAGGTCGTAACGATCCCACTTCGCAACCTCGAGGCTCCCCTCGGTACGCGCCGGCGCATCGAGCTCGCGGCTGCGAAGGCCCTTGCCGAAGCTCTCCGCAAACGTGCGACCAATCGACATCGCCTCGCCGACACTCTTCATCTGCGTCGTCAACGTGTCGTCCGAACCCGCGAACTTCTCGAACGCGAAACGCGGCAGCTTCGTCACCACATAATCAAGCGTCGGCTCGAAACTGGCGGGCGTCGTCTGTGTCAGATCGTTCGGAATCTCGTCGAGGGTGTAGCCAATCGCGAGCTTCGTCGCGACCTTCGCAATCGGGTACCCCGTCGCCTTCGAAGCCAGCGCGCTCGAACGCGACACGCGAGGATTCATCTCAATCACGATCATCTCGCCCGTCTCGCGATTGAGCGCGAACTGCACATTCGAGCCGCCCGTCTCGACACCCACCGCGCGAATCACCGTCGCCGCCGCATCGCGCATGGACTGGAACTCGCGATCGCTCAGCGTCATCGCAGGCGCCACACAGACCGAGTCGCCCGTGTGCACGCCCATCGCATCGAGATTCTCGATCGAGCAGACGATCACCACGTTGTCATTCTTGTCGCGGATCACCTCGAGCTCGAACTCGCCCCACCCCTTGACGGATTCTTCGACAAGGACTTGACTAATCGGACTCGCACTACAGCCGCGACCGACGTGATCGCGCAACTCGTCCATCGTCGAGGCGAAGCCGCCACCCTCACCACCGAGCGTAAAGGCCGGGCGGATCACCAGCGGTAGCCGCAGCGTGCCCTGCTCGACCAGGGCGACCGCCTCCTCGACATTCATAACCGTCTCGCCACGCGCCGTCCGCAAACCGACCCGCGCCATCGTCTCCGCAAACAACTGGCGATCCTCGGCCGTGCGAATCGCCTCGATCGACGCGCCGATCAGCTCGATACCGAGCTCGTCGAGGATACCCGCGGCCTGCAGCTCGAGTGCGGCGTTGAGCGCGGTCTGCCCGCCCAGCGTTGGCAAGAGCGCGTCGGGGCGCTCCGTGCGCAAGACACCCGCAATGCCCTCGAGGTCGAGCGGCTCGATATAGGTGCGGTCCGCCCAGCCCGGGTCGGTCATGATCGTCGCCGGATTCGAGTTGATCAACACCGTCTCATAGCCCTCCTCGCGCAGCACGCGCAAGGCCTGGACGCCGGAGTAGTCGAACTCGCAGGCCTGGCCGATCACGATCGGGCCCGAGCCGATCACGGCGATCTTCTTAAGGTCGTCTCGACGTGGCACTAGCTCGCCTTCCGATCGGCGCAGGGCGGACGCCACAACCCCGCGGATGTGAGGTCCGCCCTAGCGCACTCATCAATAGTTCCAACACAATCCATGCCCTAACTCCTGCTCTCGCGATAGGCGGCGGCCTCGTCGACGAAACTGATCAGCGCATCGCGCGCATCGTGCGGCCCGGGCGACGCCTCAGGATGAAACTGCATGCTCCAGACCGGGCGTCCTTCGAGTCGCAAACCCTCAACCGTCTCGTCGTACAAGCTCCGATGCGTCACCACGACGTCGCCGCCCGCCGCGGGCGGCTCGACCGCGAAGCCGTGGTTCTGGCTCGTCACCAGCACGCGGCCCGTCTCCGTCTCGAGCACCGGGTGATTCGCGCCCCGATGTCCAAACCGCAGCTTGAACGTGGAGCAGCCGAGCGCTCGCGCGAGCAACTGATGCCCGAGACAGATGCCAAAGAGCGGTACATCCAACTCGAGCATGTCGCGCACGCGCTGCACATGCGCATCCATCGCCCCCGGATCGCCCGGACCATTCGCCAGCAGAATGCCATCAGGGTCGAGGGCAGCGATGTCAGCCGCTGAGGCATCGTGCGGCACGATCACGACGTGCGCGCCCGCCTCGGCGACAAGCTTGCCAATCGAATCCTTCGCGCCATAATCGAGCAAGACAACGGTGCAGCGTGCTGTTCCACCCGTCGGACCCTGCTCGCGTTGTGGACGCGACACGCCAGCGGCGAGATCCTGCCCGCTCATCTCTGGCGTCGCCGCAACCAGCCTCTGCGCATCCTCGATCGACGTGCCGTCCGTTACGAGCGCAGCGCGCATCGCACCCTTGTCTCGCAGATGCTGCACCAACGCGCGCGTATCAATGCCAAATAACACCGGCACTCCATTGTCGGACAGATAATCGAGCAGCCCCGAGCGACCCGCCGGCGCCGTGTTACGCGCCTCGCGACAGACCATCCCAATCGCCTGCACGCGGTCCGACTCGCCGACATCGCTCTCCACACCGTAATTGCCGATCATCGGTGCCGAGAAGGTGATGATCTGGCCGCTAAACGACGGGTCGGTGAGCGTCTCCTGATACCCCGTCATCCCGGTCGTGAAAACCGCCTCACCGAGCGCGACCGTGATCGCACCCGCCCCCTCACCCTCAAACCGCGTGCCGTCCTCGAGCAGCAAGTAGGCGGCACTCATACGGCACCGACCGCCTTGTCTTCCATCGCATCGAGCGCGATAGAGCCCGCCGCGATCGTGACGAGGCACTTGCCGCGCACGCGCCTCCCAAGGAAGCACGAGTTCTTGCTCTTCGAATGGAACGGGCGCTCACCAACCGTCCACCGCGCATCGAGATCCCAGATCGCAAGATTCGCCGGCGCGCCAACGCGCAATGCCGGACGCTCCAAGTCGAAGGCATTGCACGGCCCCTCCGTCATCGCCCGCAGAATCGTTGCGAGCGGCACCAGCCCCGGCTCGACGAGCTCCTCCAACAAGATCGGCAGCGCCGTCTCCAACCCCGTCACACCAAAGGCAGCGGCCTCGAACGGCACCTCCTTCTCGTGCTGCGCGTGAGGCGCATGGTCCGTTGCGATGCAATCGATCACGCCGCTAAGGATGCCTTCAATCAGCGCCTGTCGGTCATCCTCACTCGACAAGGGCGGGTTCATCTTGAAGTTACTATCGAGGCTATAGACCGCCTCGTCCGAAAGCGTCAAGTGATGCGGGCTCGCCTCGCTCGACACGCGCACACCCCGCTCGCGGCCGCGCGCAACCTCCTCGACGCTACCGCGAATCGAAAGGTGCTGCAGGTGGATCCTCGCCCCCTCCAATTCGGCCAGGCGAAGGTCGCGCGCCACCATCAGCGTCTCTGCCACACCCGGCCACGCACCGAGACCAAGCCGCGCCGAAACAGCGCCCTCGTGCATGTGGCCACCGCGGGTCAGCGACGACTCTTCCTCGTGCAACGCGATCGGCAGATTCAATGGCTTGAGGTACTGCAGGGCACGGCGCATCACACGCGCGCTCTCGATCGGCGAGCCGTCATCGGTAAAGCCCGCGGCGCCACGGTCAGCAAGATCGCGCATCTCCGTCAGCGTCTCGCCAAGCCGACCAATCGTGACGGCCGCCAAGAAGCCAACCGGGATCACCGCGTTCTCCCTTGCCCGCTCGAACGCGGCCTCGAGCGTCGCGCCCGAATCGATCACCGGATCCGTATTCGGCATCGACAGAATCGTTGTGTAGCCACCCGCCGCAGCCGCCGCCGACCCCGTCGCACAATCCTCCTTGTACTCCTGGCCCGGCACGCGCAAATGCACGTGTGGATCAACCAGACCCGGCAGCACCGTACGACGCCCCGCCTCGATCACACGCGTGCCTTCGGGCGCGTCCAAGCGATCACCGATCTGCGCGATCTTGCCAGCGTGAATCAAGAGATCTGCCGTCACATCGAGCCCCTCAACCGGATCGAGCAGACGCGCACCGCGGATCAACAGACTGACCGGCTCGACCTTGCGCATCTCGAGACGCGTCATGCCGCCCCCCACTCGCCCGTGCGCTCCCGAATATCAATGACCGTGCCCATCGAGGGGCGCGTCATCAGGTCGTAGAGCACCGCCATCCGCACAACCAGCCCAGCCTCGACCTGGTTTTCGACCAGCGAAGCCGCAGAATCGGCGACATCCGGCGCGATCTCGACACCGCGATTCATCGGCCCCGGATGCATCACCACCTGCCCCGGACGCACACGCCGCGCATTGACACCCCAGACGCGCGCGTACTCACGCAAACTCGGCAGATAGTTCTGGCCCGCCTCCATGCGCTCGTGCTGCATCCGCAAGACGTAGATGACATCTGCCTCGCTCATCGACTCCGGATCGTCCGAGACTTTGACGCCCGTTGCCTCCTCGATCCCCGGCGGAATCAGCGCGGGCGGCCCGACCAGCGTCACATCGAGACCCATCATCTGGAAGCCCTCGATGTTGCTGCGCGCAACGCGACTATGCAGCACATCGCCGACGATCGAAACCTTGACATCCTGCAGGCGCCCGAGCCGCTTTTTGATCGTGTACAGATCGAGCAGGCTCTGCGTGGGGTGCTGATGCTTGCCATCACCCGCGTTGACAACATGCGCATCCGACCAGCGCGCCGTCAGTTGTGCCGCACCGATATGCGGATGGCGGATCACGATGATGTTCGGCTTGTAGGCATTGAGCGTGCGCACCGTGTCCTTGAGCGACTCGCCCTTGTCGACACTCGAGCCGGCCGCCTTGACGCTGACAACATCAGCACTGAGACGCTTCGCCGCCAACTCGAAACTCGCACTCGTGCGCGTCGACGACTCGTAGAAGAGATTCAGCACGGTGCGACCCCGCAGCGTCGGCACCTTCTTGACGTCGCGCTCGACAACATCCTCGAAGCCGGCAGCCGTCTCCAAAATACGTTCGACATCCGCACTATCGAGATCGTGCATGCCGAGCAGATGCCTGCGGTGATTACTCATGTTGTCTCCCCCTCGCCGCCGCCGCCAATCAGCACAACCTCGTCGACCCCATCCGTCTCAACCAGTCGCACCCGCACATGCTCCGCAAGCTGCGTTGGCAGATTCTTGCCCACGAAGTCCGCTCGGAACGGTAGTTCGCGATGTCCACGATCGGCGAGCACAGCGAGCTCGATACACGCCGGGCGGCCGTAATCGAAGATCGCGTCGATTGCCGCGCGCACCGTGCGGCCCGTGTAGAGCACATCGTCAACGAGCACCACCGTCGCACCCTCGACCGGCCCGTCGAGGATCGTCTCACCAACGATCGGATGGTCGCCCAGGCGCTCATCTACACCGGAACGCAAGCCGACATCGTCGCGATAGAAGCTGATGTCGACGGCACCGACCGGCACCTCAACACCCGTCGTCTCCTTGATGCGGTCGCGGATGCGCTCCGCGATCGGCACGCCACGCGAGCGAATGCCGACGAGATGCACGCTCGACAGATCGGGGTGGCGCTCGACAATCTCAGATCCAATCCGCGCAAGCGTGCGCGCAATCTGATCAGCATCGAGCAATACGCGCGTCTGCAGAGGGCTCACCGGCGCACGCGCCAGTTGCGAGAAGAGACGATCATGGTGCTGAACGAGCTCCTTCCCGGCCTCACAGGACCGGTTTAAAGGGGCGGACTAGGTCAGGACAGGACTCTAGTCGATCTTGCGGACGTGACAGCCATCTCTCCAGGGCGGACCTGACATCCGCGGGGTTGTGGCGTCCGCCCTACCCAAGGCGGACGCCACAACCCCGCGGATGTCAGGTCCGCCCTGGAGCTGGTGGACGATGCGGTGGTGGGTGATGTGCGAAGGCGGACGCCACAACCCCGCGGATGTGAGGTCCGCCCTTCGCTCAAACGCCGCACATGACGCGTCGACAACTGCAAGGCCTCTGCGATCTGCTTGGTCGACTTGCCCGCAGCGCGCAAGCACTCCGTGTCGTAGCGGTTCCAATCGTCGTGCCGCAGTGGCGGCGTCGGTGTCTCGATCAGCGAACTACACAATCGGCGGTAGTGGTGCTCGCCGAACCACGTCTCGTACGGATCGCTGAAATCCCCCTCCAACGCAGTGAAGATACGCGCTTTCGGAATCCACTTCGCACACGGTTCGATACCGGCGATCGCGCGATACGTCCCGTACGGCCAATCACCAGGTTCGCGACACAAGCCAGCCTTGACAGGGTTGCGTGGGATGTACCGCAGCGCGTTTCTGAGGTGCTCGCCGTCACGAATCGGAAAGACTTCGTAACGCCTGCCAAAAACAGCACCCCGGCGCGTCGCATGATGCCGATTGCGACGAATGGCGTGTGCGGTATGGGCACGCTGAATCCCCTCAGCAAGGCTCCCATCAGGCGTGGACACGAGCAGGTGATAGTGGGTTCCCATAATGCAGAGCGACCAGATATCCCAACCACGCTCGTGCGCCTCGCGCACCAGAGTGCCAAAGAGCTCTGTCCCCCAGGAGGCATCCGGCGCGAGCTTGTCACCAAACACTCCTTGAGCGATGACGTGATTGATCGCGCCAGGCCCGTCATCGAATCGGCGAGGCGTCGTCACAGCTGCCCCAAGGCGGACGCCACAACCCCGCGGATGTCAGGTCCGCCTTGCCGCTGCGCGAGGGCGGACGCCACAACCCCGCGGATGTCAGGTCCGCCTTGGGGCTGGTGGACGCTGCGGTGGTGACTGGTGCGTGCAGGCGGACGCCACAACCCCGCGGATGTGAGGTCCGCCTTGGTGGTGCGTGCAGGCGGACGCCACAACCCCGCGGATGTCATGTCCGCCCTCCACAATTGCGCCATGGACAGCCGCGTCCGCTTGGGGGCGCGCCACCCGTGTTCGTCGCCTCAGGATTCGACCACAGCGCCTTGCGCCACGGTGGTACCGCTGCTGGGTCGTAGCGAAAGCGCAGGGCCGGCGCCGTATCGCCCGCGATCAGTTGGAAGGCAGCCGAGTCGACGCGGCCGAGATCACCATTCCAGACATCCAACGGCGCATCAATACCGAGCCGCTCAAAACCATTCGCATGCGAACCAGCAGCGCGATACACCACTGGATGCGCAGCAATCGGCCGCCAACCCGGATCGCCAAACCAGCCCGCCCTCGCACCGACCAAACCAAGATGCGCCGTCACACGAGCAGCCGCCGGCCCTCCATCGGGAATCCGCACAATCAGACCCTCCCAATCGTCGCGGTGATACCCGCGCCACCGCGCCACCGGCGCATGCGTCGTCTTCGAATCGGGGTAATAAAACCAGTACTGCAAAAACGTCACTCCCGGCTTCCGCACCAAATGCGTGAAGATCGCTGGCCGCCCCACACCAAAGGCCGCACACCACGGCTTCCGACAGACCGCCACATCGACGGGCATCGCCGCATCCTCGCCATAACGATCGCGCTCCAACACCAGCGTCGGCGTGTAGCGACGCAACAACGGACCGTAAGGATCGCTCCGTAACGCCCACCGATCATCGCGCCGCACCGGCTGATGCCCCGGAATCGCCTCGACAAGCCGCCGCGTATACGAAGCGGCATCCGACCGCGTCGCCGCGATCACGAAGCCCATCAACACCACCGCCACACCCAACAACACCAACAACTCGATCGTGGCCTGCGCGCGTCGCATGCCGCCACGATGCGGGTTCGCGGATCAGTCGTTCGTGAACAGAACGAGCACCCAGCGCGCAGACACGCGCCGCATCACAACTCCACTAACCGCGCCGCGTGCCACACCCGCACCGAAGCAGCACGCACCGTGCCACGACTCAACGCTTGCCCGGAAACCCGACCCACCACGAAATTACCTGCCCGGAAACCCGAACCACCCGTCGGCCGGCCGCTCCGCAACCTCTAGGTTACGCCGCCGAGCGAGCCGATACGTGACCGTGTCGGCCATAAACAAGAGTGGCACCATCGCGCCCGACAAGATCACAGCCTGCAAGATGTCCGCATTGACCGTATTACCCGACTCACCGAGGAAGAAGCGGGCGATCACAAACCACATCAACCCAAACAGCGGCGCGCGCACCAGACAACGGAACAACGTCGGGTACGCAACCGGCTTGCGTGCACGACGTGGCGCGGGCGTTCGGCGTCCCTTCGACCCCTTCGCCTTGGAATCCGCCGCGCTCTCGTCGCGCGATTCCTTCTCGTCGATCTGCGGCGAACGCGGACGCTCCACGCCATGTCGCCGATACCGCTCTTCGCGATCACGCTGCTTCTTCTTCGACATGTCTGCAAGCATAGCCACGCTTTCCGCTTCGAAGGCGCTCGCTCGCCCAACCCGTCCGATATAGTCCATCCCGAATGGCGACGACGACCGAACAACGCATCAGCTGGAGCGAGCTGCGGACGCGCGCCCAAGTCTTGCGCGAACGCTCCGCCAAGGCTGGTGAAGCGGGCCTCAGCATGCGCATCAGTGACATGCTCGAGACGCTGCCATTGCCCTACGATCCCGAGCCGCTTCCCGACGATGCGACCGACGAGGAGATTGCCGAGGCTGAACGCGAGCCACTCGATTTCGCCGAGGACGTCCTCAAGCGCCACGGCGTGCGCTGCCGCCCCACTCCCGGCGACGCCGGACCGAGCGGCGTCACGACGCTGCGCCCCTCGAATCGTTTCGCCCTGCAAGGCGCACTGGCAATTGGCATCCTCGCGCTGCTCGCCGGCGGCGTCGCCAGCAAGGTCGCGTTTGTGGGCTTCCTTCCCTTCGTGCTCGTCGGTGTCTGGCTGACATGGACGCAGATGCATCGCCTCGACCGCGTCGTGCCGCGCATCGTGCCGCGTGGTCGCATCCTTGGCGCGTTGCTGATGATCATCCTGCTGATGATCTCGGTAGTCGCCGCCGTGCAGCCGGGCCGCAAGTGGATGCGTGACCGCGGCAACGTTGCCAACGCCATTGCCCTCAGCGTGCAGGCCGAAGCGCAACTGACAGCCGGCGACCTCGTCGGAGCCCGCGCCTCGGTCGATGGCGCGCTGCAGGCTGCACCCCAACTCGGCCAGGCGCAAGCAACCGCGCAGAAGGTGATGGTCGCGCAGATCAACGCCAACACGAACGCGACGATCAACGCCAACTTCGCAGCACAGGCGACCTACACCCGAGCCGAAGCCGCCTACAAGGATGGCAACTGGCAAGAGGCGATCGACGGCATGACTGCCATCGGTGGCTTTAGTGACGCGCCCCAGCGCCTCGCGAAGATTCGCAACGAAGCAGCACTATCGCGCATGGTGCTTGCTCGACGCGTGCTCGCTACCGGCGATGCGCGTCGCGCCTTCCAGCTCTACTCCGAAGGCATGCATTTCGACCCGACGCTGGACGAGTCCTCATTGATCAAACAGATCGATGCAGCATTGCGACCGAACTCCTAGCCCACAACCGCGGCTTCGGGGTACGCTACGACTCCCCCGTGGATCTTGACGTCATCTTTCTCGGCACCGCTGGCTCGGTGCCCACCGCTACCCGCTCGACGGCAGCAACGCTAATTCGTCGTGGCGGCGAGCGCATCCTCGTCGATTGTGGTGAAGGCACGCAGCGTCGCCTGATGCAGAGTGTCGCGGGCCTGACGGATATCGACGTGATCCTAATCACGCACGGCCATGCCGACCATATCCTCGGATTACCGGGCCTGCTGCGCACCTTCGCGCTGCGCGAGCGCACGGCTCCGCTGGCCCTCTATGGACCCGAGGGCATCAAGAACGTGCTCGACTCGCTCGCACCACTGCTCGGCAAGCTGCCATACCCGTTTGCCATCGTCGAGATCGAGCCGGGCGCGGAGGTCAATTGTGATGGCTACCGCCTCGAGGCGATCGGCACGCGTCATCGCATTCCGAGCGTCGGTTGGGCGCTCGTCGAGGATGATCGGCCAGGCCGATTCGATGTTGATAAGGCGCGGGCTGCAGGCGTGCCGGATGGTCCCCTCAATGGCGAGTTGCAGCGCGGCGAGACGATTACGCTCGACAATGGCACCGTGATTACCCCGGAGGGCCTTGTCGGCGAGACACGCTTTGGGCGCACGATCGTCTGCTCGGGTGACACGCGCCCATGCGATGCGATTGTGGCGCGTGCAATCGACTGCGACCTGCTCGTGCACGAGGCAACATTCCTCGATGAGGAGATCGATCGTGCCCGCGACACGTACCATTCGACGGCGCGTGAGGCCGCCGAAATCGCTGCCGAGGCACGAGTGCGAATGCTCGCGTTGACGCATCTCTCGATGCGTTCACAGCCGAAACTCGTCAAGGCCGAGGCGGAGGCATTGCACGACAATGTCGTCGTGCCCCGCGACCTCGACCTGATCGCACTGCCGTTTCGTGAGCGTGGCGACGCTGTGCTGATCAAGAACGGCGGACGGGACGATGGTTGATGTGGGCAATGGGGTCGGGTTCGATTTCGTGATGGGGGGGCGGATCCCACAACCGCGCGGATGGGCGGACCCCACAACCGCGCGGTTGTGGGATCCGCCCCCCCATCACGAAATCGAGTCATAACCCCCATTGTTCAGATCAAGCAGGGTACGGTGAACGTATGCGGCGCCTGACCTGGACCCCGAGCCTGTTCGAGGCCGAGATGATCGCTGGCCTACTCGACGAGGATGGCATTCGCGTCTTGATCAAGCGACCCAAGGGCTCGGACGTGCCTGACTTCCTTGGCGGCGGTCCGCGTGAACTCTTCGTCGATGACGAGCAGTACGATGCTGCTGCGGAGATCGTCGAAGCCCACTTCGGCTTGCGCTAAACGCAATCAGGGAAGCACCGCGACCCGTGCGGCGTTGCACTCTGTAGGCGCGCGCCGCCAACCGATGAACCAACAATCTCTCGAACTCACCTCCGGCGCCGAGCTGCGCAAGACCTTCTGGCCGACGATGCGTCGCGGCGTTGGCCTGACGCGCAACCATCGTCGCGCGCTATGGGCGTCGATCGTGCTCGCAGTTTTCGGCCAGATCTTTACGATCTCGATCCCGTGGGCGACCGGCCGCGTCATCGACGAGGCAATGCAGCCACGCGACATGGAGCAGCTGCGCTACCTGATCATCCTGATTCTCTGTCTTGCTGTCGCACGCTTCGTGGTGATGTACTTCCGTCGCATCATCGCTGGGACGATGGCTGTCGATATCGAGCAGGATCTCCGCAACCTCGTCTACCACCACCTCTTATCGCTCTCGTTCCCGTTCTACGATCGCAATCAGACGGGCCAGATTATGAGCCGCGCCACCGTCGACCTGACGAGCCTGCGCCTATTTCTCGGCTACGGCATCCTCTTCTTTACGCAGCACACCGTGTCGGTCGTCGCCGTGATGGCCGTGCTGTTGTGGATGAATCCGCTGGTCGCGTTGATGGTGCTGGTGATCGTGCCGCCGCTCGGTGTGCTTGCCGTGATGTATTCGCGCCGCGCCCAGCCGATCGTGACGGAGGCGCAACAGGCACTCGCGCAGGTCACGACGCAGGCCGAAGAATCCGTTGTCGGTGTGCGCGTGATCAAGGCCTTTGGTCAAGAAGACAAGGAGGCCGAGCGTTTCCGAGCACGTGCCAACGATGTCTTTACGCTCAACGTGATGGCAACGAAACTGCGCTCGCAGTTCGTGCCGATCATGGACTTCCTACCCACGATCTCGCTGGCGCTCCTGATCCTCGGCGGCGGCTACGCGGTGATCAACAACCAGATGAGCCTCGGCGATTTCGTGACGTACAGCCTGCTCGTCGCGTTGATTGTGATGCCACTGCGGATGCTCGGCGCATGGATCGGCGAGGCGCAGCGATTCGTCGCCTCGGCGATTCGCATCTTCGCGATTCTCGATACGGAGGCCGAGATTGTCGATGGACCCGAAGCACAACACCTGCCTGAAGGTGGCGGCGCGATCCAATTCGAAGGCGTCCAGTTTGGCTATCACGCGGAACGCCCAGTACTGCGCGACATCACGCTCGACATCGCGCCCGGCTCGACGGTGGCAATCATCGGCCGCACCGGTTCGGGCAAGACGACGCTGACGCAGTTGGTGCCCCGCTTCTACGACGTGCAGCTTGGCTCGGTGCGTGTCGAAGGCATCGATGTGCGGGACCTGATGCTCGACGAGTTGCGTGGAGCAATTGGCACGGTTGCTGAGGACACGTACCTTTTTTCGGCATCGATCCGTGCCAATATCGCCTTTGGTCGGCCCGAGGCAAGCGACGCAGACGTCCGCCAGGCCGCCGCTCGCGCCCAGGCTGCAGCGTTTATTGAGGAGCTACCAGACGGATACGAGACACTGGTTGGCGAGCGTGGCCTGACACTTTCGGGCGGGCAGCGCCAGCGCATCGCCATCGCACGCGCACTGTTGCTCGATCCGCGCATCCTGATCCTCGACGATGCCACCGCCTCCGTCGACGCCTCGACCGAGAGTCGTATTCGTCGCGCACTCGAAGAGGTCATGCAGGGACGCACGACGCTGATCATCGCGCATCGACTATCCACGATTGCTCTGGCCGATCGCATTGTTGTGCTCGACGATGATGGTCGCATTGCGGCTGACGGCACGCACGACGAGCTGATCCACACGAGCGATGTGTACCGAGAAATCCACGACCACGGGCTCGTCGACCGACGTTTCGTCGACGCCGATGGCGACCATGTGATTATCCCCGTTGGTTCCGACACGGAGGACGCGTCGTGAGTCGTGGCCCCGTCGGCGTCGGTGGTCCTGTCGCCTCTGGCAAGGGCGTGCGCAAGCAGGGCCTCCAACGCCTCGCTCGGCTCGGCACCTACGCGGGCCCGTATCGTTGGCGCCTGTTCGGCGCGATTGCCGCAATGTTCGGCGTGCTCGCCTGCACGCTCGCCCTGCCCCTGCTGATGAAGTCCGCGATCGACTCGGCGATTATCCCGGGCGACACGCGTCTATTGGTAATCATCGCTGGGATCGTGATCGCGATTGGCATCCTTGGCATTGCGCTCTCGCGGATCGAGACGTATCTGACGGGCTGGGTGGGCGAGCGCATCCTGACCGACCTGCGCGGCGACCTCTTCGCGCACATGCAGAGCCTCTCGATGAGCTACTTCGAGCGACAGCGCACCGGCGTCCTGATCTCGCGGCTGACGAATGATGTCGAGGCGCTCCAACAGCTCGTCACGGATGGCATCACCTCGACGGTGCGTAACGTGCTGACGCTTGTCATAGCCGGCACGATTCTGCTGTTTCTCGACTTCCGTCTCGGCCTCGCAACCCTAATCGTGTTTCCGCTTATGGCGGTGATGACGTACTTCTTCCGCGGCCAGTCCGCGCGCGCCTATCGACTGATGCGCACGCGGCTCGCGCTCGTGACGGCGTCACTCCAAGAAGACCTCAACGGTATCCGCGTGATCCAGGCCTACCGTCGCGAGGCGCACAGTCGGGCAGCCCTCGCCGAACTCAACCAGTCGTATCGCGATGCCAACAAGACCACCGTCACGTCGAGTGGCTGGTACTTCCCATCCGTCGAGTTTCTCGCGGCCGTAGCGACCTGCGTCGTGTTTGGCTATGGCGGCTACTTGTATCTGAATAACGTGATTGCGATCGGCGTGCTCGTGGCGTTTATTGGCTATCTCGCGTCGTTCTTCGACCCCGTGCAGCAGTTGAGCCAGGTCTACAACACGTTCTTGGCTGGTACCGCGGCGCTCGACAAGATCTTCGACGTGATGGACGATGCCCCGACGCTCGTCGATGCGCCCGATGCGCAGCCGCTCGCTGCGATTGCCGGCGCCGTCCACTTCGATCATGTCCGCTTTGGCTACAACCCCGAGCGGCCCGTGATCGACAACCTCAACCTGACCGTATTGGCGGGCCAGACCGTTGCTCTCGTTGGTCATACGGGAGCCGGGAAATCGACAATCGTCAAACTGTTGGCGCGCTTTTACGACCCGCAGGGCGGTCGCATCCTGATTGATGGCCACGATCTGCGCACCGTCACCGTCGAGTCGCTGCGCGACCAGATCGCGATCGTGCCGCAAGAGGGCTTTCTCTTTAACGGCACCATCCACGAAAACATCGCCTTCGGCCGCCCCGACGCCTCGCGCGGCGAGGTCGAGGCTGCCGCGCGCGAGGTCGGTGCGGATCGCTTTATTGAGCAGCTACCCGACGGCTACGACGAGCGTGTACAAGAGCGCGGTAGTCGTCTCTCAATCGGGCAGCGCCAGCTGATCGCGTTTGCTCGTGCCCTGCTCGTCGACCCGCGGCTGCTGATTCTCGACGAAGCGACATCGAGCGTCGACATCCAGACCGAGGCGCATATCGAAGAAGCCCTCCAGCGACTGTTGGCCGACCGCACCGCCTTCGTCGTCGCCCACCGCCTATCGACGATTCGCAACGCCGATCTGATCGTCGTGCTCGAGCATGGTCGGGTCGTCGAGTCTGGCTCGCACGACGAACTGCTCGCCACTGATGGTCGCTACCGTGGCCTCTACAGCGATTGGGCGGAAGCGGTAGCGCGATGACGCTACCCCTCTGGTGGGTACGTGACGCTCGCGCCGACTCGGCTCAGGTCCGAACCGGGCGTTTGCGATCTGCACTAATCAGAATCAGAACACCCGTCAGAATTATGAGGAACGAGATCACCATATTTAGACGAAACGGGCCGATCTCGAGTGCCGGCTCGATCCGTAGGCTCTCAACCAGCAGCCGCACGATGCCGTAGAGGATCAGATACGCGCCGACCATACACCCCGGTCGGAACCGATCATGCAACGGGCGCCAGAGCAATCCGAGCGCGACAAAGATGCCGAGATTGAGGATCGCCTCGTAGAGAAATGCTGGATGGAACGTGGTAAAGCCCTGATAGCCGAGGGGGCGATAGAGCAGATCTACCGACAATCCCCAAGGCAGGTTGGTGGGAGCGCCAATCAGCTCCTGGTTAAAGTAATTGCCAACGCGTCCGAGTGCCTGAGCGAGTGGCACACCAACGATCGCACAGTCGAGGAACGTCGCGGTCGGCCAGCGTCGCGCGTTCGCATACACGACCAGCGCGAGCACGCCCCCAGCGATAGCACCAAAGATCCCCAGTCCTCCCTGCGCAACATCGAAAATGCCGCTGGGGTCATCGCTATAGAGGCCGTAGTCCGTGATCACGTGATAGAGGCGGGCGCCGATGAACGCGACGGGTGCCGCCAGCAGACACGCCCAGGCGGCATCGATCGCGTCACCCCCACCGCGACGCCACATCCTCGCCGTCACAAACACCCAGAGCAAGAAGCCCAACAGCACGCAGACGCCGTAGTACTGAACCTGCAGCGAACCGACATCGAACGATGCTCCTGGGGGCGACGGCATCTGCAAAGCGTACGACGTGGCAGGCTCGACACGCGGACGTTGATAGGATCCGACGCGCTGTTGGGGGATCGTCTAACGGCAGGACACTGGGTTCTGGTCCCAGGTATCGGGGTTCGAATCCCTGTCCCCCAGCCTTGACCGTTCGCATAAGTATTCGCATACGTACGTCGCATACCTAACGCGAACGAAGGGGTCCACCTGATGCCGGCCCCTTCGCTCGCTCGCGATCACGGCAGCTCTGAGCATTTGGTGTATGGTAGGTGTATGAGTCGCACCAATATTGATATTGATGAGGAAGCATGCACCGCAGTCATGGAACGGTATGGCGTGAAGACCAAGCGCGATGCCGTGAACCTCGCTCTGCGACTGTGCGCCATCGAGCCGCTGAGCATTGAGGAGGCGCTGTCCCTGGAGGGGTCCGGATGGGAAAGCGATCTTGAGCAGCTGCGCGCCACTCGACAGCCGTGATCCTGATCGACACGTCAGCATGGATTGAGTTTCTGCAGGGGACCGGCTCACCCGAGGCAGTCTGCGTCCGAAAACTCCTGGCGGCAAACGCCTCCCTCGCCTGCTGCGATCCTATCCGTATGGAGGTGCTCGCCGGAGCACGTGACGGGCAGCATCTTCGCGAGCTCCGCGGACTCCTCGCCCGCACACAGACGGTGGCGACAACTCCAGCTGACTATGAGGAGGCGGCGGCCATCTACCGCGTGTGCCGCGCACGAGACGTCACCGTTCGCAAGCTGATCGACTGCCTCATCGCCGCAGTGGCTATCCGCAACGGAATCCCTGTACTACAACGAGGCAACGACTTCTCCGCCATGGCATCAGCGACACCCCTGGCGATCCACGCGCCCTGATTGCCAGCGTCAAGCTCCGCTGAGCCGAAACAATAATGTCGGTCAGCAGCGGGTGACCTGCACCCGCTACGACCGCAATCGGTACACTGCCGCTGCTCTTCGGAGCACCTCGGCGCATTCGTCTAGGGGCCTAGGACGCCGCCCTCTCACGGCGGTAGCACGGGTTCGAATCCCGTATGCGCTACTCCCCCGCTCGGGGTCGCCCCACCCCCGGCAATTCTGGTCAGGGCTGCTCGACCTGTCGTGGTAATTGTCGTCCGCCCCCATCACGAAATATCCGGCTACAATCCGCCTTCATGGCCGGGATCGTCCTCGACAAGGTTGCCAAGGTCTATCCGGGCGGCGTGCGTGCGGTCGATGGGATCGATCTGACCGTCGAAGATGGCGAATTCGTCGTACTGGTTGGCCCGTCGGGTTGCGGTAAGTCGACGCTGCTGCGAATGATCGCCGGACTCGAGCACATCACCGAGGGCTCGGTCCAGATCGGTGGCCGGGACGTCACCAACACGCCGCCGCGTGACCGCGATATCGCGATGGTCTTCCAGAACTACGCTCTCTACCCCCAGATGAAGGTACGCGACAATCTCGCCTTCGGCCTCAAGTTGCGGCGCACACCACGCGACGAGCGCGAGCGTCGCGTGGCCGAAGTCGCCAAAATCCTCGGCCTCGAAGACCTCCTCGAACGCAAACCCAACCAACTCTCGGGCGGGCAGCGCCAGCGCGTCGCGATGGGTCGGGCGATGGTGCGCGAACCCGCCGTCTACCTGATGGACGAGCCGCTCTCGAACCTCGACGCCAAGCTACGCGTCTCGATGCGCGCCGAACTCGCGCGCCTCCACGAGCGCCTCCGCACCACCACCGTCTACGTGACGCACGACCAGATCGAGGCGATGACGCTCGGCGACAAGGTCGTCGTACTCCGCGACGGCGTCATCCAGCAGGTCGCACCACCGAGCGAGCTGTACCGCGCACCCGCCAACCTCTTCGTAGCGGCCTTTATCGGCAGCCCCCAGATGAACCTCCTGGATGGCGCCGTGGATGGTGCTCACGTGAGCTGTGCCGGCATGCGCATTCCCGTGCACGCTGGCCGTATTCCTAGCGGCACCACGCACGTCGTAGTCGGTATTCGCCCAACCGACGTCGAGGTAACCACTGCGACCAATGCTGGCCCGACGCTGAGTGGCACGATCGCGGTCCTCGAGGATCTCGGCGCCGAAGCGCACGCGATTATGCCCGTAGACAGCAAGAAGGTCTCGAGCGAAGCCGTGCTGGCCGCCGCCGAGGCCGAGAGTGAGCACGATGGGGCACTCCTCGTGGACGATGATCGTGCCCTCTTTACCACGCGCCTTGACGCGCACACCGGTCTCGCTGTCGGATCGGCTCTGTCGCTCGCCGTCGACCCCGAGCGGATCCACCTGTTCGACCCGACCTCGGGCCTCGCGCTCGTCTAGTCGGTTGTAAAGACCGAACGAGCGGGCAGCGTCTCAGCGACACGGCTCGCGACATCGACCCCAATCGCGTCAAACGCTCGCAACAGCGCTGCAACCGCCGGCTCGCTGTGCGGTTCGACCGGCACCGCACCCGGCACCTCGGCGAGGATTACCTCGCGCAAGAGTCGACTCGGATGGCTCAACACACCACCAACGAAGACGAGTGGAAATGCGTCCGCGTAGCCGACGCGCTGCGCACAGACCCGCGCCTGTCCACCCAACACATTGCCTTCGCGTTGCACGATCGTACGCGCGGTCGCGTCTCCTGCCGCGGCAGCATCCAATACGTCAGGACAAAACCAGCGACTATCCGTCGTGTCGGGTCGCCCGCGAGCCGTCCGCCGATGCAACAGATCGTCGGGATCGCTCGCGCCATAACGCGCGAGTGCCAACTCGGTCAACAGCGTCGGCCCCTCGAGGCCGAGCCAGGCGCGCTGGACCGACTGTAAGCCGAGGCGTCCGATCTCGCGTGCACCCGAAGGTTCGGGCCAGAAGCCACGGTGATACACCTGCCCATTCGGACCGACGGCGGCGGCGGTCCCCCCCGTGCCACACGACACGACGACGCCGACACCATCCGGCGTGCCGCAGCGAATTGCGTTGACGGCATCGTTGAGAATCGTCACGTCGCCTCCAAGTTCACCGCGCATGGCAGCATCGAGCAACGCAAAATCTTCCGGCCAGTCGGCACCGGCCAGACCGAACACCGCCGATTCCACCTGACTGCCTTGACACCCCGCCATCGCGCAGGCTGCGCGCACGGCAGTCGTCAACGCGCAGATCGCGGCATCGGCGCCCGCCGTGTCGTACACGTCGCTCGAGCCGGCACGACCCCAACCGATGATCTCGCCATCCATACGGGCAAGCAGCACAACCGTCTTCGTGTTACCTCCGTCCGCACCGAGCACAAACCCGCCGCCGTTCATCGCAGACTGGGCGGCACGAGGCGCTCGGGCAAGTGCGCCCGATGTGCGGCCGCGAGCTCCATGTAGATCGTTTCGGCCTTGTCAATCGTGCGCACCAGCGGGTTGGCCGCCAAGGCGCGAATGTCGGCCTTCCAATCGCCCTCCCAGGCGACCTGGCCCGCCAAGGCCTGATACTCAGCGAGCGCCTCGACCAGACCCCGTACGTCGCGTGGCAGTGGCGGTGCAGGCAACGGTTCGATCCAATCCTTGTTGCAGCGCCCGTAAATTTCGACCACGATGTCCTCTGCGAACCCGGGCAACATGCCGCCCTTGTTTGGGACGTTGACGGGATGAATCTCGTCCTTATCGTTGAAGACGGCGTCCATCACGTCGATCGCGAGCTCGAGCTCGTGGATGCCACCACGCGAACGGGCCGGGTCCAGTTGTGGATCATCGGACCGCGACTGCTCCTCGTAATGCTCCCAATAGCCTGGCGTCCACGACAGGATGTCCTCGGCACGCGTCGTGCCCTTCGCCTCGAGCTCGGCCAGCACCTCGTCCTCGCAGTAGTAGTACTGGAAGTAGTGCGACGGGATCGCGTCGAACGTCGTCGCAATCCTCAGCCGACGCAGAAGGTCGCGGTCCTCGTTCGGATCGTCTTTGCGCGCCTCCCATTCGCGACGCAGGATCGGCATCGCGTCCTCGCCCTGATACGTCTGCTCGAACGCCCACGAGGCATGGTTGAGGCCGACCATCTTGGCGTCGACATCGTCGTAGATGTAGCCGAGATCGCGCATCAACTCGCGGGGATACACAATCGGTCCCTCACACAGCGCGACCAGTGGAATGGCGCAATGCGTCGTCCACGCCTGCGCCACCAGATTGACGGGGTTCGTGTAGTTGAACACCTTCGCCTGGGGCGCGACAGCCGCGAGGTCCTCGGCAACGCCGATCATCACATTGACCGAACGCAAGCACATAAAGAATCCACCAGGCCCCTGCGTCTCCTGACCAATCACACCGTTGCGGAGCGGAATCCGCTCGTCGAGCACGCGTGCCTCGAAACCCCCTGGACGGAAGCTCGAGAGGACGGCGTCCACGTCGGTCAGACCTGCGCGACGATCGGTCGTGGTCGTGAACGTCATATCGAGTCCGCGCGCCTTCGCCATCTTCTCGGCGAGCGACTTAACGAGGTCGAGGCGCGAGCCTGGCAAGTCGATCAGTACGATCTCGGACCCCGCGAAGTCGTCGCCCTGATGAATAAACGAGGCGACTGTGCCAACGGCACGCGTCGATCCGCCCCCGATATACGCCATCCGAATTGCCGCCACGACCTACTCCTTTACTGCGCCAGATGTGACGCCGCGAATGAAGTGACGCTGCAAGAACACGTACACGATCACCACGGGTAACGCCACAATAACGGCCGCTGCGGCAACTGCGGTTGGATCGCCAGCGCGCGTTGCCGTGGCAAAGAAACTGAGCCCGAGCGGCGCCGTCGTCAGTGACGGATCTTGGATCATCACGAGAGCCAGCAGGAACTCGTTCCAGGTATACATAAAGATCAAGGCACTCAGCGTGAGCACCGCCGGTTTGGCCTGTGGCAACAAGACACGCACCAGAATCGTCCAACTGGATGCACCGTCAACACGGGCGGCCTCGATCAGGCTCCTCGGCGTGGATCGAAAGAAGGCGCGCATCCAGAACGTCCCAAACGAGATTGAGAGGCCAATCTGCGGCAGGATCAGCGCCCAATACGTATTCAACAGATTGAACCGTTGAAAGTCGTAGTAGAGCGGAATCACAGTCGCCTCGTACGGGAAGATCAGCCCGAGCAGGATCACACCGAAGATCAGCGAAGCGCCGGGAAAACGCATCGTGCCGAAGGCGTAGCCCGTACCAATCGAGAGGACCACGGAGACGACTGTGACGCTCATTGCAACGACAAAACTAGACCACAGACCGCTCGCAAAATTACCTCCCACCCACGCCTTCTCAAACGTTGCAAACGAAAATGTCGTCGGCAAGGCGAAGCCCGTCACGTTGTCGCCCTTGTCGTGGAAGGCGAGCAACACGATGCCAATCACCGGATAGACGGCAAGAAAGGAAAAGAGGCCAAGCACGATGTACGCCGTGTACTGGTCTCGGCGCGTCGTCATGCGTGCTCGCTTCGATCACCGATACGTGTAATCAGAATTGCAACCGCGAAGATGATGATCGTCAGCACGACGGCAATCGCACTGGCCATCCCGACCTTGCCATAGGTAAAGGCATTGAGCACGATCAGCACGCTTGGCACGCGCGTTTCGCCACCCGGCCCACCCGACGTTGTGTTGTAAATGAGATCGAACGAACGGAGCGCCGTGATCGTCGTCAAGGTGATCACGACCGCGAGTTCGTTGCGTAACTGTGGAATCGTGACGACGCGCATCTCTTGCCAAAGAGTCGCGCCATCGACGCGTGCAGCGTCATAGAGTGATTGGGGAATGCGTTGCATGCCTGCAAGAAACAGCACGAACGCGAGACCGAAGGTCATCCACGAACCAACAAAGCCGAGCGCCGGCAACGCCGTGTTGAACTCACCCAGCCAGGTTCGATTGAGCCCGAACGGCTCCAGCAACGTATTGAGTGGACCCTGCGGTGCATAAATCCAGACAAACGCCTGTGCGACAACGACAACAGCAATCGTCTGTGGCAGAAAGATCAGCGTTCGAAAGAACGTCAGGCCACGCACCTTGGCACGCTGGATAACCATGATCAACAGCAACGCCACCACAACGGCGATGCCCGAGTAGTAGAGGATCAGCTTGATCGAGTGGACAAATGCACTGCGAATATCCTCGTCGTTGAGGATCTCGCGATAATTGTCGAGCCCGGTCCACGTGCCGGGCGAAAGGCCATCCCACTCAAAAAACGATAGCCACACGGTGTGCAGCAACGGCAACATCGTGAAGATCAGATAGAACGCGAGCGCGGGTAGCAAAAATAGAAAAGCGACGTACCTCGGCTCACCTGGCGCGCGGTCACGGCGGCGACCGCCGCCGCGAGATCCGAAGATCCCGCGGCGGCGGCGCGCTTCGCTCGTGACAGACGAACTCACCCCTTGGTGAGCTCGTCGTGGTACTTCTGCCAGTCGTCCTGCAGTTCCTTCGCAACCTCCTCAGGCGTCATCTTGCCCGCCATCAACTTCTGGAAGGCAGCGCCCATCGTGTCGAACATCGATGGGGACGACCAGTCGGGGAACAGTGTCAAACCACCATCCTTGACGAGCTGCTGCCACCCCGTGGCGACTGCACCCAGATACTCATCACCCTCTGGCTGCGGTGCGGACTGCACTGCGGGGATCTGGACCTGGCTGTACAACAACTGTGCCGAGCCCTCACCATTGATCAGGTGATTGAGGAACGCCGCAGCGACGTCCGGATACTTCGACTTCGACGAGATGTGCCACGGCAACGACGTCGAGCCGATTGCGATGTGCTTGCCGCTGATACCAGGTGGCGCATTCATGAAGCCAGCATCGTCACCAAGCCCTTCCTTGATAACACCCGCCTGCCAGTTGCCACCCAAGTAGATCGCACCGGAACCCTTGCCGAATGCGGCAGCCGCATCGTTCTCACCAACCGCGTTGTAGTCCTTGCCAAAGTACCCAGCGTCAACCCAGTCC
This sequence comes from Gaiellales bacterium, assembly GCA_038911065.1. Taxonomy (GTDB): domain Bacteria; phylum Actinomycetota; class Thermoleophilia; order Gaiellales; family F1-60-MAGs149; genus F1-60-MAGs149. Next base: position 5,373 of record JBCKBR010000001.1, on the reverse strand, counting down.
TTCAATACCTGCATCGACTCGATGTTGCCAGGCGTATCAAACGTGGCACCATCCGCTTGGAAGACCCAATCGCGGATCGCCTGGGCGTTCTCGTTGTACGCACCTTGGATCATGCCCCACGCGTGTACCGCCTCATACCCATCCTTGTTGCCAAGGTTGATGACAGCCTCATCGGCCGGTAATGCGGCGCGCAGTGTCTTGAGTCCAGCCTGCATGTCGTCGAACGTCGCCCACGTTGTGGGATCGACACCCGCCTCAGCCATCTTGGCCTTGTTGTAGAACATGCCGGTCGACTGGCCAAACTGGGCAACACCAAACGTGGTGCCCTCACCAAACTTTATGCCGTCATCCGACCACTGGAACTGCTGGAACGTATCGGGCGTGTACCAGTCCTTCCAGCCCATCGTCTCTAGCTGATCGGTGAGTGGCAGCACGAGCCCCGCCTTGACGAGTGCACCGTCGACGGCAAAGCCCTGGTTTCCCTCGGCAACATCAGGAGCATCATTGCCAGAAAGTGCGAGCTTGATGACCTTCATGTAATCGGTGAAGCCCTTGAACGTCAATTCGATCTTGACGTTCGGGTACATGGCTTCGAACTGCGCTGCGAGCTCTTTGATTACCGGCATCGGGCCCGGATCCTGATTATCCGCCGACCACACCGTCAAGGTGATATCGCCGTACTTGGCAAACGGATTGTCTGCATCAGACGCCGCGGTTGCCACAGTTGTTGCCGCGCTCGTGGACGCATTCGTGTCCGGGCCCGGCGTACCTCCACATGCGGCGATCAGTGCGGCAAGCATTGCCACAACTGCGCCGAGAATCCATTTCCTCATCCCATCACCCTCCCTAGTGAACATACTACGAGTGGCGCAAGTATAGGGCTCAGCCCGTGCGCGTGGGAACTCGGCGAGAATCTGCCGCAATTCGTCGCTCTGATAGCCTCTTTGGCGATGCTGAAGACCGGACTGTGGCTCGATGTGTTGGAGATGCCGGAGGCGTTGACGCGCACGCTCGACACTGCCACGGGCATCGCGGAGGCCGCCGCGATCTTGCGCGATCCGTCGGTGCGGCGCGTGATCGCGACCGGTAATGGCGCCGCCTACTATGTCGTCTTCGGGCTCGCGCTCGCGGCACTCGAGACTGGCGCTGGCCCCGAACTCGTGGCACTGCCGGCCGGCATTGTCGCCGACCCGAAGTTCCGGTGGCGCGATGGTGATCGACTGCTCGCGGTGTCCTCATCCGGCGAGTTCAAGGACGTCGTCAAAGCGATCGAGCAAGGCGCGCCGCGTCCGATTGTGGCGCTGACAGCACACGCCGACTCGACGCTCGGCAAGCTCGCCGATGCGGTCGTGCTCCAGACCGTGCTGCATCAGCGAGCAATTACGCACACCCAAGCGTTGGCCGGCGCGCTCGCGCTGGGCCTGATCCTTTGGGGGCGTGTAACCGGCGACGCCGAACTCGAGCGGATCCCGCTGGCTGGCCCCGCTGCGCTCGAAACCGCAATCGCTGCAGCACCGGAGTGGGCCGAGCAGCAGTTCGGCTCGCTTGCGCTTCCGGTCGCCGCGGCGGCCTTTGGTGGCGGACCAGCATGGGCGTCGGCCCTGGAGACGGCGCTGCTGCTGAAAGAGATCGCGCGAATACCGGCGGAGGGCGCCGAAACACGCGAGGGCGCGACCAGCGTGATGTACGGCCTCAACCCGCAGCACCTCGTCTTCGCGCTCGCCACGCACGGCGACCCGGGGTTCGATGAGGCCGTGCGGATGTGCAGCGCGACAGGCGCCACCGTCGTGACCGTGCCTAGCGCGGACACGATCGATCGTCGCTTCGCCTTCGCCACACATCTGCCCGCGACGTGCGCCGCCACCGCGATCCTCGCCGAGCGGGCCGGCCACGACGTTGACGACCCGACCTGGACCGCGGCCTACTACGCGACTGCGCGCGACGAGCAGGCCGATGACGCATGATCGGCATCGGCATCATCGGTCTCGGCAACGTCTTTGAGGGGCCGTACCGCACCGAACTGGCGCCACTAATCCGCGATCTCCGGGTTGCCGTGCGCTCCGTCTACGACTCCCATGCTGAGAAGCGCGCCTTCGCCGCTGACCAATATGGAGTCGCTGCAGATCTAACGAACGCCGAGGACGTAATCGCAGACCCGGGCGTCGACGTCGTACTGATCCTGACGTCGATGCCAGCCCACGGCGCACTCGCCGAGGCAGCGCTCGCAGCAGGCAAGCACGTGCTAGTCGAGAAGCCGATGGCGACCGATCTCGAGACAGCCGCTCGCCTCGTCGAGTTCGCCAAGACGTCGCCCGGACATTTGGTGCCTGCGCCGCATGTCATCCTCTCGCCGACCTTTCGCTCCATCCACGCCGATCTCGCTGCTGGCCGCATCGGCCGACCGACACTAGCCCGCGCGCTCTATGGCTGGTCTGGCCCCGACTGGGGGCGCTGGTTCTACACGAGTGGCGGCGGCGCGCTGTTCGACCTCGGCGTCTATAACGTTGTGTCGCTCTGTGCCCTACTGGGCCCGGCGAAGCGCGTTTCCGGGATGGTCGGCACGGCGATTGCCGAGCGCGTCGTCGAAGGCGAACTGATGCCCGTCGAGGTCGACGACAACGCGCACGTCACCATCGATTTCGGCAACGCCTGCTTCGGCGTCGTGACAACGGGTTTCACAATCCAGAAGTACAAGACGCCGGCGATCGAGATCTACGGGCTCGACGGGACACTGCAGATGCTCGGCGACGACTGGGCGCCGAATGGCTACGAAGTGTGGGAAAATGAGCGCGATGCCTGGACACTGCACCCCGAAACCAAGCCATCGTGGCGCTGGACGGATGGTCTCGCCCACCTCGTTGAGGCGATCGAAACGGATCGCGAGCCACTGATGCGACCCGAGCATGGGTATCACGCGCTCGAGATTATGCTCGCCGCACAGGAGGCCGGACGAACCGGCACGACCGTCGAAATCGAGAGCAGCTTCCCCGCCGTCTCCTATGACGCGTGGCCCGTTGTCGCACGCGATCGGCGCGCGCGCCATGATCCGAGCAACTGATGACGACGTACAAGCCCTCCCCCCGCCCCACCTTCGACGGCCCGACGCTGATTACGCGCCTGGGCGTCACGCGCCATGTCTGGGGCGACAACGAGGCCGGCGAAGTCAATGACTGGATCTACGCCTCGACCGACAAGGTGCATTGCCTCGTCTTCGGCGTTGGCCCCGAGGGCTCGTATCGTCATTCGAAGGAGTTCCGCACGATCTTTGGTGCCGACGAGTACCTGCACGTGCTCGAAGGCGAGATGGTGCTGATCAACCCCGAGACGGGCCACGTCGTCCACGTACCGACGGGGCACGGCGCATCGTTTGGGCCCGACACGTGGCAGCACGTCTACGCCCACGGTGGCCAACCACTGCGCGTGCTCGAGCTGTTCGCACCGCCGCCGTCTGCAGGTACCAGCGGTGTGCACGCGCGTACGCGGCCGTACCTCGAGCAGAGCGACTGGCGGTACTACGACGATGCGCACCTCGGTGGTGGCCGCAACCATGGCGCGTTTACCGTCCACGATGGTCGCGACGCCGTCCTGCGCTACGAGCCGGGTGTGCTGACCGGCGTCGAGATCTCGACGCAACATCTGACGGCTGGCTGGATCGAGTTGTCGCCGGGTGGTATCTCCACCGGCAAGGCCCATGGCGGCGATCTGATCCTCTTCAGCCTGTCCGGATCGACGTATGTGCGAGCGAGCCACGGCGAAGGCGAGGTCGTCGCCGAACTCGGTGACGAGGACGCGATGTTCGTGCCGGCTGGCTCGACGTACGACATCCGTAACGTCGGTGCTCAGCGCTGCAAGCTCGTCTTCGGCGTCGCGCCCTCGTTCCTACCGTGAGCGTCGTCGTCGGAATCGACGCGGGCGGCACGAAGCTCGCGGCCGGACGGGTCGATACTGAAACCGGCAAGGTTTCCGACCGACGCGTCGTCTCAACGGGGGCTGGTCGCGGCGGCGGCGCAGTGCTACTCGACTGCGTCAACCTGGGCCGAGCACTACGCGTTGAGGGATCAACGGTTGGCATCGGTGTGCCCGAGATGGTCGACGCCGCAGGCCGCATTCAGAGCGCAGCCAATTGGGACTGGCGCTCGACCGACGTGGCTGGTGCCTTTGAGGGTGTTGCGCCGGTGCGGATTGTCTCGGACGTCTTCGCAGCCGCGCTGGCGGAGGCGCGCTTCGGCGCGGGCCGCGACTCCTCATCGTTCTTCTATGTGACGGTCGGCACGGGTATCTCATCGACACTCGTAGTGCGCGGCGAGCCATGGGCGGGCGCTGACGGACGGGCGATTATCCTCGGCGCTCCACTGGTTGAGGACGTTGCCAGTGGGCCGGCGATCGCACGTGCAGCCGGTACAAAAACCGCGGAACAGGCCTTTGCGGAGGCGGCGGGTGACACCGCGATCGCAGCTGGTGCTGAGGCGCTCGGCCTCGAGATCGCGCGCATCGTGCACGCCACCGATCCTGGCCTGATCGTGCTTGGGGGAGGCCTCGGTCTCAACGAGCGCTACCGCGAGTTGATTACGCAGGCGATCCACGCCGCGATCGACACGACCTACGCACTCGTCCCACCCGTCGTCGCGGCCACGCTCGGCACGGATGCGGGCATCATCGGCGCGGCCCTTGCAGCTAGCTCCACAACTCGCGGGCAATCGCCTCCCACGCTGCACCCTCAGGTTCTCCCTCGGCCATAGCCAGGATCTGTCCACTACGCAACACAACCCGTGCCTGAATCTGTGCCGTCGTGTTGGCGTCGAGCGCTCGCAGAATTGCTCCGACATCGCCGTAGACCGTGATCGTACGCGCCAGAATCGGCGGCTGCATAATCGATCCGGCCATGCCCCCGTCGATCAGCCGTCGTATCGGCCGCCACCTGCGGTCGAAGCACGGGACCTCGATCACCGCACGCCGGGCATCCGGCGGTAGTTCGAGTGGCGAGTTCGGAATCGCCAATTCGCGCACCGCGCGCCCAATCCAGCGATCGGCCTGCTCTTGCTGACGTTGTTTGAAGGCACACAGGACAAGTGTTCGTTCGGCGGGCAGATCTGCAGGGAGGCGCACCGTCTTGCCCAACAGCGAACGGCCCGTGAGTTCTGGAAAGCGCATGCCCTGATCGTATGCCCCGATCCGAACCAGGGACGGTTGTGGGATTTCGTGGTGCGGGCGGACGCCATAACCACGAAATCCCATCACAAAACAGCGCTGGTGGACATGATGGGCCCGGGCCCATCATGTCCGCTCCAAGAGCCTAGTATCTAAGCCAAAAACAAAAATATGCTGCCTGTTTTTTCGCACAACAAAGCGAAAAGTGGAGCGGCACTGCGCGGA